>NZ_MNBL01000125.1 GCF_001879695.1 Nioella sediminis
GCTTTCGCACAGCAGCTGACAGGACTCTATTGACTCCTTTGTTAATTAACTATTATGTTATTCAACTATGGAGAGCACCCCCACCCCCCTCGCGCCCAAATTCGCGGCCCTCGGCGACCCCACAAGGCTGGCCATTGTCACCCGGCTGATGTCGGACGGACCACAAAGCGCCGGCCAGCTTCAGGATATTGCCGATATCTCCGCCCCGGCCATTTCCCGGCATCTCAAGGTGCTGCGCCAGGCCGGTGTCATCCGCCAGCAGATCGACGCGCAGCGGCGCATCTATTCAGTAGAGCCCGAGGCCCTTCAGGCCATCGCCAGCTGGACCATATCAAAACGGGAGTTCTGGGAGGGCAGCCTCGACCGACTTGCCCAGATCCTCGACAGCCAGAAGGAGAGCTGACTATGGCCGATCTCACCCTGACCCGCCACTTCGCGGCAACCCCCGAAAGGGTTTTCGAAGCGATCTCCCGGCCAGAGGCACTCTTGCAATGGTGGGGTCCCGAGGGGCTCCGGGTCGAGTCCGACACTCTCGACTTTACCCGGCTCGGCCCCTGGGGCTCGGTCATGATCAATGCAGACGGCGCGCGCTACAAGGTGACCGGCCAGGTCACCCATGTGGACCCGCCCCGATCCGTCGGCTTCACATGGGCCTGGCATGACGATACTGACACGCGCGGCCCGGAAAGCCATGTGACCTTTACCGTGGAACCGGACGGGTCAGGCGGCACATTGTTCCGTCTCTCTCATGTCGATCTCGCCGATGAAGATGCCGTCGCAAATCACAACACCGGCTGGAGCTCGTCGCTGACCAAGCTCGACGCCCTTCTCGCCACCTGACCCGAAGGAGATCCTCCCCATGTCCAAGTTCATTTTCGTCTATCACGGCGGCAAGGCGCCATCCGACCCAGCCGAGCAGGAGCGTGTCATGGCTGCCTGGGGCGCCTGGATGGGAAGCCTCGGCAACGCTCTCGTGGATGGCGGCGCGCCGGTTGGGCTGTCCAAGACCGTCAGCTCCGCTGGTGTGGCCGACAACGGCGGATCGAACCCTGTTTCGGGCTATTCCATCGTCGAGGCTGCCGATCAGGATGCCGCAGCCGGAATGGCCAGGACCTGCCCGATCCTTGACGATGGCGGCAGCGTTGAGGTCGCCGAGATCCTGCCCATGTGATGGACCCCAAGGGGCGGGAGCGTTCCCCGCCCCCTAGCCCTGAGGCGGCCAGTGTAGGTGTTCGTCATCAATGATGATCCGGTGGCTATGCCGCCGCGCGCCGCCATGGGCGCGCAGATGCGGGTGATCTGGCGGCAGATCCGGGTGGCTGTGTTCAATCACATCGCGGCGGCTGGCGGGCCAGACCCGCATGGCCAGCAGAACCGAACCGCCCGCCAGCAGGGCCAGCACGGCCAGCGTCGTCTCAAGCCCCAGCCACGGCCCCAACCACCCCGCCGCGGGATAGGCCAGCAGCCAGCAGGCATGGGACAGCGCGAATTGTGCCGTGAAGATCGCCGGCCGGTCCTCCTCATGGGCGGACCTGCGCAGCAACCGGCCCGAGGGCGTCATCACCGCCGAATTGCACAGGCCCAGAACCGCCCAGATCGCCAGCAGCAGACCCCAGCTTTGCCCCTCTCCTCGCAGAACCAGCGCGTAGCCAAACCCGATCAGGGCCAGCCCGGTTCCACCCGCCAGCATCACCGCCCGGTCGGCCAGCCATGTCAGCAACCGGGGCAGCGCCAGCGCCGCCGCCATGGACCCGGCCCCGAAGGCTGCCATCGCAATGGCCACTTCTCGCTCCCCTCCGTCAAATCGCCCCCGCACCAGGACCACCGTATCGACCAGCACGAAGGCGATGATGGCGGCGACGGCCATGTTCAGGGCCAGCAACCCCCGCAAGCGGGGCGTGGCAAGGTAGATGAACGTCCCGCGTGTCAGCCGTTCGCGGAACGGTCTCTGCGTTCCGCTGGCCCGCGCGGGCAGGGACACGCTCAGGATCAGGACCGCCGAAATCAGGAACCCTGCGACGGTTCCGACAAACAGCATCGAATAGCTGACAACCAGCAGCAGAAGCCCGGCAATCGTCGGGCTGAGCAGGTTTTCCAGATCATAGGCCAGCCGCGACAGCGACAGGGCGTTGGTATAGTCCGCCTCATCTGTCAGCACATCGGGGATGGTCGCCTGAAAGGCGGGCGTGAAGCTGGCCGATGCCGCCTGCAACACGAAGATCAGCCCGTAGATCTGCCAGACCCCGTCGATGAAGGGCAGCGCCAGCGCCACGCCGGCCCGGATCAGGTCCGCCCCCACCAGCACCGCCTTGCGTGGCACATGCGCCAATGCAGCGGCCAGAACAGGCGACAGGCCCACATAGGCCACCATCTTGATCGTCAGCGCGGTGCCCAGAACCGTGCCCGCCCGATCGCCCGCCAGATCATAGGCCAGCAGCGCCAGCGCCACGGTCAACAGCCCGGTGCCAAGTAGTGCCACGACCTGCGCCGTGAAAAGGCGAAGGAACACCGGATGTTTCAGAATGCGCAGCATGGTCGGTCACTCCTCGGACAGGGCCGTATGCCACGTATTCAGCGACAAATGCAGCCCGGCGGCAATCCCTGGTTCCGGCACGACGCACGGGCGCGACCCGCCTCCCGTTCGGCCCGGAGCAAGCCTCACCGGTCCAAACCTGCCCCCCCCTAACCCGTGGCAACGCGGCCCGAGGAGGGCTCCGAAGGAGCCTGACGAGAGCCGCTCCCGAGTCGACGACGCAGTCGGCGAAACCGCGTCAGCGGACCTTCAGGACGATCTTGCCGATATGGGCGGAGCTCTCCATCCGCGCATGGGCCCCCGCGGCATCTTCCAGCGGGAATTCGGAATCCATCACCGGCCCGATCTTGCCCGCCTCCAGCAGCGGCCAGACATTCGCCGCCAGTTCCGCCGCGATGCGCGCCTTGGCCTGTACGCTTTGCGGGCGCAGGGTCGATCCCGTCATGGTCAACCGCCGAGTCATCAGCTGTGCGAAATTCACCTCGGCCTTGGGGCCTTGCAGAAACGCGATCTGCACCAGCCGCCCGTCATCGGCCAGCGCCTTGAGGTTCTTCGCAATATAGGGCCCACCCACCATGTCGAGGATCAGGTCCGCGCCGCCCATTCCGCGCAGCACCTCCGCGAAATCCTCCTCGCGGTAGTTGATCGCCCGTTCCGCGCCCAGATCCTCGCAGGCGGCGCATTTCTCTGCCGATCCGGCGGTTGCGAAGACCCGCGCGCCGAATTCCCGCGCCAACTGGATCGCGGTCGTACCGATGCCCGACGATCCACCATGGACCAAAAACCGCTCCCCCGCCTGCAAGCCCCCACGCATGAAGACGTTGGACCAGACGGTGAAGAAGGTCTCACACAGCGCCGCCGCGCGGTCCATCGCCATGCCCTGCGGCACCGGCAGCGCGTGGTCGGCAAAGGTCAGCACGTATTCGGCATAACCGCCGCCCGGCAGCAGTGCCGTTACCTTGTCACCCACCTGCCACAGGGACACGCCCGGCCCCACGGCGGCCACGGTCCCCGCCGCCTCCAGCCCCGGCAGGGGCGAGGCATCGGCGGGCGGCGCGTAGCTGCCCGCCCGCTGCAGCGCGTCGGGGCGGTTCACGCCGGCATAGTCCACCGCGATCAGGATCTGCCCGGCACAGGGCAACGGCACCGGCACCGTCACCGGGCGCAGCACCTCCGGCCCGCCGGCTTCCGTGATTTCAACCGCGCGCATCGTCTCTGGCAGGCTCATCGTTTATCCTTCCCCCTGACCGTCGTTCCGGCCCCAATGTCCCGGCATGTCGGCCATGCCCCCTTTCGACGGCGGCTTCAAATGGCTCAGCAGCCATTCCGGCCCCGCCATCAGCGGTTTCAGCAGCTTGCTGTCCCGCGCCTGCGCCTTGAACTTCTCGAAGCGCATCACATCCTCGATCCGCCGGTCGAGGAAGGCCCAGGTCGCCTCGTGCCCTTCGGAGTGATCCCCAAGCCAGTAGAGCACGACCGAGGAATAGACCCCCGACAGCGTCATGCGCTTGGTGTACCAGTTGTAGTCGTTGCTTTCGTCGCCGATCGCAGTCCAGATCTTGTCGGCGGTTTCCCACAGCGCCTTGGCCCCGTCGCCCGCATGAATCGGTAGGGCGAACAGCGTCGTGCCGCGCCGCACCGCTTCCTTATCCATCTCCATCGCTTCCAGCCGGATGCGAATCGCGTGCGTGATCTTTTCGCGGATCTTCATGCCCGCCAGCGCCGCAGGCGTCAGCGCCGCCACCATCGCGTCATCGCCGCGCCGGTGAAACGCCAGCGCAAGGTCGACCGGTCCGCGCGGGAACAGCGCCCGCACCTCGCCCGCATCGGCGCCGGTGTCCGCGATTGCAGCGGTAAGCGTGGCCTCGGACCAGCCATCAAAGACGACATGCAGCAGGGCGGCATCGAGAATTTGGTGTTTCAGATCTTGCATCGGGGTCTCCTTTCGGGACGCGTGGCAGATGCTGGACATATAGCCGGGCTTTTGCTAAACGGCCACCTCCTGCAAATTCTTGCAACTCCAACTTAGAAAGGTGGTGAAAACCACATGCAGGTTAGCGTTCGTGACAACAATGTCGATCAGGCCCTCCGGGCTCTGAAGAAAAAGCTGCAGCGTGAGGGTGTTTTTCGTGAGATGAAGCTCAAGCAGCATTACGAAAAACCGTCCGAGAAAAAAGCGCGTGAGAAGGCCGAAGCAATTCGCCGTGCTCGCAAGCTGGCTCGGAAGAAAGCGCAGCGCGAAGGGATGCTCTAAGCACCGTTCAGGCTTTGCGAACCAAGGGGCGGCTTGCCGCCCGAACGACGCCCCCGCGCCACCCGGCCCGGGGGTTTTTCTTTGGCAGCATATTCCAGATCAGTCTTGCAGCGATGAAGGTGCAAGAAAACACCCCGCGACCGGATGGTGCGGGGTGCGAAAGCGGTCAGACCTGGCGGCGACGGTCAGCCCCCATCTGCGATGATCTCGGCCACCCGCTGATTGCGCAGTTCCACCGCCGCCTGTCGCGCCAGAATCTCGCGGTTGTTGTCGGAATCATCGTCATAGACCCGCTCTTCGCGCACACCGGGGATTTCCGCGAAGGATTCCATGGTCCGGCGTGGGAAGTAGGATCGCTGGATGTGGCCCCATCCGGGAACCTGGCTGAGGATATGCGAGATCGAGAAGGAACACTGCGCCTTGGGTACCGCGCCGTAGGACAGCACCGCCTGGCTCAGCTGTGCGGCAATGGCGGGTGTCACTTCCACCTCCTGCACCACGACGTGGTAGGTCTCGCGCGCGTGGTAATCCATGTAGAAGTCATGCAGTTGCGGGCTCATCCCGAAGAACACGTCATTGCGTTCGGGGGCCTGCGGGTGGTGCCACGTGCCAGCCGGATCGAACAGCAGCCGCTGTTCCCCGTCGATCATAAGAGCGGAATGGCCACCAGCCCCCGAGGTGTTCGAGATCATGGTATAAAGCGTCACCGTCGGCGGACCGGCGGGAACGTAGCGGGCGCGCGCAACGGCTTCGTCGGGCGCCCAGACCGGTTCCGCGCCACAGGCGGCCAAGCCGAGCAGGAGCCCGAGGGCCAGAAACGCGCGCCGGAAGATCATTGGAAGAACACCGCCAGGATCACCACCACGACCAGACAGGCAATGATGCTGTTGGTCAGGAATTTCACGAAGCCGTTGAAGGTTGCTTCCTGCTCACGGATCTCCATTTCACCGTGCTTGTGGGTGTTGTCTGCCATCGGGTCTGTCCCCATTCGTCCTGTGTGTTGCGTTGCGATTCGAATTAGACGATTTCGCCGCGCCTGTCACGGGCTTCACCCCCTTGTAGCGGCCTTATGTGACCGTTTTACCCGGCTCTCGGGGCTCTATGGTCAGCAACAGCGGGCAGTGGTCCGACACCTCCGGGTTCCGCACCACGTCGAACCCGGCCTCCGCCAGAGAGGCGCTGACCAGCATGTAGTCGGCAAACTTGCCCGGCTTGGGATAGAGCCCGGTGCGTGTGCCGTCATGGCCCCGTCCGGTGACCAGATCGCGCAGCCCGATCCCGGCCAGAATATCGAAGGTGGCACTGTCAGGCAGAACATTGAAATCGCCGCAGGCCACAACGTCATCTCCTGGCTCGGCAAGGCCTTGGATCAGGGCCGCAAGACGCTTCGCCTGCGCAAGCCGTTCGGGGGTATCGCCCTTGCCGGACAGATCACGCAGCCCGTGCATGTGAACGACGGTCAAAGCCCGGTCGCGGACATGGTCCCAGACCCGGACGCCATGGGCATTCCTGGACCGTGGATGGTCCCCGAACCCATGCGCCCCATAACCCTTGTGAACGAACTTTTGCACCTGCCCGATCACCGGCACCGTCCGCCGCACGAACGTCGCCAGCCCCCATTGCGAGGGCACCGGGCGGTCCCCGTCCCACAGCACACCCTGCGCGGCCGGGCAGAACTGGCACGCATGATCAGGCAGCGCGGCGGCAACATCGCGGTACAGGTTGGCGCGCTGATTCAGTACATGATCGCCGTCCCGATAGGTCAGCCAATCCTTGTCGCTTTCGGGGCTGTGGGTCACCTCTTGCAGGCACAGAATGTCTGGGGACGCGTCCGCAAGATACGCGATCAGCGCATCATGCAGCTTGCCGCCCCAGGCATTCAGGCACAGAACGCGCATCAGCCCTCGGCCTCGGCCTCCAGATCGCCGGCCAGCCGGAAACCGATCCTCTGGGCGGGCCGGTCGGGCAGTTTCGGCAGGGCGCGCAGGGTGACGTTCAGCTGGCTGACATGCTGGATCATCTGGGTTTTGATGCCCACATCGTCGCTGCCGTAGAAGGTCAGGATATCGGGACCGAAGAAGCCCATCCCCTCGATCCGCATCACGCCGCTGTCGGACCCGGTAAAGCCCATGGCGACCTCGTGCTCCGCATCCAACTGCTTCTCGAAATTCTGGATGTAGAGAATGATCCGTTCATAGGCCCATTCGGCGGGCGATTTCTCTTCCACCGGTTTTTCCTGCACTTTCGCGGGCAGGGGCAGTTGCTCGGGCGTCGGCGGGGTGCAGGGGTCGCAATGCACAACGCCCGCATCTGGCAACGCTGCTGCCTCCATGGCCTCGGCCGATGTCTGGATATCCTGTGTCACGTCCCCTCCCTGAGTTGCCATAGCCACGCGCCGTCCTCCCGTTTCTTGCGCGTGACCTCGCCCAGGGCAAGCAGATGATTGAGATGGGCCATGGCCTCGACCAGCGCCAACCCATAGGTGCCTTCGCCGATCTGCCTTTTGAACAAGGGCAGAAAGCAATCGGAAGCAACGCGGGGCCGGTCCAGATGCTCACGCAGACGTGACAGGGCGCCGTGGTGGTTCTCGATCAGCTGGTGCATCCGGTCGGGCAGCCCGGTGAAGGGCAGCTTGTGGCCGGGCAGGACAAGCTGGTCGGCCCGGGCGAAGCGCGCCAGGTGGCCGCAGCTTTCGATCCAGTCCGCCACCGGGTCGGCCATCGGCTCGGTCGCGTAGACGCCGAGGTTGGGGGAAATCGACGGCAGCAGTTGGTCGCCCCCCAGAACCAGCGGTTCATCCCGGCACCACAGGGTGGCATGTTCCGGCGCGTGGCCATGGCCGATCCGCACGTCCCAGTCCCGCCCGCCGATGCGCAGGTGGTCGCCCTCGCGGATGCGGGTGTAGCCAAGCGGCATGGGGGCCACGACATCGGCGAAGTTGAAGGGCCGCTCCGCCGCGCGTCTGGCGTAGATCTCCGCGTCCATCCCCGCGCCGCGCCAGAAGGCAAGCGTTTCCTCGGTCGGCGCTTCCTGCACATCGAGCACCAGCATCCGCGCCATCAGCCAGGCGGTGCGGGTGGTGATCAGCTCCGCCCCGCGCGACTGGAACCAGCCCGCCAGCCCCACATGATCGGGATGGTGGTGGGTGACGATGACACGCGCCACGGGAAGGCCGCCAAGCGGCCCGGCCAACGCGGCTTCCCACAATGCCCGCCCTTTGCGGCTGTCGAACCCGGTATCGACGATGGTCCAGCCGTCCGCGTCCCGCAGGGCGAAGATATTCACATGGTCCAACGCCATCGGCAGCGGAGAGCGCAGCCAGAGAATGCCCTCGGCGACCTCTATGGCCTCGCCGGGGGCGGGGGGTGTCTCAAACGGGTATCGGATCACGCCGCGAACTCATCCGCGCTGAGGGCATAGACATCCTCGGCCCCGGCCAGCGCTTGCGTCAGCAGGCCATGGGCCTCGGGCAACAACCGGCCAAGGAAGAAGCGCGCCAGTTTCGTGCGTGGACCATCGCCACCCTCGGCCAGCGACGCCTTGAGGTGATAGTGCCCGCCCAGAACCCGCGCCACGCCCATCAGATAGGGCACCGCGCCCGCGAACCGGTCGTTCATCTCCATGCCGACCAGCGTTTCCGTCGCCGCGCGCAGCGCGGTCGCTGACGCCGCCAGCCCGGCGTGATCGCCCGCCGTCGCCGTCGCATCGACCTCATCGAGCAGCGCGAACATCGCCGCGCCGCCATCCATCATCTTGCGCGCCACAAGGTCCATCGCCTGAATGCCATTGGTGCCCTCGTAGATCGCCGTCACCCGCACGTCGCGCAGATACTGCGCCGCGCCCGTTTCCTCGATGAACCCCATGCCGCCATGCACCTGGATCCCCAACTGGCTGACCGCGATCCCGGTCTCCGTGCCATAGGCCTTGGTCACCGGCGTCAGCAGCGCCGCGCGCGCCGCCCAAGCCGCATCGCCCGTGGCGGTCGCCATGTCGATCGACACCGCGTTGTCCAAAGCGATGGACCGCGCCGCGAAAATCTCCGCCTTCATCTGCATCAGCATCCGGCGCACATCGGCGTGGTCCAGAATGGTGCCCGTACCGCCCTCCACCGGGCTGCGCCCCTGCTTGCGCTCCAGCGCATAGGCCAGCGCGTGCTGATACGCGCCCTCAGCCGCACACAGCCCCTGAACGCCCACACCAAGCCGCGCATTGTTCATCATGGTGAACATCGCCGCCATGCCGCCATGAGGTTTGCCAACCATCCAGCCGCGTGCCCCATCGAACTGCATCACCGCAGTGGGGGACCCATGCAGGCCGAGCTTGTGTTCCAGGCTTACCACGTTCAGGCTGTTGCGCTCGCCCGGATTGCCATCGGCATCGGGGATGAACTTGGGCACCATGAAGAGGCTGATCCCCTTGGTCCCCGGCACCCCGTCGGGCAGCCGCGCCAGCACCAGATGGCAGGTATTGGCAGTGAAATCATTGTCGCCCCAGCTGATGTAAATCTTCTGCCCCGTGACCGCATAGGTCCCGTCGCCATTGGGTTCCGCCTTGGATCGCAGCGCGCCCACATCCGACCCGGCCTGCGGTTCGGTCAGGTTCATCGTCCCGTTCCACTCGCCCGAAATCAGCTTGGGCAGGTAAATCGCTTTCAACTCATCGCTCGCGTGATGTTCCAGCGCCTCGATCTGGCCCTGGGTCATCAAGGGGTTCAGCTGCAATGACAGGCAGGCCGACCCCACCATCTCATTGACCGCCGTCGTCAAAGCCATCGGCAGGCC
>NZ_MNBL01000126.1 GCF_001879695.1 Nioella sediminis
CGACATCCCCACATAGCCGCCCTCGGCAATCGCCCGATAGCCATCGCCAAAGCCGGGGCTCGTACGCACCACGCCGTTCTCCAGATAGGCCCCCTGCAGGTCCCCCCCCCGGTTCAAAGGCGCCAGCACTGTTTCCGCCATCTTGCCCGCCTCGGTCAGGATCGCGGTGACCATATCCGGCGTGGCCTCGGCAAATCGTTCAGTCGCTGCCACTCGGTCGAGGCCAACAATATTTTCGAAGATAAACTCGAAATCGGTCACGGGCGCGGTATAGGGCATGGTCATTCCTCCTTGGCACGGGCTTGGCACCGGGGCGGGCCACTCGCTTTGGGCCTGTCCTTGGGGCAGATATTTTGCCATACCCGCCCCGATCAACAGAAACGTTACGTCGCTCATGTCCCACGGCAAGACAGAACTGCTTTCCCCGACCCCCGCAGGCATCGCCCGCGCGGTGGATCTGCTGTCTGACGGGCAGCTCGTCGCCCTGCCGACCGAGACCGTCTACGGGCTGGCAGGCGACGCCACCAGTGACATGGCCTGCGCCCGGATTTTCGAGGCCAAGGGCCGCCCCCGGTTCAATCCGCTCATCGTGCATCTGCCGTCCCTCGACGCGGTGGAACGGATCGCGATCCTCAACGACCCGGCCCGCGCGCTCGCCGCCGCCTTCTGGCCCGGCCCGCTGACGATGGTCCTACCGCTGCGCGAGGGCCATAGCCTCTCGCCGCTTGTCACCGCCGGGCTGCAGACCGTCGCCATCCGCCTGCCCGCCCATCCCCTGATGCGCGCCGTGCTTGACGCGTGCGGCGGCCCCATCGCCGCGCCCTCCGCCAATCTCTCGGGCCGGATCAGCCCCACCACCGCCGCGCATGTGCTGGCAGGCCTTGATGGCCGGATCGCCGCCGTTCTCGATGGCGGTCCTTGCGGGGTCGGCCTGGAATCCACCATCCTCGCGCCACAAGACACCGGCACAAGGCTCCTGCGCGAAGGCGGCCTGCCACGCGAGGCGATCGAGCCCCTCACCGGCCCGCTCACCACCGATACCACGCCCGGTAAGGTTCAGGCCCCCGGCCAGCTCAGCAGCCATTACGCGCCAAAGGCGCAGGTCCGGCTGAACGCCCCGCTCACCGATCCGAACGCCATCCGCGTGGGCTTCGGCCCTGGCAGCGCGGATCTCTCCCTGTCCCCAACAGGCGACCTGATCGAGGCCGCAGCAAACCTCTTCTCGACGCTGCACGCCGCCGACGACCTCGCCAAGGAAAGAAACGCCCGCGAAATTCACATCGCCCCGATCCCCGACCAGGGCCTCGGCCGCGCCATCAACGATCGCCTGACCCGCGCCGCCGCACCGCGCTAAGCCTTTCATCTTGGCAAAAATACCTCCGCCGGAGGCATCCGCACTCTCAACAACCACCACATTGACCGTAAAGACCGCCCCTCACCACAGGTCCGTGGCAACGCGGGCCGACGATGGCTCCCCTGAAAGGGGGGCTTGAGGAGACCCGCTCCCCCCCGGCCGACGCTGCTCAGGCGCGCCCGGCTTCGGCGGACAGCATAAGGGGCGACACCCCCAGTTTGGCCAGCGCCGCCTCCCATTTGCCGTCCATATCGGTGCCGAACACGATCCCCGCATCCGCGTCGCAGGTCAGCCAGCCGTTCTGGCCGATCTCGGCCTCCAGTTGCCCCGGTGCCCAACCCGAATAGCCAAGCGCCATGACCGCCCTGTCAGGCCCTTCGCCATTGGCAAGGTCTTCCAGAACATCGAGCGTCGCCGTCATTCCGAAGCCACCGGGCACCCGCATCGTGCCGCCCTCGTCGCCATAGTCATCGCTGTGCAGCACAAACCCCCGTCCGGTTTCGACCGGCCCGCCATAGAGGATCGGGATTTTCGGCGGCTGCATGGCCTCGATTCCCAACTGGCTGATCATCTCGGCAAAACTGACTTCCGTGACCGGCTTGTTCACGATCAGCCCCATGGCCCCGTCATCGGAATGATCGCAAAGAAGGATCACCGACCCGGCAAACCGGGGGTCACCCATTCCAGGCATGGCGATCAGAAGCTGTCCCGTCAGATATGTGGTCATAACCGATATTTTTCGTGCCTCCCCATGAACATGTGCGGAATTCTGCATGGGTGCAAGCGCGCAAACCTATCCGACGGGGGCCAATTCGCCAAAACGTGACTTCCCTTTGATCGGCCGAGACAATACCTCACATGACATGAGCAAATCCATCCTCTCCCGCGCGCTGATTGCGCTGACCTGCGTTCTGGCCTTGCATCTCTCGCCCGGGGCGGTGTCCGCCCAATCCGGCGCAGTGCCGGAAGACGTGGTCCAGATCGAGCTGCTGGAAGGCTGGCGGAGGGACGATGGCAGCCATATGGCCGGTCTTCTGATCCGGCTCAGCCCCGGCTGGAAAACCTATTGGCGCGCGCCGGGCGAGGCAGGCATTCCCCCGCGCCTGCAATTGCGCGACCGCAGCGGCCTGCTATCCGCTGCCCTGCACTGGCCGGTACCCGAGGTCTTTCATTCGAACGGCATGCAATCCATCGGCTACAGCTCCGACGTGATCTTCCCGCTGGAACTGACCCTGGCCGAGGGCACCGGTGCCCTGCGTCTTGCGGGCCGGATAGACTTGGGCGTCTGTCACGATATCTGCATGCCGGTGTCATTGGACCTGCGCGGCACCCTGCCCGCGGGCGGGCGCCCCGACCCCCGGATCGCCGCGGCGCTGGCCGACCGTCCCCTGACCGGGGCCGAAGCCGGGGCCGGGCGCGTGTCCTGTGATTTGACCCCGATCAGCGACGGCCTGCGGGTCGTCGCCCGCATTCCCCTGCCCCGTCAGGGCAGCGCCGAAACCGTGGTCTTCGAGCTGCCCGACCCCTCGATCTGGATATCCGAGGCGATGGTCACGCGCAGCGGCACCACGCTCACCGCCACCGCCGATATCGTCCCCCCCGATGCCGGTCCCTTCGCAATGGACCGATCTTCCCTGAGGATGACCGTGCTGGCCGCGGGAACGGCGGTGGAACTGACCGGCTGTCAGGGATAACCCCGGTCAGCCGGTATTCAGAACCTCTATCTAGGCCACAGCCTTTCCGGCCAGCTTCGAGACAATCCGCCCCGGCACCTGCCGCGCAGACATGGCGCGGGGGTAGGGCAGTTCTTCCATCTCCGGCACGTCGCCGTAAAGCCCCTCGAATTCGGCATAGTTGTCGAACACGCGGCGGCTCACGTTGTCAATAAACGTCTCGGCAGGCGCACCATTCGCAAGGATGATCTCATGTTCCTCGGTTTCCACATGATAGACCGTGTAGGTCTCCCCCATCTCGGCCAGGGGCACCCGCGTAATGGTCGTCCCATTCACCAGCGCGCCGGCGTGGCAGATGACGCCATCGACCAGCATCCCGTGATCGGCGGTGACCGTCAGGTCAGCATTCGGCAGGCCATCCCCCAGAGACCCCGCCGCAAAGCGCACCGGCATCAGGCGTTCCGCCGGGCCGAAACGTGTCGAAACGCTCTGGCGACCGATCCACTTGACGGGCACGGCGCGGCCCTCGGCGGTCAGGACCGTGTCGCCGATCCGCAGGCGTTCCACCGCGACCTCACCCGCTGGCGTTGCGATCAGGCTGCCTTCGGCAAAGCAGAGCGGCGCGCCATTGGGCTCGAAATTGTTTGAGAAATTCGTGGTCGAACCGGAACTCGGCATTTCATTCGGCAGTTCGGTTTCGGCCCGGTTATACAGGATTTGATAATACGAGCCCGACCCCGAGTAGTAGATGGGATGCTCGCTGCCATCCGAATGCGTGTAGTAGTATCCCGTGAAGGTCAAGGCGGGGGACTCTGGCCCATCGACCCCGATATCAAGATTTCCATCGCCGTTTTGATCCACCACTGTATTGGACTCGGTGAATGGCAAAATGTTCGTCCAAGACAGTGTCGTTCCGTCGTCTGTCACGCCGCCCAGTCTGATCCGATGCGTGTAGGAATGGCTTTCCGGAAACGGGCCGCCTTGCGGCACGAAATTGTCGGAATAGTCCGTGGTCGAGCCCGCCCCGGAGAGCTCGGCAGTCAGATCGATCTGCGAAGGGTGATAGGGAACATAGGAAAAGCTGCTATCGTTGCCATTCACATAGATGGGGTGCTCGCTGCCATCGGACGCAGTGTAATAGTAGCCCGTGAAATTCCAATCGGGGATCTCGGAGCCATCCACCCCTATATCCAAGTTTTCATCATCGTTCTGATCGACGATTGTCCGGTCGTTGACCTGGTTTAGTGTGCTCGTCCAGGAATAGGTTGTGCCATCGTCTGATGAGCCGTTGAGCCGTATGAAACGTGGGTATGTGTATGATGTCGGCATGGCGCCCTCGGTTCTTTATCAACAGTCGCGCGGGGGCGCTTGAAGCCACGCGATCTCCGGCCGATGCCCGTCACACCGGGCCACTGGATCAAAAAGGTCTCAACAAAAACGCTGATACCGAGCTAACGAAGCGGTCAATAATAACCGTCCCCCACGGGCCGAACCGTAACCCCCTGAAATCGCCTGTCAATAGCTGATTGGCATAGCGTTCAGGCGCTGTGTCACGCGACTCTTTGCGCGGACAAGGCGCGCCGAATCCAAGCCGGCACCTGCCGCGCGGACATCGCACGGGGGTAAGGCAGTTCCTCCATCTCGGGCACATCCCCGTAGAGTGCTTCGAACTCGGCGTAGTTGTCGAAGACCCGGCGGCTCACATTGTCGATAAATGTCTCGGCGGGCGCGCCATTGGCGAGGATGATCTCGTGTTCCTCGGTTTCGATGTGGTAGACGGTGTAGCTCTCGCCCATCTCCTCCAATGGAACGCGTGTGATCGTCGTCCCGTTCACCAAGGCCCCCGCATGGCAGATGACGCCATCCACCAGCATCCCGTGATCGGCGGTGACGGTCAGATCGCTATGCGGCAAGCCTTCACCCAAAGACCCTGCCGCAAAGCGCACCGGCATCAGCCGCTCAGCCGGGCCAAAACGTGTGGACACCATCTGACGCCCGATCCATTTGACTCGAAGCGTTTGTCCGTCCTGGTCCAGTATCTCATCCCCTATTCTCAAGCTCTCCACCACCGTTTGCCCGCCCGGTGTGACAATCTGAGTGCCCGTGACGAAGCAGTTGACGACAACGGCGTTATCCCCGGTGTTCGTAATGGTTTGGGTCACGGCCGTCCCATCAAGGCTCGAGAGGTCGTCAATGCTGCTGTGATAAGGGACGATGTAGGAATTGAACCCGTTGAAGAAAACAGCATAGTCCCTGCCGTTAATCTCTATTGTATAGCCTGTATATCCGACGCTGGAGTTGATATAGTAGTCCCCTCCATCTACATCATTGTCACTATTGTTGTCGATCACGGCGCTGTTGATTGAATGATGCGTGAAATTCGAGGTCGGCGTAAGCACTCCACCGCTATTCGTTGCCTGAAAGCGCAGGTCACCATTCGTACTGAAGTCGGCCATTCTTTTTTATCCCCTTTCCCAATTGCGAACAGATGCGATTCGCTCTCCTGTCCGTCACACTTGTCTGCTCACCCCACTCTGACCAATCCGACCTTTCCCCAGGAAGCTTGAAATGGCGGTGCACCTTGCCACTGCTGGCCGATGGCATTGATCACAAGGCCGGTGACGTAGCCTGCGCAGCGAACGACTCACTTGATAAGACCAAAGCGGCCCCGCATCGCATCTCGAGACAGGCCAGACACGTCCCCAAAGAGACATGGCAATTATAGCGGCTGTCAATCAGGCGCGGATTGATCAGGATCAATTCAGAAAGCTGGAGTTCTAGCTTGCCACAGCGTCACAGGGCATCGCGATTCCCGCCAGGACACAACTGTGCCGACCTGCATCGCACTGGCGAGGTTGCGCAGCAGGTCGAACAGATCACCGCCGCGTTCGACTAGCTTCTACCCGATCTCGGTCTCTTGGCTTAAGCAGCCTCGCATATGCCAAGCCTCCGCCGGATAGACCCCGGCACCTGTCTTGCGCTCATGGCCCGGGCGTAAGGCAATTCTTCCATTTCTGGCACCTCGCCATAGAGCGCCTCGAACTCGGCGAAGTTATCGAACACCTGGCGGCTCACATTGTCGATAAATGTCTCGGCGGGGGCACCGTTGGCGAGGATGATCTCATGCGCCTCGGTTTCGATGTGGTAAACCGTGTAGGTCTCGCCCATCTCGGCCAGCGGCACACGGGTGATCGTCTCGCCGTTCACCAGCGCTCCCGCATGGCAGATGACGCCATCCACCAGCATCCCGTGGTCGGCGGTGACCGTCAGATCGGTGTGGGGCAAGCCCTCACCCAAAGACCCGGCAGCAAACCGCACCGGCATCAGCCGTTCGGCGGGGCCGAAGCGCGTCATAACGGTCTGGCGGCCGATCCACTTGACCTTTGCGGTTTGGCCATCCTGCGTAGACAACCTGTCCCCTATTCTGAGGCTCTCCACCCGTCGCTCACCGCCCGGCACGGTGATCCGCGTCCCCGCCAAAAAGCACAGCGCAAGCTGAGACCGGGTATAGGCCGGGATATCATCGACGTGGGTCGGATAGGCTCCTGTTGAGTTTGGCGACACGAGTTCCGTGATGTCGCCAGAGCTGTTGACAAAAACAAGGAACAGATTTCCAGACGCGTCTTCGTAGAAACCGTCAAAAAGGCGATTGGTAGAGCTCTCGAGAAACCTGTCGCCCAGATCCCACGTACCGTCATCGGTATCGGAGCTTCCTATGGTCGTCGAAACATTCTGAACGGCCAAATAGCCCGACGCCGGATGGACCGGTGCGAATGACGCCACCTCATAGTCTTGTGCCATCGCTTATACCCCCCCTTGCAGATCTCAACGGTTCTCCAGAACCTCAAGCCTTGAAGACAAGGGTAGTGTAAGAGGATCCGAAGGTCCATGCGTTGATCTTTGTCAACTATTCGCATTCCAGATTACTGAAGGGTCGACTTCAGCCCGCGGCATTGAATGGAAAATGCAATCGGCCTGCGTGCCAATCCCCGAGGATCCACAGAAGGCATCTATTGGTCGATTCTCGCAGGAGGTCTCTCGACACAATCGCGCGGTCAGGAAGACTGGATTGCGCGTCTCAGCGACATGACCCCAACCAAGAAGAGGCCCACGATCCAAAACCCAAAGCAGAGTGCCGCCGTGCCGCCGAGGAAGCCCAGAAACGCGCCGCGTGCACCCTCCAGAGGAACCTGTGACGCCAGCGGCGCCCACATCGCGCCCGTGACGATCTGAGCGCCAAGCGTTGCCGCGAAGAGCGCCGCAACCGCGACAACAGCCAGCCCCACCGCTGCCGCCAAAGCCGGCGCGCGCGCCGCCGTTCTCAGCCCCCGGCGCAGCGCCTGCATCTGCCGTGCCACATCCTGTTGCATCGCCAGAATGGACGGCACCACCAGCAGCACGATGAACAACCCGAAGCCAAGCCCATAGACCAGCGTGATCACCGTGGGTTTCAGGAACTGCGCATCGGCGGATCGTTCATAAAGCAGCGGCGCCAGCCCCAGAACCGTCGTCAGCGTGGTCAGCAAAACGGGCCTTAGACGGTCAGCCACCGCATCGACAATCGCGGGCACCAGCCCCCGGTCGCGGGCGTAGTCGTCCACCGTCGTGATCAGCACGATGGAATCGTTGATGATGATCCCGGTCATCCCGATCAGCCCGACAACGGTAAACATGCTCAGGGGCACGTCCCACGCGGCATGGCCATAGATCGTGCCCACCAGCCCGAAGGGGATGATCGCCATCACCACGATAGGCCGTGTCCAACTGGCGAAGATCCAGGCCAGCACAAGGTAGATCCCGACAAGACACAGACCAAAACCCAGCATCGCGTCATTCAGGAAATCGTTCTCCTGCTCTGCCAGCCCGGCCAGTCGGTACCCGACGCCGTAATCGGCCTCGATCTGCGGCAGGATCACCTCTCGCAGCTCTTCCATCACCTGCTCGGCGCGGGCCGGGTCGTCCTCTGACAGATCGCCGGTGACCGAGACCAGCCGCAGCCCGTTTTCCCGTTCGATGGTGGAAAAGCCGATCCGCGACGTGACCGAGACCAGATCGGCCAGCGGCACATATTCCCCCGTCGCCGTGCGCAGCAGGGTACGGTCGAGGAAATCGGCAGTCAGCTCATCCTGCGGCAGCTCCACCCGGATCGACGCGGTGCGCACGCCAGAGGGGAAGGTCGCGGCCTCGACCCCGTTCAGACGGGCGCGCAGCACCCTGCCCAAAGACCCGATATCGAAGCCCAGCGCCTGCCCCTGCGGGGTCAGTTCCAGGATCAGTTCCTCACGGTCATAGGCCAGCGTATCCTCCAGCCCCGAGACTTCCGGGTAGGCGGCCAGCGCGGTCTGGATCGCCATGGCCGCGGATTTCAGAACCTCCGCCTCGGCCCCGAACAGCTGGATATCCAGCGCATCGCCCCCCGGCCCGCCACGCCAGCCGCGGAAGCTGACGGCCTCGGCCAGCGGGTGCTGGCGCACCTCGTCCTGCAGATCGGCCACGAACTGGAAACTGGAATAGGGTCGCAGATCGGCCTCGATCAGCTCGATGGCGATGGAGCCCAGCAGATCGGCATCCTTGTTGTCAGCGACGGCCAGGCCGCGCCCGGTGGTGCCACCGATCTCGGCCAGCACGAAGGTCAGGGGGCTTAGCCCATATTCCCCCTCGTAGCGGGCCG
>NZ_MNBL01000127.1 GCF_001879695.1 Nioella sediminis
CGTTGCATCTCGCGCATCATCTCAAGACTGTCGTCGCGGTTTGCCCCCTCCAGCATGGCGAAATTGCCAGAGACCGAGGATTGTTCCGGCGCGTTGAAGAACCGCCAGGTCACATCGCCCCGAATGAACACAGCGACCTGACTGGCCAGGATCAGGATCACCCCCGCCAGCACCGGGTAGCGCGCCCAGATCACCAGCCGCATCAACGGGCGGAACACCGTATCGCGGAACCAGCCGAACCCCCGGTTCACCACCCGGCTTGGCCAGTCATACCAATGCTGCTTGCCGGAATGGGCCAGCGCATGGGCCATGTGATTGGGCAGGATCAGGAAGCATTCCACAAGGCTCGCGATCAGCACCGCGATGACGGTGAAGGGAATGTCAGCGATCAACTCGCCAAACCGGCCCCCGATGGCCACCAGCCCGGCGAAGGCCAGCACCGTCGTGACCGTCGCCGAAAACACAGGCGCGGCCATGCGGCGGGCGGCGTTCTCAGCCGCCTGAACCGGGGTTTCCCCCAACCGCCGCACGCGGAAATCGGCGTGTTCGCCCACCACGATGGCGTCATCCACCACGATGCCAAGCGTGATGATCAGCGCGAAAAGCGAGATCATGTTGATCGTCAGCCCGGCGATATACATCAGCGTGATCGCCGACAGCATCGCCACGGGAATCCCCGCCGCCACCCAGAAGGCGGTGCGCGCGTTGAGGAACAGGAACAGCAGCAGCACCACCAGCCCAAGCCCCATCAGCCCGTTATCCATCAGGATATTCAGACGCCCGGTGATGGCCTCGGCGCGGGTGCGGATCAGCTGGACCTCCACACCTTCGGGCAGCGTCAATTCCATCTCGGCGGCGACCTCTTCCACCGTGCGTTGGATGCCGATGGCATCGCCCCGGTCGGACCGGTCCACGCGCACCGAGATCGCCGGGTTCTCGCCAACGAAATAGGCGCGTTCCCGGTCGATGCCTTCTTCGGTCACGGTCGCAACATCACCGATGGTCAGGGCCGACCCATCATCGTTGTAACGC
The DNA here is from genome assembly GCF_001879695.1 of Nioella sediminis. Taxonomy (GTDB): domain Bacteria; phylum Pseudomonadota; class Alphaproteobacteria; order Rhodobacterales; family Rhodobacteraceae; genus Nioella; species Nioella sediminis. Next base: position 1,033 of record NZ_MNBL01000127.1, read on the forward strand.
AGCACGATCCCGGCAATATCCACCGCCGTGCGCCGCGCCACCCCGGTCCGCACGCGGGCATTCGCCCCGGTCACGTCGCCTGCGGGCGAGGTATCGACCTCTGCCTCGATCGCTGCAGCAATTTCGGCCATGGAAATGTCATTACGGATCAGCTCGGCAGAGGGCACCTCGACCACGATCTCGGGCGCGGCAACGCCCCGGATCGTCGTGCGCGTCACGCCCTGATCGAAAAGCCGCGCAACAAATTCATCGGCAAAGCGGCCCAACTGGTCGACACCGACGGGGCCGGAAATGACCACATCGGTCACCCGGTCACGCCAGACCCCGCGCCGGACCACCGGGTCCTCGGCATCTTCCGGCAGGGTGGACACACTATCGACCGCGACCTGCACGTCATCGGCGGCACGGCCCATGTCCCAACTGGGTTCGAACTCCAGCCTTATGCTCGCCCGACCTTCGCGGCTGGTCGCGCTGCTTTCCGTGACGCCCTCGACGGCCAGCAGCACCGGTTCCAGCACTGCTACGATGGCCTGGTCCACATCCTCGGCCCCGGCCCCGTCCCAGGTGACGGATACGCTGACATTATCGACGACCACATCGGGGAAGAATTGCGCCCGCATGCGCGGGAACACCGCCAGCCCGACGACGATCAGAACAACCAGCAGCAGGTTCGCAGCCGTCGCGTGGCGCGTGAAGTAGGAGAGGATACCCCCGGCGCTGTCGGGCAGCTGTCTCATCCGCCCATCCGGCTTTCAAGACGGTTGACCATGCGCAGCGGCACTTCATCCTCTCGCAACTGGCGCAGCATCCGTTCCTTGACGTCGGTGGGGATGAAGCCGTTGCCCTCGACGAAGGCGATCAGACGGGCGCGGCGTTCAGGGTCGAGCGCGATGGTATCGGGTTCCGCCGGGGCTTCGGCCCCATCCTGAGCAGGTCGCAGCGGATTTACCCGGATACCGGCCCCAAGCGAAGGCGAGCGGGCGCTGACCACCTCAACCCCTTCCAGATGCGGCGGGGCACGGATGATGACATTGTCGCCCTGACGGCGCAGCAGGGTCACCTGCACCTCTTCAAGACGATCTTCCTCGCCCAGAACCAGCAACCGCGATTCCGCATCCAGCGCGGTGGCGGGAAGGATGGCAACCCCTTGCAACTCGGGCTCCTGCAAGCGCACGGTCACGAAATCCCCGGCCCGAAAGCCGCGGGTTTCCAGCAGTTCGGCAAACAGCAACCGGCCCGACTGCCCTTCCTCCACCGCACCGCTTTCGCGGGTCAGGCGGGCGGGGGCGGTCACATCGACCCCCAGCACATCCAGCACCACGGTGACGTCGGCGCGAGGCAGTCGGCCGTCCTCGTCCAACAGCCGGGCATATTGCGCGGTCGAGACGCGGAACGACACCTCCAGCGCCTGCGCGTCGATCAGCGTTGCCACCTGTTCGTTGCGGTTGACCAAGCGGCCCTGAACCACGGTCACATCGGCCAGCACGCCCGCAAATTCCGCGCGCAGCTCGGTTTCCGCCAGCACCCGCTCGGCCTCGGCCAGCGCAATCCTGCGACGCTCCAGCGCGGTGCCCGCCTGATCCAGCTGCGCCTCGGCCTGCGCCAGAGCCTGACGGCGCGACAGAACCGCCTGATGGGCGCTCGCCGCCGCCAGTTCCGCCGTTTCCACGGTGGCCGCCGACCCCACGCCGCGTTCGAGCAGGTCTTGTTGCCGGATCAAAGCCCGGTCCCGCAGTTCCGCCTGCGTACGGGCGGCCTCCACATCCTCGCGCGCCAATTCTACGGCGGCCTCCGCCTCGGCCA
>NZ_MNBL01000128.1 GCF_001879695.1 Nioella sediminis
TCTCGGCCTCTCGCAGATCCGTGGCGGTCACATCCAGCGCCGACTGCGCCTCTGCCGGGTCGATCCGCAACAACAGCGCGCCCTCGGCCACCTCGCCGCCGTTCTCGAACCCGTCGGCCAGTTCCAGAACCGTGCCCGCTGCCGGGGCCCGCAGTTCCAGCGTCCGGCGGCTGTTGATCTCTCCGAACGCGGTCAAAACCGGCGTTGCGTCCTGCAAGGTCAAAGTCACGACCTCTGCCGAAAACACCCTCTCGCGCGCGATCGAGGGGCGGCCTTCCTCGGCCCAGCGCGCCTGCAACGACGCATAGATCGTGGACCCCGCCCAGACCAGCAGCCCGAGCGTGAGCGAAATGAGGAAAAGCCCCGCAAGGGAGCGGCGGAAAAAGCGCATGGGCCGTGGCCTTTTGGACGTCCTGTCTAGCTAGATAGAGCGGCGGCGCAAAACCGCCAAGCACAAGCTGACACGGGCAAGCAGATCATTTCCGTCGCTTGTGCTCGTCCAGACGCGGAAAAATCTCGACGAAGTTGCAGGGCCGGTGCCGGTAATCGAGCTGCCAGCGCAGGATTTCATCCCAGGCATCCTTGCAGGCGCCAGAAGATCCCGGCAGGGCGAACAGGTATGTGCCATTGGCAACGCCCCCGGTCGCCCGGCTCTGCACCGCGCTGGTCCCGATCTTCTGGAAAGACACCATGGTAAAGACCGTGGCGAAGGCCTCGATCTCCTTCTCATAGACGTCCCGATGCGCCTCCACCGTCACATCGCGCCCGGTCAGCCCGGTGCCACCGGTGGTGAGGATCACGTCAATCTCAGGGTCCGCGCACCATGCGCGCAGCTGATCCGCGATCTCTGCCCGTTCATCACGCAGGATCCTGCGGTCTGCCAGAATATGCCCCGCGTCGCGTATGCGCCCCTCCAGCACATCGCCGGATTTATCCTCGGCCAGGCTGCGCGTATCCGAGACGGCCAGAACCGCGATGCGGACCGGGATGAAGTCCTTGCTCTCGTCGATACGGCTCATGGGGAAACCTCAAACCAGTTCACACGCGGCCCGAGATTCACGACACGCGTCGCGCCGATCCGGCCTTCCTGACCCCAACTGTCATGGATATGCCCGCAAAGCGCCAGCCGGGGTCGGATGCGCTCTATCGCCGCGCGGATCGCGGTGGACCCCACCGACTGCCCCGCCGATGTGCGGTCCACCACACCCTTGGGCGGCGAATGGGTGATCAGGATATCCGCCGTCTCGCAACCTGCCAGCAACTCCGCCGCGAAAGCCTCTGTCAGATCGCAGGACCACGACCCGAAGGGCGTCACCGGCACGCCGTAACCAAGCCCGAAGAGCGTCAGCCCCCCGATCTCGCAACTCTCACCGTGCAAGACGGTCACGCCCGGACCCGCAGCCTCGCGCAACTCATCGACGCTTTCGGCATTGCCCGGTACCACCACCATCGGCGCCTGCAACCCCGCCAACAACTCCATCGCCTCACCCAGCCCCTGACGCATATTGCAGAAATCCCCGGCCCCGATCACCAGATCGGCCTCAGCGCTTGCCGCTACCAGATCGGCGGCGCGGCTGCGGGCCAAATGCAGGTCGGAAAACGCCAGGATCTTCACCGCGCCAGCCTCGCCTTCAACGCCAGCAGATCCGCCCAGGCCTCGCGCTTCTTGGCAGGCTGGCGCAGCAGATAAGCGGGGTGGAACATGGGCAGCGCCGGACGCCCCTGCACCTCCTGCCATTGCCCGCGCAGCCGGGTGATCCCCCGCCGCCCCAACAGCCCGTCGCAAGAGATATTGCCCATCAGCACCACGATCTCGGGCGCGGCCAGCTCGATATGGCGGGTCACGAAAGGCAGCATCATCGCCATTTCCGCCGGGCTCGGGTCGCGGTTCTGCGGCGGCCGCCAGGGCAGGATATTGGTGATGTAGAGCGACTGGTCCGCGTCCGGGTGGTCACGCCCCATGCCGATGGCATCAAACATCCGGTCCAGAAGCTGCCCGGCCCGCCCGACGAAGGGCTTGCCCTGAATATCCTCGTCCCGCCCCGGCGCTTCACCCACGATCATCAGCCGCGCCGCCGGGTTGCCATCGGAAAAGACGAAGCTGCGCGCGCCCCGGCGCAGGTCGCAATGGTCAAAGGCCTCCATCTCGGCGCGCAGGGCCTCCAGGCTGTCGGCCCGCTTCGCCGCCAGCCGCGCCTCGACCACCGGATCGGCCTCCTCGGCTTTCACCACGGGCGCTGCAACCGGGGATGCGGCAGCCCGCACAGGCTCAGGCGCGGAAAACCGATCCACCGGGCTCTCCCCGATGGCCTCGTCCGCGCCCAGCTCCACCTGCCATTCCAGCCAGGCCAGCGCCGTATGATACTCCAGCTGCGACTCCATCCCCCCAAGCTAGGCGCGCTTGCGGGCAAGGTAAATGGGCGGCATCGTCTGAAGGATACGGAAAGGAGCCGCGCCATGCCCGACGACTTGACCCTGCGCCGCGCAGGTGCGGCCGATGTCCCCGCCCTCACCGAGACTATCAGCCTCTACCGCCATCTCGGCTGGACAGTCACCAAGGCAACCGGCCTCAAGATCATGATGCAAAAGCCCTTGCCCCGATCGTAAGCCGTTCATCTTGGCAAAAATACCTCCGCCGGAGGCTTCCCGCCGCAGCCACGACCGCGACCACCGCACCCGGCGCGCCGCCCTCTCAACATGTCCGTGGAAACGCGGACCGCCGAGGCCTCCGGCGCAAGCCGGGGGTTGAGAAGGGCCGCTCGCGGGTCGACGCCGACAGGCGGCGAAACCGCATTTCATATGCACAGGGGGTGTACGGGGGGTGCACGCCCGGTGCACGGGGGGCACCCCCTGTTTTCGCACCACGCCGAACCCCGCTCTTGCCCCGCGCCCGCCCGCTGCCTATACCGCGAAGCGACCTTACAGGACGGGCCGCCATGACCTTCGCCAAGCGCCACCTTCTGGGCATCGAGCCCCTGCACCCCACCGAAATCACCGCTTTGCTGGACCATGCCGACCGCTATGCCGAGATGGGCCGCGGCAGCGCCAAGCACGGCACCGCGCTGGCCGGGCTCACCCAGATCAACATGTTCTTCGAGAACTCCACCCGCACCCAGGCCAGTTTCGAACTGGCCGGCATGCGGCTCGGGGCGGACGTGATGAACATGTCGATGCAGACCTCCAGCGTGAAGAAGGGCGAAACGCTCATCGACACGGCGCTGACATTGAATGCCATGCATCCCGATCTTCTGGTCGTGCGCCACCCGCATTCCGGGGCGGTCAACCTGCTGGCGGAAAAGGTAAATTGCGCGGTCCTGAATGCGGGCGACGGACGCCATGAACACCCCACACAGGCGCTTCTCGATGCGCTGACGATCCGCCGCGCCAAGGGGCGGCTCCATCGCCTCAACATCGCCATCTGCGGCGACATCGCCCATTCCCGCGTGGCGCGGTCCAATATCCTTCTGCTCGGCAAGATGGAAAACCGCGTGAAGCTGGTCGGCCCGCCGACGCTGATCCCCTCGGGCGCTGCCGACTGGGGCGTCGAGGTCTACGAGGACATGCGAGAAGGGCTGGCGGGTGCCGACGTGGTGATGATGCTGCGGCTTCAGAAGGAACGCATGGACGGCGGTTTCATCCCCTCCGAACGCGAATATTACCACCGCTATGGCCTTGATGCGGAAAAACTTTCCCACGCCAAGCCCGACGCCATCGTCATGCATCCAGGACCCATGAATCGCGGCGTCGAAATCGACGGCACCATCGCCGATGACATCAACCGATCCGTCATCCAGGAGCAGGTGGAAATGGGCGTCGCGGTGCGCATGGCGGCGATGGAGCTGCTGGCCCAGAACCTGAAGGCCGAGCGCGAGGCCGCCCATGTCTGACGCCATCACCTTCCGCGCCGACCGCGCGACCTACTGGCGCGAACATGCCTGGATCGCGGCGGTGGCCATGGCGCTTGGCATGGGGGTGCTGTGGGTCATGGGCAATCCGCATGTCTGGACAGGCGCAATCGGCGGGCTGGCGGCGGTTGCAGTGCGCGCCTTCTACCTTGCTTCGGATGAGGCCAATGCCGAATGGGTGCTGACCGAAACCGACCTTTCCGGCCCCGACAACCGCCATGTCCGGCTGGCCGAGATCGACAAGCTGCGCAGCCTTGGCAGCGCGGTGCAGATCATCACCCGCACCGGCGACAAGCACCTGATGAAATACATCGCCGACCGTCCCGCCGTGGTGGCAAAGATCGAGGCCGCCATGGCCCGCGCAGGCAACGCCGCATGAGCGCCCCGTCGGATAGCTGGCAAGGCATTCTTGCGCCGGATGAGGCGATCCTCTGGCAGGGCCAGCCGCACACGGCCATCAACTGGCGCGGGCTGATCAACCCTCTGACCCTGATGGGCGTCTTCTTTACCGGCTTCTCGCTGTTCTGGATCGGCATGGCCTATGCCATGACCGCGAACACCAGCGTGCCGTTCCCGTTCAGCTTCTTCCCGCTATTCGGCCTGCCGTTCCTGGCTGTCGGCCTTTGGATGCTGGGGGGGCGGCTGCTGCTGGATGCCTGGCTGCGCGGGCGCACATGGTACACGCTGACCAATCAGACCGCGTTCATCGCCCGCAACGCATTTGGCAGGAAAACGCTGGAAAGCTGGCCGATTGAGGATATGGACCGGATCGTCTGGGAAGACGGCACCCCCGGCTCGGTCATCTTTCACATGAAGCACGGGGCCATGCCGGTCAGCGGCCGCAATGGCACCCGCATCCGGTTCCTGGGCTTTCATCAGATCGACGACTCGCAGCATGTCTACGGCCTGATGCGCCGGGCACGGCGCGAGTTGCGGGAGGCGGCGGAATGACCGGGCCGCGCGTGGAACCGGGGGAAACCGTTCTGTGGCAGGGGCAGCCCGCCGGGCAGATCGTGCCGCGCCATTTCTGGGCGGCCCCGTCGATCCTCGGCTGGCTTGTGGTCGCGTTCGGGGCGGTCTGGTTTCTCAACCTGCGGGACATGCTGACCGATCCGCAAGTTCCCTTTCCCATCTCTCTCTTTCCGTTCATCGGGTTGGGCTTTGTCGCGATCGGTCTCTGGAATGCGCTGGTGTCTCCGGTCACAAGTGCCCTGCGCAGGCGGTCCACGCACTATGCCCTGACAGACCTCGCCGCCTATATCGAGGAGCGCGGCACCACCACGCGCTATCCGCTGGAGCGTATGCTTCGGATCGACTTCGACCCCGGCCCGCCCGGATCGGTGCTGTTCCATCACGAGGTGAAGCAGCACACACGGGTGCGCCATAACCGGGGCGGCAAGCTCGGGTCGCGCACCACGCGCAGGTCCAAGGGGTTCGTCCTGATCCCCGACGCGGACACCATCCACCAACGCCTGTTGGAGGCGAAAGCCAAGTTAGAGGGGCGCCCATGACCGCCATCCTGTTCACCAATGCCCGCCTGATCGACCCCGAGGCGCAGACCGACGCCCCCGGATGGCTGCTGGTCCGTGACGGGCGCATCGCGGATCGCGGCACCGGCAAGACCCCTGTGGTTGAGGCGCGGGTGGTTGACGCGGGCGGCAAATGCCTTGCGCCCGGCATCGTCGATATCGGGGTGAAGACCTGCGAACCGGGCGAGCGGCACAAGGAAAGCATCCGCACGGCTGGCGCGGCGGCAGCGGCCGGCGGGGTGACCACCATGGTCACCCGTCCCGACACCACGCCGCCCATCGACACGCCCGAGGCGCTGGAATTCGTGCGTCGCCGGGGCGAACAGGTCAGCCCGGTGCGCATGCTGCCCATGGCGGCCCTGACCAAGGCCCGCGCAGGCCGCGAGATGACGGAGATCGGCTTTCTGCTGGATGCCGGGGCGGCGGCCTTCACCGATTGCGACCACGTGGTGACCGATACCAAGGTGCTGACCCGCGCCATGACCTATGCGCGCTCGCTTGGGGCGCTGATCATCATGCATCCGCAGGAACCGGGGCTGTCCTCGGGCGCGGCGGTGACATCGGGCAAGTTCGCCTCGCTGCGCGGTCTGCCTGCCGTATCGCCGATGGCGGAACGCATCGGGCTGGAGCGTGACCTGGCGCTGGTCGAGATGACCCGCGCCCGCTATCACGCCGACCAGATCACCACCGCCGCCGCTCTGCCCGCACTGGCCCGCGCCAAGGCGGGCGGGCTGGACGTGACCGCCGGTGTCTCCATCCATCACCTGACGCTGAACGAATTCGACGTGGGCGACTACCGCACCTTCTTCAAGGTCAAGCCGCCGCTGCGGGCCGAGGATGACCGGCTGGCCATGGTCGAGGCCGTGGCCGATGGCACGATCGACATCATCAGTTCCATGCACACCCCGCAGGACGAGGAATCGAAACGCCTGCCCTTCGAAGTGGCGGCCTCGGGCGCGGTGGCGCTGGAAACCCTGCTGCCTGCCGCGATGCGGCTTTACCTCGCCGGGCAGTTGAGCTTGCCGCAGCTCTTCCGCGCCATGGCGCTGAACCCCGCGCGCAGGCTTGGGCTGGAAACCGGCACGCTGGCCGTAGAGGCCCCCGCCGATCTGGTGCTGTTCGACCCCGACGCGCCCTTCCTGCTGGACCGCTTCACGCTGCGCTCGAAGTCGAAAAATACCCCCTTTGACGGAATGCGGATGGAGGGCAAGGTGCTGATGACGCTCGTTTCGGGCGCGCCCGTCTTCGAAAGGACCGCCTGATGCTGCCTGTTTTCGAAACCTCTGCCGCCCTCTTGGCGGTCACCGCCGGGCTGGCCTACCTGCTTGGGTCCGTGCCCTTCGGCCTTGTCATGGCGCGGCTCTTTGGACTTGGCGATATCCGGGCCATCGGGTCGGGCAATATCGGCGCCACCAACGTGCTGCGCACCGGTAACAAGCCCGCCGCCGCGCTGACATTGGTGCTGGATGCGGGCAAGGGCGGCATCGCGGTGCTGATTGCGCGCTACGCGCTGGCAGAGGACGCAGCACAGATCGCGGGCTTTGCCGCCTTCCTGGGCCATTGCTTCCCGATCTTTCTGGGCTTCAAGGGCGGCAAGGGGGTGGCGACCTTCCTCGGAACGTTGCTGGCGCTGTTCTGGCCTGCCGGGATCGCGGCCTGCCTGACATGGGCGCTTGTCGCGGGCGTCTTCCGCATTTCCTCGCTGTCTGCTTTGATTGCCGCCGCCCTGTCGCCGGTCTGGGTCAGCGTTCTTGGCATGCCGTCCGCCGGATTGGCCACCGCGCTTCTGGCGGCGCTGATCTTCATGCGCCATGACGCCAATATCAAACGCCTGATCGCGGGCGAGGAACCCCGGATCGGTCGCAAGGGTTAGGCCTTGCAGGATTTCCTCGACGCTTTCGACGCGCTGCCCTTCGGCACCTTTACAGGCACGGCCTACGACCGCCGCTATGTGGTTGTGAAATCGGGGTTTACGGGTGGGGCAAGTCAGAAGCTGGTGGCCGAGGAACTGGGCGGTAAGGACTATATCAGCCTGAACCTTTATCGCACCCGTTCCGGCGCGTTGCTGCGGCCCTGTGAAATGGCCGAGGCGAAGGTGATCGGTTTCGTGCTGGACCTCAGGGTAGACGCTGCGCCTTATGGCGGGCGCAGCGTCAGGGTGCCTTAGCCACGGCTTTCAAGAATTTCGGCCGTCCGCTTGGTGTTATGGTAGATGCCCAGGAAGAGATACATCATGCCGCCCATCAGGATCACGTAGAGCCCGCCGAAGATCAGCAGTCCGAGACCCTGAAGGAAACCGCCCATCGGGCTGAACATGGTGAACAGGGCGCCACCGACCACGCCGATGATCATCAGGATAACGATGACGGTGATCAGTTTATCCAACGCACCAATAAAAAAATCGCGCATTTCCAGAGCTCCTTGATTGTAAACAGTGACTGTAAGAGAGCCGAAACCCGAAATCGGTTCAATAAAAACTTCCCCAAAGCCTTTTTCGGGACATCCAGGGTCGATCCGGTCCGCCAAAGCCGCAGAGCGGACCCGCGACCGCCCCACTCCGGCCATAGTCGCGTGGCCCAATAAGCGCGGGATATAACTCGTGACCCAGAGGACAACATGGGATTTTTCGGCGCCATCAAGAGCTGCTACATGAAAAGCTTCACCTTTTCGGGCCGTGCCACGCGGTCGGAATACTGGTGGTTCGTGCTGTTCCAGACCCTTCTGGGAATCGGCATCTCGGCCTGGTTCCTAAGCTATCTCCTCGCCAATCCGCAGATCCTGGAGGATATGAAATACAGCGGTACGCTGCCCGCCGGATTCATGAACAATGTCTGGATCTTCACCGCAGCGCATTTCCTGCTGTTCTTCATGCCCAGCCTCTCAGCCATGGTCCGGCGCCTGCATGACACCGACCGCAGCGGCTGGTGGTATTTCATCATGTTCGTGCCGCTGATTGGCGGTATCTGGATGCTGGTGCTGCTCTGTCTGCCCGGCAGCAACGGGCGTAATGGCTATGGCCCCGACCCGCTCGGCCCCCGCCGCCGGCTGAACGATCACCCCGCCCTGATGGGAGAGTTGGACCCAGAGATAAAGGCCGCCATGCGCGCGCAGCAGCAGGCCGATTTCAAGGCCTACTACCAGTCGCGCGTGCTGCCGGAAATCCAGCGCAACAAGGAAGCGCGCGGGGTCTGAGCGTCAGTAGCTGAACTCGGAATAGATCCGGCTGAGGTCGCCGTTCCAGTCACCGTTGTAATGCGCCAGCAATTCGTCGGCAGGCACCTGACCGCTGTCGATGCTTTCTTTCAGCGCATTCAGGAAATGGGTCTCATCCGGCACCAGCCCGCCTGCGCCGGGGCGGGCGCGGGCTTT
>NZ_MNBL01000129.1 GCF_001879695.1 Nioella sediminis
CGCCACCGCCTCGCTGGCGAGGTCATGCATGCGGATGCCCGAAACCTCGGCTTGCAGACCGTCGATCGACGCCGCCACCCGCAGCGCCTCGCGCGTCTCCGCATCCCAGCCCTTGACCAGATCCCAGGCTGCATCCAACGCCGTCTGGTCATAGAGCAGCCCCACCCAGAAGGCAGGCAACGCGCAGAGCCTGCGCCAGGGGCCGCCATCGGCACCGCGCATCTCGATGAATTTCTTGATCCGCGCCTCGGGAAAGACCGTGGTCAGATGATCGGCCCAATCGGATAGCGTCGGCGTCTCGTCCGGCAGCGCGGGCAGTTTGCCTTGCAGGAAGTCGCGGAAGGACTGGCCGAGCGCGTTGATATACTGCCCGTCGCGGTAGACGAAATACATCGGCACATCGAGCGCATACTCGACCCATCTCTCGAACCCGAAGCCCTCCTCGAACACGAAAGGCAGCATCCCGGTGCGGTCGGCATCCAGATCGCGCCAGACCCGGCTGCGCCAGGATTTGTGGCCATTTACCTTACCGTCCAGGAAGGGCGAATTGGCAAAGAGCGCCGTCGCCACCGGTTGCAGCGCCAGCGCCACGCGCAGCTTCTGCACCATATCGGCCTCGGATCCGAAATCGAGGTTCACCTGAACGGTGCAGGTCCGGCGCATCATGGTTGTGCCCATGGTGCCGACCTTCTGCATATAGCCGTCCATCAGCTTGTACCGCCCCTTGGGCATCAGCGGCATGTCTTCATGCGACCAGATCGGGGCCGCACCCAGACCGATGAAGCCCACGCCGATTTTGTCGGAAATGTCCTTCACGTCGCGCAGGTGGTCGTTCACCTCATCACAGGTCTGATGGATGGTTTCCAGCGGCGCACCCGACAGTTCAAGCTGCCCGCCGGGTTCCAGGCTGATATTGGCGCCATCCTTGGTCAGGCCAATCAGGTTGCCGCCCTCGATCAGCGGGTCCCAGCCATGGCCGTCGCGCAACCCCTCCAGCACCGCCAGAATCGACCGTTCACCCGCATAGGGCAGCGGCTTCAGCGTATCTTTGCAGTAGCCGAATTTCTCGTGCTCGGTGCCGATGCGCCAGTCTTCCTTCGGCTTGCAGCCATCGGCGAGATATTCCGCCAGTTGTTCATGCCGTTCGATCGGGCCGCCGCCGGATTGGGGGATGGACATGGGGGCTGCTCCTGCACTGTCGCTTTCAGAGGCCCTTGATGGGTGCAAATGCAGGCGGTGTCAATTCAGCGCCTGAGGCCAGCCGAGCCCATCTTCGCGTTCCCAGATCAGCAGCAGATCATTGCTGGCGCGGTTCAGTTTCCACACCATTTGCCCCGTCCGGATGCCCGGCAGACGCAGGAAGGCGTCGAACAGCCGGTCCGCCCCGGTCGCATTCACCGGAATGTGAAGTGGCGCGGCGTGGTTCTGGCGCAGGACCCAGACAGGCGGGCGGCTGCGATTGTCGAGCATCAGGACGGTCATGTCCTCGATGTCGATCACACCCCCGTCGAGCGGCCCCATATAGGTCACGCGCCCTTCATCGAGCGTCACGATCCCCGGCCCGATGGCCGCCTGCCGGAAGCGCCCGCGCTGGACGCCGCCCCAGAGCAGGAAAAGCCCGATGGCGGCAAAGGCAATGCCCACGCCCAGACTGATGACAGTGAGCGCCGCCAGCGCAACGAAGCCCCCCACGGCCAGCACCGCCAGCCCAATGAGGGCCTCGCGCCAGCGACGCAGGGTGGCCATCGCCTCGGGTCGGAAGAAGCCGCTCACCAGTCGCCCCGCGTGGACTGGAAGAGCGTCAGCGCCGCGACGGCGGCGGTATCGGCGCGCAGGATGCGGGGGCCAAGGCTGACGGCTGTGCAATAGGATCGCGACCGCAGGCGGTCGCGCTCCGCCTCTGAAAACCCGCCTTCGGGGCCGATCAGGATCGCCCATTTCTCTCGGTCCGGCGCGGCCTCCAGCGCCGCCCGCGCGCCCACGAGGCTTTCATCGCAGAAAATGAGCTGCCGGTCCTCGGGCCAGTCCGCCAACAGCCGGTTAAGCTTTTGCAGGTCCTCCACCGGGGGCACATAGGTGCCGCCGCATTGTTCGGCGGCCTCAACAGCATGCGCCTGCAACCGGTCCTGCCGGATGCGTTCGGCATTGGTGAAGTCCGTCTGCACCGGCATGATCCGCGCGGCCCCCATCTCGGCGGCCTTCTCGACGATGAAATCGGTGCGCGCCTTCTTGATCGGGGCAAAGAGCAGCCACAGGTCCGGCGGGGACATCTGCGGCGCGGCCTGTTCGCGGCAGTCCAGCACGCCGCCGCGCTTTCCGGCCTCCACGACCTCGGCGGTCCATTCCCCGTCCTGCCCGTTGAACAGGGCCACCTCGGCCCCGACACCTAGCCGCATGACACCAAACAGGTAATGCGCCTGTTCCCGCGACAAGGGAACCGTTTGCCCTTGCCCAAGGGGATGCTCTACGAAGAGCCGTATCTTTGCACGCGATGACATGGGACGGACCTTATGACCGGCTTGAACGAAACGCCAGAGGGGCAGGTGCATGACGCCGTGCGCGGCAATTGGGTGGACCGGCTGGCGCCCG
>NZ_MNBL01000013.1 GCF_001879695.1 Nioella sediminis
GGGCGAAACTGCTGTGCTACCGGCCGTAGGGGTCTGTCAACGCGGGCAGGACGGTGCCCGCGCAGGCCCCGAAGCCGATGCGATATCCATCGCCCTTCGCCGCCCCCAGCAAGGTCAGCGTATCGCCATCCTCCAGAAAGGACCGCTCCTCGCCGCTATCCAGCGTCAATGGTTCCTTGCCGCCCCAGCTCAGCTCCAGAAGCGACCCGCGTTCCGCCTTCTCCGGCCCCGAGATCGTTCCCGATCCAAGCAGATCCCCCACCCGCATCGGGCAGCCGGAGGTCGTGTGATGGGCCAGTTGCTGCGCAGCGGAATAGTACATCTGCCGGTAATTGGTTTCCGCGATCACGCTCGGGGCCTGCCGCGCAGGGGCCAAGGTTACCATCAGGTCGATATCATAGAGCATCGGCCCCGGTTCCCGCAGATGTGGCAGCAGCTCTTTTTCGCGCTCGGGGGTCGAGGCCCGGAACGGCTCCAGCGCGGCCTTGGTGACGATCCACGGGGAAATGGAGGTGGCCGTCGCCTTGGCCTGAAACGGCCCGAGCGGCTGGTATTCCCAGGCCTGAATGTCACGCGCCGACCAATCGTTCAGCAGCACATAGCCGAAGATCATGTCATCGGCCTCCTGCACCGTCACCGGCCCGTCGGAGGCAACGCCGACGATCGCCCCCATCTCCAGTTCCAGATCGAAGCGCTTGCAGGGGGCAAAGACCGGCGCTTCCATATCCGGCCCTTTCAACTGCCCCCAGGGGCGGCGCACATCGGTGCCGGAAACCACGACCGATGACGCGCGCCCGTTATAGCCGATGGGAATATGCAGCCAGTTGGGCGGCAGGGCGTTTTCCGGTCCGCGGAACATGGTGCCCACATTCATCGCGTGATGTTTGCCCGCGTAGAAATCGGTGTATTCCGACACCGCGAAGGGCATGTGCATCCGCGCCTCGTCCATCGGATGCAGGAAAGGCTCCACCCGCTGGCGCAGGGTCGATCCCTGCGCCAGCAGGGCCATCAGCGCGCCCCGGAACCCGGCCCACCCTTCCGGCCCCAGCCCCATGAAGGCATTCCACGACGGGTCCGAAAAGACCGGCGGA
>NZ_MNBL01000130.1 GCF_001879695.1 Nioella sediminis
CTGCGCCTGTCGCGGGCCGACCGGCCGATCGGCACATGGCTGCTGCTTCTGCCCTGCTGGTGGGGTGTCGGGCTGGCCGCTGCCGCCACGACGCCCAGATGGGAAGACCTGTGGATCGCGCTTGGCTGCGGCATGGGCGCGTTCCTGATGCGCGGTGCGGGCTGTACGTGGAACGACATCACCGACCGCGATTTCGACGCCGCCGTGGCGCGCACAAGGTCGCGGCCCATCCCGTCGGGGCAGGTCAGTGTGAAACAGGCCTTCGCGTGGCTCGCAATACAGGCCCTGGTGGCCTTTGCGATCCTGTTGACCTTCAACAATGCAGCGATCCTGATGGGCATCATCGCGCTGCTGCCGGTCGTCATCTACCCCTTCGCCAAACGCTTCACCTGGTGGCCGCAGGTGTTTCTGGGCATCGCGTTCAACTGGGGCGCGTTGCTGGCCTGGGTCGCGCATACCGGAAGCCTCAGCTGGCCGCCCGTCGTGCTCTACCTCGCAGGCATGGCCTGGACGATCTTCTATGACACGATCTACGCCCATCAGGACAAGGAGGATGATGCGCTCATTGGCGTGAAATCCACCGCGCGCCTGTTCGGAGACCGGACAAAACCCATCCTGCGCGGATTTCTGGTGCTGTCGGTCGCCTTGATGGCGGTGGCCATCATCGGGGCGCTGACGCCTTCGGCGGGCATCCTGTCGCTGGTTCTGGCGCTTGTCGGGGCATGGGGCTTTGGCTGGCACATGGTCTGGCAGATGGGCAAGCTCGATATCGACGACCCGGATGTGTGCATGCATCTTTTCCGTGCCAATCGGGACGCAGGCCTTATCCCTGCGCTGTTTTTTGCCGCCGCAGCGCTCGTTTCATTGAACCTCTAGGGGCAAGTCGTTAAAGCAGATGCAATTGATCTTGGGGCAGTCACGGGACGCATGCGTTTAGCCTTTCATTTCGCCGCTGTAGGGGCCTTTGCGCTTGCCGCCGTGCTCAGCCTGCTGATGGCTGTTTTCGGCGCGCGTCAGATCGAGCAGCAATCGGTGCAGGCGGTCAATTTCGCCATGCGCGAAGACGGGCTCGACTGGGTCGAGATCGGGGCCGACGGGTTGCGCGTGCTGATGGCGGGAACCGCCCCGGACGAGGCCGCGCGCTTTCACGCCCTGCGCCGCGCCGCCGAGATCGTGGACACCGACCGCATCATCGACAACATGGATGTGCTGGACCCCGAGGGGATCGAACCGCCGCGCTTTTCGCTGGAGATGCTGCGCAACGATGACGGCGTGTCGCTGATCGGGCTGGTGCCGACCGCCGATGGCGATGACAGCCTGACTACGGGGATCAACGAACTGGCCGACGGGCTGCACGTGGCCAACATGGTCGAAACCGCCGCTTTCCCGGTGCCCGCCGGATGGCCCCCCGCCCTGCGCTTCGGCCTTCTGGCTCTGGCGGAACTGCCACGCGCCAAGGTATCCGTCTATGACGGGCAGGTGGTGGTCGAGGCGGTAGCCGACAGCCGCCAGCAGCGCGACCAGTGGCAACGCTTCCTTGAGGAAAACCGTCCTTCTTCGGTCCAGCTTGTGCTGGATATCTCGGCCCCCCGCCCGGTGATCACGCCGTTTACCTTGCGCTATGTCCAATCCTCTGGCGGCGGCCGGTTCGAGTCCTGTTCCGCCGGCACCGAAGAGAGCCGCGACCGCATCCTGACCGCTGCGCGCAATGCCGGGCTGACCGGGCAGGACAGCTGCCGCATCGGGCTTGGCGTGCCGTCGCCCAACTGGGCCACCGCCGTCGAAATGGCCATTGCCGCCGTCAGCCGGTTCGAGGATGCGACCGTGACCTTCTCGGATGCCGATATCACCCTCATTGTGGCGCAGGGCACCCCGTCGGATCTTTTCGACGAAGTCATCGGCGAACTGGACGCCGCCCTGCCGGAGGTCTTTTCGCTGCACGCCGTGCTGCCCGACCCGCCCCCCGAGGAAGAGGCCGAAGACGGCCTGCCAACCTTCACGGCCACCCGCAGCCCCGAGGGCTATGTGCAACTGCGTGGCCGCCTGCCCGATGAGCGGATCACAGAGGCCGTGCAAGCCTATGCCACCGCACTTTTTGGCCGCCAGAACACCTATGTCGCGACCCGTATCGACGAAGACCTGCCGGGCGGTTGGACCCTGCGGGTGATGGCCGGGCTGGAGGCGATGGCACAGCTGCATAACGGGGCCGTCGTGGTGGAACCCGACACCGTGCGCATCCGGGGCAATTCCGGCAGCGAAAGCACAACCTCTGACCTGAGCCAGTTGATGAGCGAGCTTCTGGGGGCTGCCGAGGGGTTCGAGATCGACGTGACCTATGTGGCCAGCCTGGACCCGCAGACGGGGCTACTGACGCCGCAACAGTGCCTCGACCGGATCAACACGATCCTCGAACAGCGCAAGATCACGTTTGATCCGGGATCGGTCGAGATCAACGAAGAGACGGGGCGCATTCTGGACGACCTTGCCGAGATCCTGCCGGACTGTTCCCATGTGGATATGGAAATCGGCGGCCATACCGACAGCCAGGGCCGCGAGGAAATGAACCTGCGGCTGAGCCAGGGCCGCGCCGATGCGGTGCTGAACGGGCTTCTGGCGCGGCGGGTGCTGACCGCGAACCTGACCGCGCAGGGCTATGGCGAGACGCGGCCCATTGCCGACAATGACAGCGAAGACGGGCGCGAGACCAACCGGCGGATCGAATTCCTGCTGGCCAGCGACGTGGCGGAACGCGATGCACGCGAGGCCGCCGAGGCGCGCGCGCAGCTGCTGGCCGATGCCCCCCGGCCCGTCATGCGCCCCGATAACCTAGTGCCCGCAGAGGCCGAGGAGGACACCGAATGAACCGCACCGAATTCATCGTGGTGATCGCGATCATCCTCTTCGTGGCCTTCGCGCTTGGCTGGTTCGCCAACTGGCTGGTGCACCGGCTGACGCGGGTCTCGGGCGTCGACATGAACGAGCTGGAGGAGATGGCCAAGGCGCTGCATGACGCGGAAGAGACCCGAGATCAGGCGATTTCCTACCTGCAGCACCGCGAGGCGGAGCTGACCAACCAGATCACCCAGACAGAGGCCGAGCTGCGGGCGGCCATGGAGGGTCTGCGTGAGGCGCGTCAGGAAGCTGAAGAGCTGCGCATCCACGTGGAACAGCAGAACCAGGGGTAGGCGGTTTCGCCGACTGCGTCGTCGACCCGGGAACGGCCCTTCTCAGGCCCCTTTGGGGCCCTCGTCGGGCCGTGTTGCCACGGACATGTGGCTGCTGGGTATATCTCTGTCATCGGGCCGTGCTTGTGGAGGGGTTTGGATGCCTCCGGCGGGAGTATTTTTGCAAAGAAGAAGGGGAGGGTTCACGAATTCTTAGGGAATTTGTGTTGTCCTGCCGGTCAAGCGCTTGCCGGGTGACGCCGGTTCCGGATCACGAGGGGATTTTCGGGCCATTGCCGAAGACAGCCCCGAAAGGGCCAAGGCAGGCCGGTTCCATGCCCATTGCCCCGCATCTCTGCGGCGCCGCAGTCCTTTCAGACCAGGAAGATCAGATGATGAGCCTACCGCTGCTGCCAGCGCGCGAGGGCGTCTTCGTCCTCGTCGCGGGCCGCGACCCATGCCGCGCCCTCGCCCGTGATTTCCTTCTTCCAGAACGGCGCGCGGGATTTCAGGTAATCCATCAGAAACTCCGCCGCCGCGAAGGCATCGGCCCGGTGGCGCGACGCTGTGGCGACCATCATGATCGTCTCGCCCTGCCCCATGCGCCCGTAGCGGTGCAGGATGAAAGCGTCGGCAAGCTGCCA
Source organism: Nioella sediminis (assembly GCF_001879695.1). Taxonomy (GTDB): domain Bacteria; phylum Pseudomonadota; class Alphaproteobacteria; order Rhodobacterales; family Rhodobacteraceae; genus Nioella; species Nioella sediminis. Next base: position 3,809 of record NZ_MNBL01000130.1, read on the forward strand.
TCGGCTCATCGCCTCATCCGCGATCTTCGCCAGCGCTTTTTCGGTCATGCCCGGGTAGTGCTCGATCTCCATCGCGTCGAGATCGCCCGTCGCCACATCGCGCACGATGCCGGAGAAGCTGACCACCGCGCCCGCATTCGCCTGCCGCGCGGCAAAGCGGTTGAGCCTCTCGCCCATGTCGAAGGTGTCGGACTGCACGATGATCTCGGGCATCTCAGCCCCCGGTCATGGGGGGAAAGAAGGCGACTTCCCTCGCCCCGGCAATCGGCGCGTCCAGATCGACCAGATCCTGATCCACCGCCGCGCGGATTGCCTTGAGGTCGGAGAAGGCGAAGGCATAGCCCTCGTCCCGCGCCTTCAGCTCTTCGATCAGCTCGGCCACGGTGGTGGCCCCGGTTTCGACAGTTTCATGCCCTGTGCCCACGCGTTCGCGCAGCCAGGCGAAATAGCGCAGCTCAATCATGGGGGTCCTCCCGCAGATGCGGCATGGCCTTGGCGAGGTAGTCGACGCCTGTCACAACCGTCAGTGTCGCCGCGAGCCACAGCAGGACGATGCCGCCATAATAGGCCCGGTTGGCCCATTGGCTGAGGGCCACGAGATGGAACTCATCCTCGACCTCTCCTGCAAAGATCTGGGCGACGATCTCGGGCGACATGCCGATCACGTTCATGCCGAAATGATGCTCGAAAATCCCGTAGGAAAACAGCACCGCGATGGCGACCATCTGCACGGTGGTTTTCCACTTGGCCAGCTTCGTCACGCTGAGCGTGCCCGCCTTGTTGCCGAGGAATTCGCGCAGGCCCGAGACGAAGACCTCTCGGAACAGGATCGCGGCGACGGGCAGGATCAGCAGCGGCTGGAAGCCGAAGAGCCCCATCAGCGTGGCCAGGGCGATGATCACCATCGCCTTGTCGGCAATCGGGTCGAGCATGGCGCCGAACCGGCTGTGCTGTTTCCAAAGACGCGCCAGATAGCCGTCGAGCCAATCGGTCAGGGCCGCCGTGACGAAGAGGATCAGGGCGACCCAATCGGCATAGGGGCGCGGCAGGATCAGGAAGATGATCGCAACGCCGGGGGCGGCGGCAAGCCGCGCGACTGTCAGGATATTTGGCAAGGTCCATCGCATGGCCAAGCATTAGCGCGGTTGCGGGGGCGGGACCAGCCCCGGCGGCAACGCCCCGCGCGATTTTGCGCGCACGGGGTCAGCCTTTTTCATGGAAAAAATCATAGATCGTTTCGGCCAGCGCATCCGAGATGCCATCGACCGCCTTGAGATCGGCAAGGTCGGCGCGGCTGACCGCCTTGGCGCTGCCGAAATGGGCCAGCAGGGCGCGCTTGCGGGTGGCGCCGACGCCGGGCACGTCGTCCAGAGGCGTGACCCCGATGGCCTTGGCGCGTTTTGCGCGGTGCGTGCCGATGGCGAAGCGGTGCGCCTCGTCGCGCAGGCGCTGGACGAAATAGAGCACCGGATCATTGCGTTTCAGCGCAAAGGCAGGCTTGCCGGGGCGATAGAACTCCTCCTTGCCCGCATCCCGGTCGATCCCCTTGGCGACGCCAATGAAGGGCACGTCATCAATGCCCAGATCGGCGAGGATTTCCGCCACCGCGCTCACCTGTCCCGCGCCACCGTCGATCAGCAGAAGATCGGGCCAGGCGTCGCTTTCGCGGTCCGGGTCTTCCTTCAGCAGGCGTTTGAATCGGCGGTTCAGCACCTCTTTCATCATGCCGAAATCGTCGCCGGGCGTCAGGCTGTCACCCTTGATATTGAACTTGCGGTACTGGCTTTTCAGGAACCCTTCGCGCCCCGCGACGATCATGCCGCCCACGGCGTTGGTGCCCTGAATGTGAGAGTTGTCGTAGACCTCGATCCGCTCGGGCGGGTTTGCCAGCCCGAACGCCTCCGCCAGCCCGTCGAGCAACCTGCCCTGCGTGGCGGCCTCGCTCATCTTGCGGGCGAGGCTTTCGCGGGCGTTCCTTGCCGCGAAAGACACAAGCTCTGCCTTTTCGCCCCTCAAGGGCACCAGCAATTCCACCTTGCGGCCGCGTTTTTCCGTCAGGGCCTGGGCCATCAGGTCGGCGTTTTCGATGGGGTGCGACAGCAGGATCTGCCGGGGCGGCTCCTTCTCGTCGTAGAACTGGCCCAGGAAGGCCTCCAGCACCTCCGCCTCTTCCGCGCCGGACCCGGTGCGGGGGTAGAAATCGCGGTTGCCCCAGTTCTGGTTGGCACGGATGAAGAAGACCTGAACGCAGGCTTGCCCGCCCTCCATGTGCAGGGCGACCACATCGGCCTCGGCCACGCCGCGCGGGTTGATGCCCTGCACGCCCTGCACGGTCGTCAGCGCGCGGATGCGGTCCCGAAGGGCCGCGGCGCGCTCGAATTCCATCGCGTCCGACGCCGCCTGCATGTCACGCGCCAGCGCCTCCTGGATATGGCCGCCATTGCCGGACAGGAAGCGTTCCGCATCCTTCACCGATTGCGCGTAATCTTCCGCCGAGATCAGGCCCACGCAAGGGCCGCTGCACCGCTTGATCTGGTAAAGAAGGCAGGGCCGCGTGCGGCTGTCGAAGGTCGCGTCGGAGCAGTTGCGCAACAAGAACACCTTCTGCAACTGGTTCAATGTCCGGTTCACCGCGTCGGCGCTGGCGAAGGGGCCGTAGTAATTGCCCTTCTCCTTTTTCGCGCCGCGATGCTTCTTGATCTGCGGAAATGCGTGCGACCGGCTGACGAGGATATTGGGGAAGCTCTTGTCGTCGCGCAGCAGCACGTTGTAGCGCGGTTTCAGCTGCTTGATCAGGTTCTGTTCCAGCAGAAGCGCCTCGGTTTCCGTGCGCGTGGTCAGGAACATCATCTCGGTCGTTTCGCGGATCATCCGGGCGATCCGCGCGCTGTGGCCCGTGGGCTTGGCATAGTTCGCCACGCGCTTCTTCAGGTTCCGCGCCTTGCCCACGTAAAGCACCCGCGCCTGCCCGTCGAGCATGCGATACACACCCGGAGAGCCGTCGATAAGCTTCAGGTAAGAGGCGATCAATTCGTGGCCGGTCAGCGGCATTTCAGAGGGCGTTTCAGACATCGTGATCCAGTTGAATCGATTCCATTGTCGGCTGCAACGATCCGAGGCCATGTTCAAGGAAAACCTTGTCCACGGTTTCTGTGGATAACCTTAGGGATAAAATGTTGGGATCGGTGATTTTTCCTTGTATTTGGCAGGGTTCATCGAATTGCCTAATTTTTAGGCACTCCTGTAGGCGACTGAAAACAAAGGAGATTTTTCTTTCCACAGGGTCATTAAGGAAGCATGTCATAAAAGGGTAACACCCCTGTTACCGTAGCGTTAACGGTGGAAAACTGCAGGCGACCTGCCGAAAAAGACCGGTTCGGGCCTATTCGACGCCAAGGATATCGGGGGTCTGCCAGGCCAGGTGCTGGCCCCCGTCGACGCAGATCAGCTGCCCTGTAACTGCCCGCGCATTCAGGAAATAATTCAGCGCCTGAACGATGCCCTCCGCATCCGATCCGCGGCCCAGAACGGTGGCCTTGCGCTGCCGTGCGAAATGGCTGTCGGATTGGCGCGTGCCCTGAACAGTCGGCCCCGGCCCGATGGCGTTGACACGCACATGCGGGGCCAGCGCCTGCGCAGCGGTGCGGGTGAAGGCCCAAAGCCCCATCTTGGCGATGGTGTAGCTCATGAATTCCGGCGTCAGCTTCTGCACCCGCTGATCAACCATGTTGACCACCAGCCCCCGTGCCTGCGGTTCACCATTTTCGTCCGGCTCCGCCGGGGGCATCTGCGCGGCCAGCGCCTGCGTCAGCACCACCGGCGCGCGCAGGTTTGATTCGATGTGCCTGTCCCAGCTGGTCCGGGTCATCGACTGGATGTTGTCGTACTCGAATACGGACGCGTTGTTGACCAGCACTGTCACCGGCTGAGCGAGGGCCTCGACCGCGCGGGGCAGCAGGGCCTGAGCCTGGTCCTCATTCAACAGGTCCGCCTGGAGCGTCACGGCCCGGCGGCCAAGGGCGCGGATGTCCTCTGCCGTGGCCTCGGCTTCATTCGCTGATCCGGCATAGTGGATGGCCACGTCATGGCCCGCCTCTGCCAGCGCCAACGCCATGGCCCGGCCAAGCCGCTTTGCCCCACCTGTCACGAGTGCGGTCATCCTTGCCCTCCGTTCAGCTCAGGACACTGATCACATAGATGAGGTACAGCGCGGTGAAAACCACCCCCACGACGCGGCCAAACACCCAACGGAAATACACGAACGGGATCAGCAGCAACGAGGCGGCCAGCATGATCCACAGATCGAAGGTCAGGATTTCCGCATCGACCGGAATCGGCCCGACCAAGGACGCGACGCCGATGATTCCCAAAAGGTTGAAGATGTTCGACCCGATCACATTGCCAAGCGCCACTTCGGCATGACGGCGCAGCGCGGCCATGACGGTTGTGGCCAGTTCCGGCAGCGAGGTGCCGACGGCCACGAGGGTCAACCCGATGGCGGTTTCGCTGACGCCGAAACTGCGCGCGATCACAACCGAGCTATCCACCAGCAGATCGGCACCTAGCGGCAGGCCCACAAGCCCGAGTAAAAGGAAGACGACGATCTGCCACCAGGGCATATCGGGGTCGGCGCCTTCCACATCCTCCAGCTCTTCCAATGCGGCCGCAGCGGCGCTGTCGCGCTTGTGCGACCGCGCTGTCCAGGCGGCTTCTCCCAGCATCAGCGCCAGACCCGCCAAAAGGATCAGCCCGTGCCACCATGTGAACGGACCGGCGAAGGCCAGCCCGATGAAGGCCAGGGTCGCAACCATCATGATCACGAAGTTGCGGCGGGTGTCGCATTGACTGGTATCCAGCCCTGACATCAGCGCCGGAATGCCCAGAACCAGCAGGATATTGGCGGTGTTCGACCCCACCACATTGCCAAGCGCCAGCCCCGGCACGCCGTCCAGAATGGCGCTGATCGAGATCAGAAGTTCGGGCGCCGAGGTGCCAAAGGCCACGATGGTCAGACTGACAATAAGTGCCGGAATGCCGAGGCGCAGGCTCAGGTTCACCGCACCCCTGACCAGTGTATCACCCGCAAGCAGAAGGATCACGAGGCCAAGCCCCGCCAGAAGGAATTCGGTGATCAGCACTTAATCGCGCCCCTCGTTGCAATTGCGGCAGGCCCCGCCCGTCACGTTGATCTGCCCGCAAGTGGGGCAGGTGCGGGGGCGGGGCAGGC
>NZ_MNBL01000131.1 GCF_001879695.1 Nioella sediminis
ACACGCCGCGCACCACCCGGCCAGCGCAGCCGCCCGAACATGGCCAGAACCGCCATGCCCACGAGGAAGAAGGTTGCGATCTTGACCAGCATGCTACAGCCCGTACCGCGCCCAGGTGGCGCGATCCTCGACCTGGCCCATGGCCTCGGCCGTCAGGCTTGCACCGAAGCGCTGAAACAGGCCGCGCTTGGGGCCGTGCACCGCAAAGCGGGTCTTGTCGCCGTATAGCTCTTTCATCTTGGGCACCAGATGGGCGATGCCATCGGCCAGCCCCAGATCGACGGCCCGTTGCCCAACCCAGAATTCACCCGTGAAGATATCTGCATCCTCGGCCAGCCGGTCGCCGCGGCGCGCCTTCACATGGGCAATGAAGCTCTCGTGAATCTGCGCCTGAAGGCCTTTCAGACGGGCAATATCCTCGTCCCTCTCAGGCCGGAACGGGTCCAGCATGGATTTGTCCTTGCCCGCCGTGTGAACACGCCGTTCGATGCCGTGGCGGCTGATAAACTCATGCAGGCCGAAACTGGCGGAAATCACCCCGATCGACCCGGCGATAGAGCTGTCGTCGAGCCAGATATGATCCGCCGCGCAGGCCAGCCAATAGCCGCCCGAGGCCGCCACATCCTCCACGAAGGCATGAACGGGCACCTCCTTCTCCTCGGCCAGCCGCCGGATGCGCGCGGCAATCAGCGAGGATTGCGCGGGCGAGCCGCCGGGCGAGTTGATCACCAGTGCCACGGCCTTTGGCTTGCCCTTGGCGAACGCCTTCTCGATGGCGGGGGCCATGGCCATGTCGTTCAGCACCCCGGCCCGGCTGCCGCTGGCAATGGGCCCGGCCAGCCGGATGACGGCGACAAGGGGGTCGGATGACATGAAGGGAATGAAACGTTTCATACAGGCCCATGTAGCCATGCCCCCGCCACCCGGCAAGAGCGACCCTCGCAGAATGCCGGGCCTGTGACCTGCTGGTCGCAGAAACCTCTACTGCGCCGTCCAGCCGCCATCGACGGGGATCGCGGTGCCCGTTACGTTATGGGCCATCGGATCGCACAGCCATAGCGCCAGCCGCCCGATCTCGGACGGATCGGAGGTGCGGCGCGTGGGTTGCTTTTCGGCCAGCAGGTCGGCAATCGCGGCATCCCTGTCGCCACCGATGATCTGGGCACGCGCCTCGATCTGCGGCACGATGAGCGCGGTTTCGGTCCAGCCGGGGCAGATGCAGTTCACCGTCACGCCGCCCGAGGTCTTGCTGCCCGCCGTCGCGTATTCCAGCGCCGCCACCTTAGATAGCCCGATGATGCCGTGCTTGGCCGCCACATAAGGCGCCTTGTGGACCGAGCCGATCAGCCCTTGGACCGAGGCGATATTGACCACCCGGCCAAAGCCCCTTTCCGCCATGACCGGTAGGGCGTGCTGCATGGTGTGGAAGGCCGCCGACAGGTTCACCGCGATGATCGCGTTCCAACTGGCGCGCGGCATGTCGCTGATCGGCGCGGGGTGCTGGATACCGGCGTTGTTCACGAGGATATCCACTCCGCCCCAATCGGCCACCGCCGCCATCAGCGCATCAATTTCCTCGGGCTGCATCAGATCACCGGGGAAAAAGCGGACATCGCCCGCGCCAGCGGCCTGCAAAGCTGCACTCGCCTGCTCAATCTCGGCCTCTGTCGCGATCCCGTGCAGCGCGATCCGCGCACCTGCCCCCGCCAGCGCCTCGGCGATCGCAAAGCCGATCCCCTGCACCGATCCGGTGACCAGCGCCGTCTTTCCCGAAAGATCCGTCATCTGTCATGCTCCAGCAGTTTGCGCAGCTCGGTCTTCAGCACCTTGCCGTAATTGTTCTTGGGCAGCGCCTTGACCCGGCGGTACATCTTGGGCCGTTTGAACCGCGCGATATTCTCAAGGCACAGCTGGTCCAGCTCCTCCGGCCGCGCCTGTCCGACATAGAAGGCCACCACCTCCTCGCCCCATTCGGGATGCGGTTTGCCGACGACGGAGGCCTCTGACACGGCGTCATGCATCAGCAGCACCTCCTCCACTTCACGCGGGTATATGTTGGACCCGCCGGAAATGATCATGTCCTTGGACCGGTCCTGCATGGTGACGTAGCCGTCTGCGTCCATGAAGCCCATGTCGCCCGTCAGCAGCCAGCCATTCAGCAGCGTCTTGGCCGTGGCCTCGGGGTTCTGCCAATAGCCGGGCATGACCGTGTCGCCCTTGACCATGATCTCCCCATGTTCGCCCGGCGGCAGCGGCTTGCCCTCTGCATCCCCGATCCGCACCTCCACCGCAGATTGCGCGCGCCCGACAGAGGCGAGCCGTTCTCGCCAACGGGGGTGGCTGCGGTCGGTCACGTCATGGCGGGACAGGGCGGTGATCCCCATCGGGCATTCGCCCTGCCCGTAGATCTGCACGAAGACCGGCCCGAAATGATCCACCGCCTCGATGATGTCGGCGACATACATCGGCCCGCCCGCATAGACGACCGTCCGCAGCCCCTCGCCGGTTTCACCGGTCGCCTTGGCGATTTCGGTCATGCGTTTGACCATGGTGGGGGCGGCGAACATGTGGATACGCCCGTGATGCTTGGCCAGCGCGAAGATCTCGGCCTCTTCAAAGCCGCCCGAGGGCGGGAAGACATGGCGCGCACCGGCCCGCACATGCATCAGGTTGTAGATGCCCGCCCCGTGGGACAGGGGCGCAGCGTAGAGGGCGGCATCCTCGGCGCTGACCGCATCGGCATCGACCTCGTAGCAGAGCGCCATGGTGATCAGCATCCGGTGGGTGATCATCACCCCTTTGGGCCGCCCGGTGGTGCCGGAGGTGTAGAAGAGCCACGCCAGGTCATCCGGGCTGCGATCCTGCGGGGGGATCGGGTCGGTGGCATAGATGGTTTCCATGCCGGAGCCGATGTCGACGATCTCACCACTCGCCTCCGCATCGCGCAAGTCTTCGACCATGCCGGGGGAGGCGAACGTCAACCTGGTGCCGGAGTCGCCGATGATCCACGCGGCTTCCCGCCCGTGCAGCTTGGCGTTGATCGGCACCACCGCCGCGCCCGCATACCACGCGCCATATTGCACGATCAGGTAGTCGGGCACGTTCTTCATGAACAGCGCAACCCGGTCGCCGGGGCCGATACCCTTGGCCGTCAGCCAGCCCGCCACGGCGGCGGCCTTGGCATGGAAGCTGCCATAATCTTCTACAAGATCGGTTCCAAGATACATCGCGGGCCGGTCGGGGCTGACCTGAGCCATGCGGTGAAGCCAGAAGGAGATGTTCATCAGGCGCGCTCGGCCTCCAGAATGGTGCAGTAATTGGCGACGCCAGAGCCGCCCATGTTGAACACCATACCCAAAGACGCGCCGGCTTGCTGCATCTCTTCTGCGGTGCCGGTCACCTGCCGCGACACGAGCACATGCATGGACACGCCCGTGGCCCCAACCGGGTGCCCCTTGGCCTTGAGCCCGCCCGACAGGTTCACCGGCAACCGCCCGTTCCGCATCACCGCACCCTCGCGCAGCAGGGTCTCGCCCTGACCGGGGGCGGCCAGCCCCATGGCCTCATAAATCATCAGCTCGGCGATGGTGAAACAGTCATGCACCTCGGCCACATGCAGATCATCGAGCGTCACACCACCGGCCAGAAACGCCCGGCGAAACGCCTCTCGCGGGCCTTCGAACGCCGTCAGGTCGCGGCGCGACATGGGCAGGAAATCGTTTACCTGTTCAGCCGCCCGCAAGCGCACGGCGCGGGGCATCGCCTTAGCCACATCATCGGCCACCAGCACGATGGCCGCCGCCCCGTCGGAGACCAGCGAGCAATCCGACATCTTCAATGGCGCGGCGATCATCGGGTTGCGCTCACTTTCGGTCGCGCAGAATTCCACCGGCAGTTCCTTGTGCAACTGCGCCAGCGGGTTTGCCATGGCGTTGGCGTGGTTCTTGGCGGCGATCATCGCCAGTGCCTCGGTCTTGTCGCCGTACCTGTCGAAATAGGCCCGCGCGAAGCCCGCAAAGACGGCAGGGAAGGACAGGCCCGCCTCTTCCTTCTGATAGGCCGCGTGGCCGAGCGCGGCGGCCACCTCGCGGGTGGGCAGATGGGTCATCTTCTCGACGCCCAGGACCAGCGCGATTTTCGCTTCACCTGCAAGGATCGCGTTGCGCGCGGCAAAGACGGCGGCAGAACCCGATGCACAGGCGTTCTCCAGCCGGGTCGCGGGGGTGAAGCGCATGGCGGGGTCAATCGACAGGGCCATCGAGGCGGGGAAGCCATCGGGCACCATGCCGCCGTTGAAATGGCCCATCCAGATGCCGTCCACCTCGCCCGGTGCAATGCCCGCATGGGCAAGCGCCTCGCGCCCCGCTTCTACGACAAGATCTTCGACCCCCTGCCCTTCCAGCTTGCCGAATTTCGTGTGACCCCAACCGACGATATGAACCATTCCCGGTTCCTCCCTAAGATGCTGGCGGCAGGATGCGCCTGCGCGTGGCACCGGGCAATTCCGTAGAACTACGGGGGCAACAGGGGGTATCCCAAAAGCCGCGCAATCGCGCTACACCTGTGGCCATGGACCCGCACGCCCTTGCCTTTACCCATGCGCCACTTGGCCTTGTCCTGTTGGAAAACCGGGTGATCCGGGCCGCCAACCTGCGTTTTGCCGAGATCTTCGCCGGCCCGGTGGAGGGGTTCACGGGCATGGATATGGCGCGGCTTTATCCTTCGGTCGAGGACTACCAGAGGATCGGTGCGCGTGGCCTGGCGGCGATGCGTGAAAGCGGCACCTATGATGATGAACGGATCATGCAGCGCCTGACGGGTGAGTTGTTCTGGTGTCGGGGGCGGGGCCGGTCCCTGACGCCCGACGATCCGTTCGCGCGCGGCGTCTGGTCGTTTTCCGACCTGTCAGAGGCGAGGCCGGTGGTGCAGCTGACCCCCCGCGAACGGGAGGTTGCAATGCTGACCGGGCAGGGCCTGACCTCCAAGGAAATCGGGCGCAAGCTGGACCTATCTTACCGGACCGTGGAACAGCACCGCGCCCGGCTGCTGAAGAAATTCGACGCCCGCAACATCGCGGAACTGGTGGCACGGTTTTCGGGGATGCCGTTCTAGGCGAAGCGGACAGACACCGCCCCGAACGCGCCGTAGTCGGCGTGGATATCGGTGCCCGGCGGGCATTCGACCGGGGCCACGAATGACCCCGCCAGAACCACCTGCCCCGCTTCCAGATGCTGGCCGTACTGGCCCATGCGGTCCGACAGCCAGACGATACCCATGACAGGATCGTTCAGCACGGCAGCGCCTAGCCCCGTGGCCACCACCTGATCGTTCTTAGTCAGGATCGCGCCGACCCACCGAAGATCGAAATCCTCGGGCGCGTGGCGTTGAGGCCCCAGAACGATGCCACCATTCGCGGCGTTGTCGGCCACGGTGTCGAAGATCCTGCGCGGCTGGCCGGTTGCGGGGTCCATGCGCTGAATGCGGGTGTCGAGGATCTCGATGGCGGGGGCCACGTAGTCGGTCGCGGCCAGCACCTGTTCGCGGGTCACGGGGCCTTTGAGCGGCCCTTTCAGCACGAAGGCAATCTCCGCCTCGATCCTTGGCTGGATGAACCGCCCGGCGGGCACGGTGCTGCCATCCGCAAAATCCATGTCGTCATAGATGACGCCGCTATCGGGCGTGTCGATGCCAAGCGCGTCCTGCATGACCTTGGAGGTCAGTCCGATCTTCCAGCCGATAATCTTGCGCCCCTCGGCCAGTTTGTGGGCCATCTGGGCGGATTGGATCGCATAGGCATCGTCCAGCGTGATCCCCGGATGGCGCAGGGACAGCAGACCGATCTGACAGCGGTCCGCCTCGGCCTGCAACAGATCCTGCGCCGCCTGATCCAACTCGGCCCGCGTCAGCATCCTTCGTCCTCCACCCCGTTACGCAGAATGCCGATGCCCTCGGCCTCCACCTCGATCACGTCGCCGGGTTTCAGCCAGATCGGCGGATCGAACCGCGCGCCTGCGCCGGTGGGGGTGCCGCAGACGATCACATCGCCGGGGACCAGCGTGGTGAAGGTCGAGACATAGTTCACGATATACCGGAAATCATAGAGCATCCGGCCCGTGCGGTCCTGCTGCCGGACCTCGCCGTTCACGCGGGTAGTGAGCGCGATATCATCAAGCTGCGCGGCATCCCGGAAGGGGACCAGCCATGGTCCGATAGACCCGGACCGGTCCCAGTTCTTGCCTTGCGTGACGTTGAACTTCGCGTGACGCACCCAATCGCGGATGGTGCCCTCGTTACACAGAGTCAGGGCGGCGATGTGGTCATAAGCCTCTTCGCGCGGGATGCGGCGGCCGCCCTTGCCGATGACGATGGTCACCTCGCCCTCGTAATCCAGCTGCGGCGATTCCGGCGGGCGGATCAGGTTCTGGCCATGGCCCACGAAGCTGCGCGGAAAACGGATGAACATCGAGGGCTTGCCCGGTGCGGCCTGCCCGTCCTTGTATTCGGCATTTCGGTCGGGGAAGTTCACACCGATACAGATGATCTTCTCGGGCCGGGCCATCGGGATCAGGTAGGAGATATCGCCCTCCTGATGGGTCGGGGCCTGCCCCTTTGCCGCTGCGATAACCTCTTTCAGCGCGTCGGCCTCCACAATAGCCTGAAGCGTGTCAAAGCGGGCACCAAACTGCGGGGTCATGTCGATGATGCCGGAATCGGTCACCACGCCATAACGGTCCGCGCCATCGACGTGGAAGGCAGCGATACGGGCGGGTAATGCAGTCATGTTGGTCACCTCTCAGGGGGCGATGATGGGCTGGGAGGTCAGATCGCTGTCAACCAGAGCAGTGCCATCGAAAACCGATCCAAGCTCGAACCAGCTGCGGGGCGCGGGCGCGCCCCAAAGTGTCTGGCGCTGCGGGTCTTTCAGATCCCATTTGATCGGTTCGTGATCGGGGTCGATGGTCTGGTAGTCGGAACAATAGATCTCGGTCCGGTGCCCGTCCTTGTCGCGGATATAGAGGAAGAAGGCGTTGGATATCCCGTGCCGCCCCGGTCCGCGTTCGATGTTGTCCAGATAACCGGTGGTCGACATCAGGTCGAGCAGGTCGATGATGTTGAGCGGTGTCGGCACCCAGAAAGCCACGTGATGCAGCCGCGGCCCGGTGCCGTTTGTGAAGGCGATGTCATGCACGCCGCCCTTGCGGTGCATCCACGCCGCCCAGGTCCGACCCGTTTCGGCATCTTCGGTGTATTCCGTGACGCGAAACCCGATGTCACTATAGAAGGCCACGCTCTCATCCACATTCGATGAGAACAGGTTGAAATGGTCGATGCGGAGCGGTTTGACACCCCGATACAGCTTGTATTGCTGGTGGATCGGGGGCAGCCGGTCCATATGCGCATAGAATTCCAGCGGCACCCCGAACGGATCGCGCGTGGCCAGCACCCGGCCCATGAAGGGACGGTCGATCCAGTCAACTGGCAGATCGCGGGCGGCGAACCAATGCGCGGCCTTGTCGAGATCCTCTTCGCTCCAGAGCTTGAAGCCCAGACTGCCGACAGACCCGGCCTCGGCCCGGCGCAGGATCAGGCAATGATGGCCGCGTTCCTCCATCGCCCGCAGGTAGATCGCATCGGCATCCTCATGCGTGACTTGCAGCCCGAGCGTGTCCACGTAGAACCCGCGTGCCCAGGCCAGATCGGTCACGCGCAACTCTACATGGCTGAGACGAACAATATTGAATGGCGGTGACAGGTTGGGGGCAGGAATTGGCATCGTATCCTCCGATCACGCCTAAGATCATGCACGGGCTGAAGCAGCTTGTATAGTTGCTTTGTTAAGCTTTACGGGGGCAGCCTGTCAACTGCCCGCGTGTTCCACCGACAAGCGCGGCGCGGCGGACAGCGCGGGGGTATCGGCGCCACAAACATGGAAAGCGCCCGCAGGGACGATCCCGCGGGCGCTTTGCCTTGCGCCTTGTCTGCCATGTGGACAGGCCGTGCCCGCCAGTGTCAGTCCGCGCGGGTTGCCGCCCAGATCATGCCCCGGCGCAGGATCTCGGTCACTTGCGGCACTTTCAGATCATTCAGCTCGTGCCCGATGGAACAGTAGAACACCCGGCCTTTGTCCCAACGGCGTTTCCAGACCACCGGGATGACCGTGCCTTCGATCCACCACAGGTGATCGCCGCTGAAGGTGGTGGTGGCCAGCACGTCGTTCGAGGGATCAACCAGCATGTAGTATTGCTCTGACCGCAGCCGGAAGCTCTTGATCCCCTGCACCAGCGGGTCGGCGGGTTTGCAGATCGTCACATCGTAGTCGATGTAATCCTCGGCCGGTTGCAGGTTGTCGGGCCAACCCGGCGGATGGGCCACGAACTGCCCGCCGATGAGGAAATGATAGGTCGGCCGGTCGCGGAAGGCGTCGCCCATATGGCCGTGCCAGCCTGCAATCCCCCTGCCCTCGGAGATGAGCTTTAGCAGCCCATCCTCCTGCGGCTTGGTCATGTTGCCGAACTCTTCCTTGTGGCCGGACCGGGCCGAGGACCAGATCGGCACGATAAGGTCGACATCGGCGAGGCGTTCGGGCGTGGCCAGCGGCTCCAGCGTGTCGTAGACATCGACCTCGAAGCCATTGTCTTCCAGCAGCGCCTTGCACCAGTCACTGAAGTCGGTGGGGGTATGGCCTTCCCAGCCCCCTACGAAAAGCGCGGCTTTCATATGTGTTTTCCTCGCATGTAGTTCAGGATCGCGGCCATGTCGCGCGCGTCATAACCCGCGCCCGCCGCCTCGTTGAGAATGTCCAGCGTCACCCGCGATTGCGGCAGGGGAACGCCCAGTTTGCCCGCCAGTTCCGCCGTGACCCGCATGTCCTTCTGCGCAAGCGCGACGGTGAAGGTCACATCATGGGCAGCCTCATCAAGGTAAAGCGGCTTGCGGTAGGTTAGCATAGGCGCGCAGGCGGCGCTGGCCTCGATCGCCTCAAACGCCGCCTCGGTCGGGATGCCCGTTGCCTCGGCCAAAGTCATCGCCTCGGCGAAGGTCTGGTTGATGCCGTGGATCAGCATATTGATGGCCAGTTTCATGACCGCGCCCGCGCCCATGCGGCCAAGGCAGATCGTCTGCTTTCCCATGGCATCGAAGAGCGGCTGGATGGGGGCCAGAATGTCTTGAGAACAGCCCGCCATGATCAGTAATTGCGCGTCTTGGGCGGCTTGCGTGGCGCCCGAAACGGGCGCGTCGATCACGATCCGGCCTTCCGGGGCAGCATCGGCAAGGGCTGCTATGTGATCGGGGCTCATCGTGCCCATTTCAACGAAATACGTGGCGCGCGACCCGGCAAACAGGCCCTCCGGTCCGAAATGGACCGCCTCGGAGGAGACATCGTCGGCCAGCATGGTCACGACGATATCGGCGGCATCTGCCAGCGCCCGGGGAGAGTCGGCGCTGGCAGAGCCGGTGGCCGCCGCGAGGTCGCGCGCCTTTTCGGGGCTGCGGTTCCAGAGGATCACCTCAACTCCCGCGCCCGCAAGGTTCGCGGCCATGCGGGCCCCCATTCTGCCAAGTCCGGCAAATCCGACCTTCATCTCAGGCAGCCTTTCCACCCCCGATTCCGGAAATCGCCTGTATCAGATTGTCCTCGGTCACTTCCTCCGACGTGAAGGTGCGGATAATCCGCCCCATATACATCGCAACGATCCGGTCCGAGACATGCAGAACCTCGGGCATTTCGGAACTGACGACGATGACGGCATAGCCCTGCGCGGCCAGTTCGCGGATCAGGTTGTGAATCTCGGACTTGGACCCCACGTCGATGCCGCGCGTCGGTTCGTCCACGATCAGCACATTGGGATGCATGGACAGCCATTTGCCGATGACGATCTTCTGCTGGTTGCCGCCCGACAGGTTGCCGACCGTCTGTCGCCAGCCGGGGGTGCGGATATCGAGCTTGTCGCGGTATTGATCGAAGATCGCCACCTCGGCACCGTCGGACACGAACGGCCCCGCCGTGAGATCCCCGACCTGCGGCAAGGTCATGTTGTCCCGGCAGTTCATGCCAAGAACCAGACCCTGCCCCTTGCGGTCCTCGGGCACCAGGGAAATGCCGCGCGCAATGGCGTCGGCTGGCGACTGGATGGTCACTTCCTCGCCATCCATCAGGATCGTGCCCGCCGACGGGTTGCGCAGACCGAACAGCGTTTCGGCAATCTCGGTGCGGCCCGCACCGACAAGCCCGTAAAAGCCGACGACCTCGCCCCGGCGCACCTCGAAACTGACATCCTCATACAGGTTGCCACAGCTCAGCCCGCGCACCTCGATAGCCACTTCGCCCAATTCGTGATGGCTTTCGTTGCGGCTGAGGTCGAGCTTTCGCCCGATCATCATCTGGGTCACGCCTTCCTCGTCGGTTTCGGCGGTGTTGACGGTTCCCTGATACTGACCGTCGCGCAGGACGCTGATCCGGTCGGTGATCTTGAAGATCTCTTCCATTCGGTGAGAGATATAGGCGATGCCGACACCCTGCGATTGCAGATCGGCGATCACTTCGAACAACACCACCTTTTCCGCGTCGGTCAGGGATGCGGTCGGTTCATCGAAGATTACCGCCTTTGCGTCCACGGTGAGGGCGCGGGCAATCTCGACCATCTGCTGATTGGCAATCGAAAGGCTGCCGACACGGGTCTTCGCGTTGAAACCGACATTCAGTTTCTTGAGGATCTTGTTGGTGTTGGCCTCAAGCTGTGCCCAATCCACCAGCCCGAACCGCTTTCGCGGCAATTCGCCAAGATAGATGTTCTCGGCAACGCTGAGCTCCGTTGCGAGGCTGAGTTCCTGGTGAATGAAGACGATGCCCTTGGCCTTGGCTTCCAGCGGGCCGGACATGACCACCGGCTGCTCATCGACGATGATCTGGCCTTCGTCGG
This sequence comes from Nioella sediminis, assembly GCF_001879695.1. Classification (GTDB taxonomy): domain Bacteria; phylum Pseudomonadota; class Alphaproteobacteria; order Rhodobacterales; family Rhodobacteraceae; genus Nioella; species Nioella sediminis. The sequence continues at coordinate 10,923 of NZ_MNBL01000131.1, forward strand.
GCTGGTATATGCCGCCAAGCACCTTCATCAGCGTGGATTTCCCGGCACCGTTTTCGCCCATCAGGGCATGGACCTCGCCCGGAAGCAGGGTCAGGGAAACGCCGTCGAGGGCACGGACGCCGGGAAAAGTCTTTACGATGCCTTCCAATCGCAACACGGGGGTTTTCTCGGTCATACCTTCAACTCCTCTTTGCCTTTCACGTTCAGTTGCCGATCAAGGAACAGCACCGCGATAAGGATAAGGCCGATCACAAGGTTCACGGTTGCGGTGTCGGCACCGATATGGCCAAGCCCCTTGCGCAGAAGCTGGATGGCGATCACACCGCCAAAAGTGCCCACGATGGACCCCGCCCCGCCGATCAGCTTGGTGCCGCCAAGCACCACGGCGGTGATGGCCCACAGCTCGAAAAGCATCCCGTCATTCGGATTGACCGAACCGCTTCCGGAATAGAAGGTCACCGCCGACAGCGCTGCGAGAAAGCCGATCAGCACGAAGTTGATCAGCATGTGCGGCCCTACCCGGATCGCGGCGTTCACCGCCGCCTCTCGGTTATTGCCGACGGCGTAGGCATTGCGCCCATGCACGGTACGGGTCATCACGAACCAGACGATCAGGGCCACCACAAGGAAGACAAGCGCCGGGGTTTCGACCCCGAAAATGTCCCATTCCGCGATATCCACCATCGTCCAGTTCAGGTGATAGGTCGGGTTCTCGCCGTTATACATGAAGACAAGGCCCCGGTAGCCAAGCATCGAGCCAAGCGTCACGATGAACGCATCAACCCCCGTCTTCCACACGATGATGCCGTTGATCAGGCCAAGAACCGCCCCGGTCAGCAGGGCGAACAGCCACGCCAGCGGGATCGCCCAATCGCCAAGGGATTCCATGAACGGCCAGGACATCGAGTCGAGCATGACGATGGCACAAAGTGCGTAGATCGCCCCGACGCTAAGGTCGATATTGCCGTTGATCATGATCACCGTCATGCCGACCGCGATGATCCCGATGGGTGCCGATTGCTTGAGCAGCAGCAGCATGTTGTCGAGATCCATGAAGGCCCGTTCGGACAGCGACCAGAATTCACCGGCGATCTGGAAGAAGATCAGCTCCAGTACGATGAAGCCCCAGATGGCGCCGTTCTTGATGAGGTTGGACATGTTATCGCTTTTCATCTGTCTGTCCCCTCACGCGATCGCTGACCAGAGCTTGCCGCGCTTGGTGGCGATATCGAGCCACACGGCAAGGATGATGATGACCCAGGTCACGACGAACTGGACGTAGAATTCGAGCCCCGCCAGCAGCAGACCGTTCTGGATGAAACCGAGGATCAGCACGCCGATCACGGTCTTGAACACGGTACCGGACCCGCCAAGAAGAGACGCACCCCCGAGGATGACTGCAGCCAGAACCTCCAGCTCCATCCCCTGTCCCACGGTGTTCTGCGCGCCCATGGTGCGGCTGGCCTGAATCAGACCGGCGGTGGCGACGCAGAAAGAGGAGATGATGTAGGTGAAGAACACCACCCTTGCCCGTGGAATGCCGGAGAAGGTCGCCGCCGTGCCGTTGCCTCCTACGGCATAGACCTTTCGGCCAAAGGGCGTCTTGGCAAGGAGGATCGCCAGCACCGCCGCCAAGAGGCCGAACATCAGAACCGGGATCGGAATGCCAAGCGCGGTACCACGCCCAAAGACGCCGAACCATGTGGCGTCCTGATTGGCGATATCCATGTTCTGCCCGCCCGACCAGGTCAGCGTCAGGCCGTGAATGGCCGACAGCATCCCCAGTGTAACGATCAGCGAGTTGAGCCTGAGATACCCCACGAGAAAGCCGATCAGCGCCCCGATGGCCATGGTCATGGCGAACATGGCGGGGATCGCCAGATAGGGGCCGAAGGCTGGGTTTTCGTGCAGGTCCAGAACCACGATGGCCGAGAACGACATCAGCGACCCGACCGAGAGGTCAAGGTTGCCGCCGATCACCACGAAGGTCACGCCAAGCGCCATGACCCCCAGGATCGCCGAGGACCGGATCACGCCGAACACATTGTCAATGTCGATAAAGCGCGGATTCCAAAGCGAAAATCCGACCATAAAAAGCACGAAGGCCACCAAGATGCCCTGTCGGGCCAGAAAGCGGCCTACCGCGTCCAGGTTCTTCTCTGCCATCTTCTCTCCTCCCGAACAGCGCGCGTTTCGCGCGGCACTGTTATTTCCCTGATCCTCTGGTCGCCCGCCCCGATTTGAAGGGCAGTCAGACCAGCGTCATTCCTCCGTCGATCATCACGATCTGGCCGGTCATGTAGTCGCTGTCCTTCGCCGCCAGGAAGGTCGTCGTTCCGGTGATATCCTCGGGTCTTGCCACGCGGCCCTTCAGGATATCTGCCGAAAACTCCTCCATCGCCTGCCCCGGACGCTCGGCTGCGCCGATCTCCATCAGGTCCTGATCGACCTGATCCCACATCTCGGTGGCGACCACACCCGGCGCGAAACCGGTGACCGTGATATTGTGCTTGGCCAGATCCCGCGCGCCCGATTGCGTCAGCGACACCACGGCCCATTTCGAGGCACAATAGGGTGCCACATTGTCAAATCCCTGCCGGCTGGCAATCGAGGCGGTATTGATGATCTTGCCGCCGGTTCCCTGCGCGATCATCTGATGCGCGGACTCCTGCATGCCGATCAGGCATCCCAGCCCGTTGATGTCCATAATGAATTTCCAATTGTCCTCGGTCACATCGAGAAAATTCATCGGCTTGTTGACACCGGCATTGTTGAACTTGACGTCCAGCTTGCCAAACGCCTCGACCGTTTTGGCAATCATGCTGCGGACCTGTTCCCGGTCGGTGACGTTTACCGCCGCGGAAATGACGCGGCCGCCGCCCGCTTTGGCGCGGCCCTCGTTGGCGGACGCGACCGTGGCGACCTTGTCTGCATTGATATCAGCAAAACACACATCGGCGCCTTCGTCCAGCAACGCCTCTGCAATGGCGCGGCCAATGCCCTGCGCAGCGCCTGTCACAATGCAGGCACGCCCCGAGACTCGTCCCATGACGCCCTCCCCCGGTTTGTCGTTGTTCTTGTTTGGCAGTCAAAGCGGCACAGGGCCGGACACGATCGGTCCGGCCCCGGCCTGTCAGTGGATCAGAAGACCGGACGGTCGAACTCGTCCATGTTGTCCTGAGTGATCTTCGGCGTGTCGAAGTAGTTCAGGAAGGGCACTTCTTCGCCGTTCAGGATGGCGATCGCGGTGGCCAGGGCGGCCTCTGCGTCATCGACCGGCGACTGGTAGATCGAGCCCCAGTATTCGCCACGGCCCATGGCGTCGTAGCCCACGGCGAAGTTGGTGGCGCCGACGAAGGTGATGCCTTCGGCGCGGCCTGCGGCAATCGCTGCGTTCAGGGCGCCCACGCCCATGTTGTCATCGCCCGAGTAGACGCCGTCGATGTCGTCATACTGAACGAGGAACGCTTCCATCACGCGCTGCGAGTCTTCACGGTTCCAGTTGCCGGGCTGGGTTTCGACCAGCGTAACGTTCGGGCAAACCTCGGGCAGGCGATCTTCGAAGCCCTGCGCCCGCTCGATGGCGGTGGTGTAGCCGGGCTGACCGGAGATCTGCACGACGCGCGCTTCGTTCTCGATGCCAAGCTCGATGAAACGGTCACACATGATTTCTGCGGAACGCGAACCCTGGGTGATGTTGTCGGGGCCGGAGAAGGAGGAGACGAAGTCGAACCCTTCTTCCGCGATGTTGGAGTTGGTGACGATCACCGGAATGCCAGCCTGGTACGCTTCGCGCACGGCGGGGATCACGGCCTGACCGTTGGTCGGCCAGATGATGATCGCATCGACTTCCTGCTGCACGAGGTCCTGCATCTGGGCGATCTGGCGGGACACGTCGCCGCCTGCGTCAAGCACGACAACCTCGACATTGGGATCTGCTTCTGCTGCGGCGATGAACGCCTCTTCATAGGTCGTCTGGTAGCTGTCGACGCCCACGTTGTTCTGAGTGATGCCGATCGTGAACGTTTCCTGAGCCGACGCTGCGCCAGCAAGGGCAAGCCCCGCAAGTGCGGTGGTTCCTGCGATCATGGCCTTGGTGCGAATGTTCATCCTGGTTCCTCCCTTAGATGAAATCAATTCTCGTTGTCCCCGGCGGCCCGTCCACAGGGAATCACCCTTGGGCTGCCGAATGACGCATTCGTCGCGTTTTTTGGGTTTCTGGTCCGCATTGGATTTGTTCATTTCGAACATTTTGTTGTTCAAAACGGATATCTGTGCTGTTCTTGCGGCCTTCCCAATCCGTCAAAAGCAACTGAGGCGAGACATGCGACAGCCGAATCCCCCCGTGGGCAGACCCGCAGCACATATATCCGAAGACGACAGGGACATGAAAAATATTCAAAACGAATATTTACTAGGTGGCAGTCCGGTGACCCCCGGCAAGCCGCCCTATGTCTCGTCGGATATGTTGCAGGTCATTGATCTGATAGAGGATTTTTCCTCCGAGATCGAGTCCATGCTGGATGTTGCTTCGCCCAATCCGCATCTCAACATGGCGCTTCACCTTGTGAAGAACCACCTGGAGGGCCGGATCAGCACCGCGTCCTCGGTGATCGCGGCCTCTGCCGTGCCTTACGCCACCGCGCGGCGCAAACTGGCGGAACTGCAAGAGGCCGGGCTGATCGAAACCCGCCCGCGCACCAAGACCGGCAAGAGCTTCTCTCTCCATCCCAGTGCCCTGCTCATGCAGAACTGGGGGCAATTGGCGGACCGGCTGCTGCGCATGGCGAAGAAGCATGTGGGCGAAGCGGGCAGCTCCCGGTCCGAGGCGGAGTATTATTTCGGCGGCTCTTACCAGATCGGCCGTTCGATCCAGCCGCCCAAGGTTCTGCCAGAACCGCTTTCGCTGAGCGGCGGCCTGCGCATCCTTGTTCATGGCGATCCCACCTTCATGGTGATGGAAAGCCTCAAGCGCCAGTTCGAGCAGGTCGTCGGCACGAAGATCAGCCAACGGGCCTTTTCCATCGACCGGCTGCATGAAGAGGCGTTGCGCAACGGCGAACGCCCGGCCAGCCGCTATGACATCATCGCCGTGGACCTGCCCTGGATCGGTGAGTTCGTGTCCAAGGGCCTGCTGACACCGCTGACCGACATACTGGATGTCGAGACGCTCGATCCCGGCGACTTCCATACCGCGGGCTGGCAAGCAGCGCATTGGGCGGGCCAGCCATATGGCGTACCAAGCCAGACCACGCCCGAACTGATGTTCTACCGCAAGGACTGGTTCGCCGAGGCCGGGCTTGAACCGCCACGGACCACCGGTGCCGTTCTAGAGGCCGCCAAGACCTTTCACGAACCGCGAAAGGGCCGCTACGGCATCGCATGGAACGCCGCGCGCGGCACCGCGCTTGGCCATACATTCATGATGACCTGCGCCGATTTCGGCCAGCCGATCCTGAATCTTGCGGAAATCGCGGGGGGCTTCGACGCGGGTCGCCTAAACCGCGACGACCTGGTGCCAAGCATCGACACGCCGCGTGCGCTGGAGGCGGCCGAGTACCTGATGGCGCTGCTGGAATTCTCGCCGCCCGATATCCTGTCGATGTCGTGGTACGAACGCGTCCGCCCCTATGCGGCGGGCAAGATCGCCATGGCCTACGGCTATACTCTGCTGGCCCCCTATTTCGAACTGGACGAGAAATCGCCCGCCAATGGCAACACCGGCTACCTGCCGCACCCCGCCGGTCCGTCCGGCCACCCGATCGCGCCCGTGGGCGGCTATGTTCTGTGCATTCCGTCGAACCTGCCGGATGAGCGTAAGCGAGAGGCGGCCAAGGCGCTTGTCGCCTTCACCTCGCCCGAGGCGCAGAAGCTTTATGTCCAGCACGGCAGCCGCACAGCGCCCCGCTACTCGGTCGGCGCGGATCCCGACGTGCGCCAGCTATCGCCCATCTTCGAGGCCGTCGATGCCATGTCCTGGCATGACGAACTGCAATTCTGGCCCCGCCCGCCGGTCCCGCAGATCAACCAGTTGATCGCGATCTGCGGAGAGGAGCTTCACGACATGCTGCGGGGTGTCTCAACCCCGCGCGAGACCCTGGCACGGGTTCAGTCCCGCGCCGAACAGGTCATGCGACAACACAGGGATTAGAGGAGGAACCCCAATGGACCCCAATCGACTCAACGGCAAGAATATCCTGATCACCGGCGCCGCGCGCGGCATGGGCGCAGGCAATGCAGAGGCCTTCGCGGCGCAGGGTGCCAATGTGTGCCTCGGTGACCTTGATCTCGACGAAGCGCAGAAGGTTGCCGACAGGATCAACGCGGCTGGCAACGGCAAGGCGATTGCGGTCAAGATGGACGTCACCAAGCGCGAAGACAATGCGGCCGCCGTGGCCGCGACCGTCGAGGCGTTTGGCAGCATCAACGTGGCGCTGTTCAACGCGGGCCTCAACAAGCCCCGTTTCTTCATGGATATCGATGAAGACAACTGGGACATGATCATGAACGTCAACACCAAGGCGATGTGGCTGGGTATGCAGGAAGCCGCCCGCCAGATGATCGCCCAGGGCCCGATGGAAGATCACCCCTACAAGATCATCAACGTGGGCAGTATCGCCTCGCGCAAGCCGCTGGTGGATGTGACCGTCTACTGCACCTCCAAATATGGCTGCCTTGCGCTGACCGAATGCGGTGCATTGGGTCTGGCCGAGCACAACATCACCGTGAACGGCTATGCGCCGGGCGTGGTTGTGACGCCGCTTTGGGAACAGCTCGACAAGGACCTGGTCGAGATCGGTTTCAAGGAACGCGCCGGTCAGGCCTATGACGACATCGTCGAGAACAACCTTGTGATCAAGCGCGTCTCCTACCCCGATGACATCACCGGCACCGCATCGTTCCTCGCGTCCAACGACAGCGACTACATGACCGGCCAGATGATCTCGATCGATGGTGGCTGGGTCACGAAATAGGCCCGCAACACCACACCTATCAGCAACAAACCGGGTGCGCATGGCCGCACCCGAAAGGAGTTTCCGATGTCAGAACGCCCCGGCAATGCACTCATGCCAAACCTGCTCACCCCGCAGGATCTTGAAACCAACTGGGAATGGCGTGACAAGATCCCGGCCTGGGGTCACACCTCGGTCGATTTCGAAAAGCGCGTCGACCATGACCGCCTGCGCCGCTACCGTCTGGCGCGCACGCGGCAGAGCTTGCAGAATTCCCCCGCCGGATCGCTGCTGCTGTTCGATGTGAACAACATCCGCTACGTGTCCGCGACCAAGATCGGCGAATGGGAACGGGACAAGATGTGCCGCTTCTGCCTGCTGACCGGCGATGACAGTCCCTATGTCTGGGACTTCGGTTCCGCCGCAGTGCATCACAAGCGCTATTCGGATTGGCTGGAGCCCGATCACTGCCTGGCCGGCGTCGTCGGCATGCGCGGCACGATCCCGCCGGAATTCGGCCTGATGAAGAAATATGCCAAGATGATCGCGCAGTTGATCAAGGATGCGGGCATGGCCGATATGCCCGTGGGCGTTGACTATGCCGAAACGGCGATGTTCCACGCGCTGCAGGAAGAAGGCATTCACGTGGTCGACGGCCAACAGATCATGCTGGCGGCGCGCGAGATCAAGAACTGGGACGAAATCCAGCTTCTGACCCAAGCGGCCAGCATGGTCGATGGCGTCTACCACATGATCTATGAAGAGCTGAAACCCGGCGTGCGCGAGAATGACATCGTCGCCATGTCCAACAAGCTGCTCTACGAAATGGGCTCGGACGATGTGGAGGCGATCAACGCCATTTCCGGCGAACGCTGCAACCCGCATCCGCATAACTTCACCGACCGTCTGATCCGCCCCGGCGACCAGGCCTTCTTTGATATTCTCCAGTCCTATCAGGGCTATCGCACCTGCTATTACCGGACGTTCAACGTGGGCCGCGCGACACCGTCCCAGAACGACGCCTATGTGAAGGCGCGGGAATGGATCGACGCCTCCATCGCGATGATCAAACCGGGCGTGACCACCGACAAGGTGGCCGAGGTCTGGCCGACGGCGGAAAGCCTCGGTTTCCCCAACGAAGACGCCGCCTTCGGCCTGCAATTCGGCCACGGGCTGGGTCTGGCGCTGCACGAACGCCCGATCATCTCCCGCGCGGTCAGCATGGATCACCCGATGGAGATCAAGACCGGCATGGTCTTCGCGCTGGAAACCTACTGCCCGGCGACGGACGGATATTCGGCGGCGCGGATCGAAGAAGAAGTGGTGGTTACCGAGACCGGTTGCGAGGTGATCAGCCTCTTCCCGGCCGAAGAACTGCCGATCGCCAACCGTTATTGAGACGGGTGGCCGGGTGAAAACCCGGCCACCTGCCACGATGCAGGCCGGGCCGTGCGCCCGGCGCCCGTTCAAGGGGGAAGCCCGCTATGGCCAAATCGAAAACAAACACCGAAGACTACCTGACGATGTACCGCCAGATGGTGCGCATCCGGACCTTCGAGGACAATGCCAACCAACTCTACCTGTCAGCCAAGATGCCGGGCCTTACCCATATGTATTCCGGCGAGGAAGCCGTTGCCGTAGGCATCTGCGAAGCGCTGAAGGTTACCGACAAGATCACCTCGACCCACCGGGGCCACGGCCATTGCGTGGCCAAGGGTGCCGAGTTCAAGGAGATGTTTTGCGAACTTCTGGGCAAGGAAGAGGGCTATTGCCGGGGCAAGGGCGGCTCGATGCATATCGCCGACCAGTCCAACGGCAATCTCGGGGCCAACGCCATTGTCGGCGGCTCCATGGGCATCGCCACCGGCGCGGCCTTCTCCGCCAAACTGCTCGGCAAAGACGATGTGACCGTCTGTTTCTTTGGCGACGGCGCCACGGCGCAGGGGCTGATGTACGAGGTCAT
>NZ_MNBL01000132.1 GCF_001879695.1 Nioella sediminis
CTCCGCCAAACTGCTCGGCAAAGACGATGTGACCGTCTGTTTCTTTGGCGACGGCGCCACGGCGCAGGGGCTGATGTACGAGGTCATGAACATGGCCGCGCTATGGAACCTGCCGGTCATCTATGCCTGTGAAAACAACGGCTATTCCGAGTACACCAGAACCGACGAGATCGCTGCCGGCTCCATCACCGCCCGCGCCGAGGCCTTCGGCATCGAGGCGCATCAGGTGGACGGGCAGGACGTTCTCGCCGTCAATGCCCTGACCCAGAAGCTCGTCGACCGTGCCCGCAAGGGCGAAGGTCCGTTCTTCATGGAACTGATGACCTATCGCTATCACGGGCACCATGTGGGCGACATCAACCGCGAATACTACCGGTCCAAGGAAGAAGAGAAGGACTGGAAGGAAAACCGCGATCCGATCATCCGCTTCCGCTCCTGGCTGGTCGAGGAAGGCATCGCCAGCGAAGAGGATCTCGATGCGATGAATGCAGAGATCAAGCAGGACGCGGCGGACGCCGTGGAATACGCGCTGAACGCCAAATACCCGGACGTCTCCGAGGTGGACATGCATGTCTACACCGACATTGAACACGCGCTTGACCGCGACACGGCCTGAGGAGAAAGACACATGCGTAATATCACCCTGTCCCAGGCGGTAAACGAGGCGCTGGCCGAAGAAATGCGCCGCGACGAGACCGTCTTCATCATCGGCGAAGACGTGGCCGAGGCGGGCACGCCGTTCAAGGTGCTGTCCGGCCTGGTCGAGGAATTCGGCACCGCGCGCGTTGTCGACACGCCGATCGCCGAGCCGGGTTTCATGGGGCTGGCCGTCGGCGCCGCCATGACCGGTTCCCGCCCCGTGGTGGATCTGATGTTCGGCGATTTCATCTACCTGATCATGGATCAGCTCTGCAATCAGGCCGCCAAGACCCACTATATGTCAGGCGGCAAGTTGAGCGTGCCGCTGGTTTTGCGCACCAACCTGGGCGCGACCCGGCGGTCAGCCGCACAGCATTCGCAATCGCTTCATGCTTTGGTGGCCCATATCCCGGGTCTGAAAGTGGCGCTGCCGTCTTCGGCCTATGAGGCCAAGGGCCTGATGAAGACCGCGATCCGCGACAACAACCCGGTCGTGATCTTCGAAGACAAGCTGATGTACAACGACAAGGCCCCTGTGCCCGAAGAGGAATACCTGATCCCCTTCGGCGAGGCGAACATCAAGCGCGAAGGCACGGACATCACCCTGATCGGTACGTCCTCCATGGTGCAGGTCTGCGAGGCCGCCGCCGAGATGCTGGCCGCCGAGGGCATCAGCGCCGAGGTGATCGACCCACGCACCATCGTTCCGCTGGACGAAAAGGCGCTGATCGAGTCGGCCAAGAAGACCTCTCGCGTGATCGTGGTTGATGAAGGCCACCAGAGTTTCGGCATCACCGGCGAAATCGCGGGCCGGATCAACGAAAAGGCTTTCTATCACCTCGACGCGCCGGTGCTGCGCATGGGGGCGATGGACGTGCCGGTGCCCTTCAGCCCGGCGCTTGAGGATATCACCGTGCCGACGCCCGAAGCGGTGGCCGAGAATGCCCGCAAGCTCATGTCCGGGGAGATGATCCATGCCGCATGAGGTGATCATGCCCGCCCTCGGGATGGCGCAGGACACCGGCAAGATCGTGAGTTGGCTGAAACAGTCCGGCGACGCGGTCAAGGCGGGCGATGCGCTGTTCGAGGTGGAAACCGACAAGGCGACAATGGAGGTCGAATCTCCGGCGGACGGGTTCCTGACAGACGTGACCGCAGGCGATGGCGACGACGTGCCCGTGGGCTACGTGATCGCGCTGATCTCGGACACGGCGGAAGGAAGCGGTACAGCGGCCCCCGCCCCGGCGGCTGAAACCCCTGCCAGCGACGACCTGCCCGAGGGCACCGGCGTCATCATGCCCGCGCTTGGCATGGCGCAGGATGAAGGCGTGATCGTGGCCTGGCACAAGGCCCCCGGCGATGCCGTGGCCTCTGGCGATATCCTGTTCGAGGTCGAAACCGACAAGGCAACGATGGAAGTCGAGGCAGGCCATGAGGGCTTCGTCGCGGCGCTGCTGGCCGAGGCAGGCGAGGCCGCGCCCGTGGGCGAAGTCATCGCCATCATCTCTGCCGAGGCCCCGGCCAAACCCGTCAGCCGCAGCTGGTCAGGTGGCGCAAAACCAGCCCCTGCCCCGGTGAAGGAACAGGCCAAACCCGCGCCTTCCCCGAAACCCTCCGCCGAACCGGTGGCGAAGGCCGCCGCACCGGTTGCCACGGGGGGGCGTATCCTCGTCTCTCCCAAGGCCCGCCGGATCGCGCTGCAAGAAGGGCTGGACCTGCAAAGGCTCGTCGATGCTGGCCATCCACAGCCCTACCATGTTGCGGATCTGGAGGTGCTGAGAAACCTGCCCGACGCGACGGCCGAACCCACCCCGACCACAGCCGCCACCGCCAGCCGTCTCCTGACCGCCGAGGTTCCCGCCAAGGCTTTCGCGGATTTCTGTTCATGGGCCACTGAGGACACCGGCGCGCCAGTGGACCGCGCCGCGTTGCTGGCCCGCTTTGCCGCGGCGTCCCTTGGCGATCCGCTGGCGGCCATTGCTGTGGAATCCCATGGCCAAACCCGCGTGATGCCCGAGGATGCGGAACCGGCCCTGACCATCCGCGATCTTGCGGGATCACCCATCACGTCGGTCAATCTCGGGGCGGAAGCAACCCCGGTGTTGACCCTGACCGGCATGGGCGACACCCTGACCATCACGCTCGAATGTGCGCCCGGACAGCTCTCTGCCCCGCACGCGCTTTCCCTTATCGGCGGATTCGCCGGTCGGCTTGCCGAACCGCTCCGCCATCTGCTCTGACCCCCGCGAGGACCGACATGGAACACACCGATCTCTATATCAACGGCGAATGGCGCGAAGGTGCCGACAAGACCCGTTTCGACGTTCTGAACCCCGCGACAGAGGAGGTTCTGGCCTCTGTCGCCTCTGCCGAGCTTGCCGATGCCGACGCCGCCCTCGACGCAGCCGAGGCCGCGATGAAGGACTGGGCCGCACGCACCCCGCGCGAACGCTCCGAGGTGCTGCGCAAGGCCTGGGAACTGATGACCGCGCGGCTCGACTATTTCGCCAACCTGATCACGCTGGAAAACGGCAAGGCGGGCGTGGATGCCAAGGGCGAAGCCACCTATGCCGCCGAGTTCTTCCGCTGGTTCGCGGAAGAGGCCGTGCGCGCTGACGGGTTGATCACCCATGCCCCAGCATCGGGCGCGCGGATCATCGTGCAGCACAAGCCTGCGGGCCTTGCCGTGTTGGTCACGCCGTGGAACTACCCCGCCGCCATGGGCACCCGCAAGATCGCGCCCGCGCTTGCCGCTGGCTGTGGCGTCATCATCAAACCCGCCTCGGAAACCCCGCTGACCATGCTGGCGCTGATGCCGCTGCTGGAAGAGGCCGGCGTGCCTGCGGGCCTTGTGAACGTCCTGCCCTCGCGCCGCACCGGTGCGCTGGTCGATCACCTGATGCACGATCCGCGCGTGCGTGTGATCAGCTTCACCGGGTCCACCGGCGTGGGCCGCAAGCTGCTTAAAGGGGCCGCCGACCAGGTGCTGAAACCGGCGATGGAACTGGGAGGCAACGCGCCGTGCATCGTCTTCGAGGACGCCGACATGGACACGGCGATCGAGGGCACCATGCTGGCCAAGATGCGCAATCTGGGCGAGGCCTGCACCGCCGCCAACCGCATCTACGTGCACGAGGCCGTGGCCGAGGAATTCACCCGCCGCCTGACCGAGCGCATGGAAGCGCTCAAGGTGGGCGATGGCACCGATCCCTCCGTCGATGTCGGTCCGCTCGTCAATGCCGACACGCGCGACAAGGTGGCGGAGTTCGTCTCGGACGCGCTGGCCAAGGGCGCGAAACTGGAATGCGGGGGCGTGGTGCCGAACGGCAAGGGCTTCTTCTACCCGCCGACCGTGCTGTCGAACGTGCCGGAAACCGCCGATTGCGTGCAGGACGAGATCTTCGGCCCGGTCGCCGCGATCCAGACCTTCACCGATCAGGAAGACGTGATCGCCCGCGCCAACGATACCGAGTATGGTCTTGTCGCCTATGTGTTCAGCGAGGATATGAAGCGCGCGATCCAGGTCTGTGAGCGGCTGGAATACGGCATGGTTGGCCTCAACCGTGGCCTCGTCTCGGACCCCGCCGCACCCTTTGGCGGAGTGAAACAGTCGGGCCTTGGCCGCGAAGGCGGGCACGAGGGCATGCTGGAGTTCATGGAAACCCAGTATATCTCGGCCAGCTGGTAAGGGGGCATCATGGACATTCAGGCAAGCCCAAGCACCAAGCACTACGCCGCAAACAAGGGCGTCGATCTGGAAGCCGTGGCCAGGGCCACGGGCCGGACGACGCTTGGGCGCGAGGACGTGGACGCGCATCTGGGCGGGGGCGGCAATGCACCCGCAGCCGGCACCCCCGACGCCAGCCGCTACTGGGACGTGGATCATGCGGCCTATGGCCCGGTGACCGAGGAACCGATGTCGCGCATCGCGCAGATCGCCTCGGCCAACCTGTCGGCGGCGAACGCCATGATCCCGCAGGTCACGCATCACGACCGGACGGATATGCGCGCGGTCGAGGCCTTCCGAAAGACGCTGAAAGACGAGGGCGCGGCGCGCGGGGTGAAGATCACCGCACTGGCCTTTCACGTCATGGCACTGGCGCGAACGCTGCGCACCTTCCCGCGGTTCAACGCCTCGCTCACGGCGGATGGCGAAACGCTGGTGCTGAAAGATTACGTCCATATCGGCATCGCGGTCGATACGCCCCATGGCCTGATGGTGCCGGTCATCCGGGACGCCGACAGGAAGGGCCTGTGGCAGATTGCAGCCGATATCGCCGACCTTGCAGGCCGGGCGCAGGCAAGGAAGCTTTCGGGCGATCAGATGGGCGGCGGATCAATGTCGATCTCCAACCTCGGCGGCATCGGCGGCACGGCCTTCACGCCAATCGTGAACCCGCCAGAGGTGGCGATTCTTGGCCTGACCCGCACCGAAACCGTGCCGGTCTGGGAGAACGGAGACTGGTCCCCCGTTCCGATGGTGCCTCTCGATCTCAGCTACGATCACAGGGTCATCAACGGCGCCGACGCGGCACGTTTCCTGACCCACTACGCGCGCCTTCTAGCCGATCCGCGCCGAATGGTTCTGCCGACAGGTCACTGATCTCCAGCCCCTGTTCACGGTGCTGCACCGCACTACCGCCGTTGGCATCCCCGTCACGGAGTCCATAGGATGAGTCCGTCCGGGCAAAGCGGAACTGCGGTCGCGCATCAGGCCTTTCTCTGTGGCGATGACATGGAGGCTGGCAGGTCCGGCGCTGCGGGGAAGTTCAGACCCGTGTTGACAAAAGGGATTAACATCGTGCGCTGATCGTGAGTCAAGCTGGTATCTGCGATGGACACGAACTGATGCCAGACGACGGACTGAGCCAGCGCAGTCGCCATTGTTTCGAGCATCATGGCGGAGGCGCACTTTGAGCGCTCCATCCTTTTTGTCCGCGCCCCGAACGGACGCAAACCCTCCAACCAACACCTTGTTCCAGATGGCGTTTTCTGGATTGCACGAAAAGCCGCGACCTGCTTCTCGTGCTTCCACAGTGCTTCCACGGGCAAAGTCGGATCGCTAAACGGCCGCCCTTGGGCGTCGTGTAA
>NZ_MNBL01000133.1 GCF_001879695.1 Nioella sediminis
CGCGCCATTGGGGCCGATCAGGGCGTGAATCTCTCCGGGGTGCAGGTCGAGCGTCACGTCCTTCGACGCCTGTAGCGCGCCGAAGCTTTTGCAAATCGCGCAAGTTTGCAGCAGCGGCTCAGTCATGGGCCACCTCCCGTCCGGCAATCAGCCCAATGACACCGCCCCGCGCGAACAGCACGACGCCAAGCAGGATCGCCCCCAGATAAACATGCCAGTAGTGGCTCAGGTCTTCGAGGACATATTCCAGTGCGATGAACAGCATCGCCCCTGCAACAGGGCCCGACAGCCGCGCGATGCCGCCAAGGATGATCAGGATCATGATCTCACCCGACATGTGCCAGCTCAGCATCGAGGGGCTGACGAAGCGGTTGAGATCGGCAAATAGCGCGCCAGCCAGCCCCGTGACGGCCCCCGAGATCGTGAAGGCCACCAGACGCAGCCGGTAGGGGGCCAGCCCCACGGCCTCCGCCCGCGCCGCGTTCTGGCGGGTGGCCTGCAACGCCAGCCCGAAGGCGGATTTCCCCAGCCGGTCGGTCAGGACCATCACCACCACAAGGATCACGAAACAGATCAGGAAGAAGTTCAGCGGCACCAGCGTGTTCACGCCGGGAAACCCGTTGCGCAGGTAGATCGACATGCCGTCCTCGCCGCCATAGGTCGGCCAGGAAATGGCGAAATAGAACAGCATCTGCCCGAAGGCGAGCGTGATCATGATGAAATAAACGCCGGTCGTGCGCAGCGACATCGCGCCGATGACAAGTGCTGTCAGGGCAGAGGCGATCAACGCCACCAGCCAGATGATCGGCATCGACTTGGTGCCCTCGATCACGCCCCAGATCGGCATGTAGTTCTGCGCGTGGAAGGCGAGGATGCCCATGGCATAGCCGCCCACCCCGAAGAATGCCGCGTGCCCAAGGCTGACCAGCCCGCCAAGCCCAAGCGCGATGTTCAGCCCGACGCCCGCCAGCGCCAGGATCGCGGCCTTGGTGGCGAGCGTGATGATATAGGGTTCTTCCATGGCGTAGGCGATCAGTGCCGTGGCCAGAAGGATGCCGGGAATGACGAGGTTCAGGATCGTTTCGCGCCGCATCAGGATTGCCCTCCGAAAAGGCCAGAGGGTTTGAAGAGCAAAATGCCCGCCATCAGGATGTAGATCGTCATCGACGCCAGCGACGCCCCCACGGTCGTCGCGCTGCTTGCATCCATGAAGAGGCCAAAAAGCTGCGGCAGCATGATCCGACCAAGCGTGTCGGTCAGCCCCACCAGCAGCGCGCCCACGAAGGCCCCCTTGATGGACCCGATGCCGCCGATCACGATGACGACGAAGGCCAGGATCAGCACCGGCTCTCCCATGCCGACCTCGACCGACTGAATGGGCCCGATCATCGCGCCCGCCAGCCCCGCCAGCGCCGCGCCAAGGGCAAAAACCAGCGTGTAAAGCTTGCGGATATCGACGCCGAGCGCGGCGATCATCTCGCGGTCTGCCTCACCTGCCCGAATCTGGATGCCGATCCGGGTGCGGGCGATCAGCCAGAACAGCCCCGCCCCGACAGCCAGCCCCACGGCGATGATGAAGAGCCGGTATTTCGAATACTCGATCCCACCCGGCAGCATGGTCGGCCCCGACAGCAGGTCGGGCGTATCGAGGTAAAGCGGCAGCGAGCCGAAGAAAAAGCGCGTGCCTTCCGAAAAGATCAGGATCAGCGCGAAGGTTGCCAGCACCTGATCCAGGTGGTCGCGGTCGTAAAGCCTTCGGATGACCACCATTTCCACCAGCGCCCCGATCATAGCCGCGGCCATCAGCGCCCCCATCAGCGCCAGCCAGAAAGACCCGGTCCAGCCCGCGACGGCGGCCGCCGCGAAGGCCCCGATCATGTAGAGCGAGCCGTGGGCGAGGTTGATCAGCCCCATGACCCCGAAAATCAGGGTCAAGCCCGCCGCCATCAGGAACAACATGACGCCAAATTGCAGCCCGTTGAGAAGCTGCTCGATCAGAAGAGCTGCTGACATGGAAAATCCCTTTGTTGGCCGGGCCTTGCGCGGGGGCAGGCCCGGCCGGTCAGGCCATTACATCTGGCACTGGTCCGCGTAGGCGTCGCCGTGATCTTCCAGCGCAGTGCCGACAACCACATTGGTCAGCACATCGCCCTGCATCACAACTTCACGGACATAGATATCCTGAATCGGGTGATGGTTCGGCCCGAAGGCGAAATCGCCACGGGTGCTGTCGAAATTGGCCGCTTCCAGCGCGGCGCGGAAGGCATCGGCGTCATCGGGATGCGCGACTTCCATGGCCGAGAGGATCAGGTTCGCGGTGTCGAAACCCTGCGACGCATAGAGCGAGGGCAGGCGGCCATATTCGGCCTGGAACGCCTCGACAAAGGCGACGTTCGTGGGGTTGTCCAGATCCTGGCTCCATTGTGAGGTGTTGTGCACGCCAAGCGCGGCCTCGCCCACGGCCCCCAGAATACCCTGGTCAAAGCTGAAGGCCGGGCCAATCAGCGGGATATCCACGCCCGATTCCGCATATTGACGGACAAAGGCGATGCCCATCCCGCCGGGCAGGAAGAAATAGACGCTGTCCGCGCCGGAATTGCGGATCTGGCTGATCTCGGCGGCGTAGTCGGTCTGGCCAAGCTGGGTATAGACCTCTTCGGCCACATCGCCCTCGAACATCCGCTGATAGCCGGTCAGCGCATCGCGGCCCGCCGGATAGTTGGGCGCAAGGATGAAGCTGTTGGAATAGCCCGCCGTGTTGGCGTAGGCGCCCGCCGCTTCGTGCAAGCCGTCATTCTGCCACGCCACGTTGAAATAGTTCTCGTGGCAGCCGGGACCGGCCAGTTGCGAGGGGCCGGCATTGGGTGACAGGTAGAACACGCCCTGCGCGGTGGCCGACGGGATCACCGCCATGGCCAGGTTCGACCAGATGATGCCGGTCATGATGTCCACGTCATCGGACTGGATCATGCGGTCGGCCAGTTGCACGGCCCGGTCGGGCGCGCGTTCATCATCCTCGATGATCATCTCGATATCGTCGCGGCCCGACTGTTCGATGGCCAGCATGAAGCCATCACGCACGTCGATGCCAAGGCCCGCGCCGCCACCCGAAAGGGTGGTGATCATGCCGATGCTGACGCCGTCAGCCAGCGCCATGGAGGAGGTGGAGGCCATCAGCCCCGCCAGTGCCAGTGTCTTGAGTTTCATTGTAACTCTCCCTGTTGTTCGTTGTCTCAGAATGCCTTGAAGGTCAGCGTCGTCAATGTCCGCTCGATCCCGTCCACGTCGCGGAAAGCATCGTTGATATAGCGGCCGATATCGTCCCCCTTCGGAATGATGAGCTTCACCAGAAGATCATATTCCCCGCTCGTGGAATAGAGTTCCGCGTGGATTTCCTTCAGCACGATGGCGAAGGCCACGTCATAGGTGGTGCCGGGGCGGCAGCGGATCTGGACGAAAACGGTCTGCATCAGCCCTCCTCGCGCAGCTTGTAACGCAGGATCTTGCCCGTGGGGGTTTTGGGCAGCGCCTCGATGAATTGCACCCGGCGGGGGTACTTGTAGGGTGCAATGGTGCTTTTGACGTGGGTTTGCAGCAGTTCCACCAAAGCGTCGCTGGCGGTGTGACCTTCGGCCAGCACCACATGCGCCTCGACGATATGGCCGCGCGCCTCGTCCGGTGCGCCCACAACCGCGCATTCGGCCACGGCGGCATGGGACAGCAGCGCCGCCTCCACCTCGGGCCCCGCGATGTTGTAGCCTGCCGACACGATCATATCGTCATTGCGCGCGGCAAAGTGCAGGTAGCCGTCCGAGTCCATGGTGAAACTGTCGCCGGTGATGTTCCAGCCGTCCCGCACGTAAGTGGTCTGGCGTGGGTCGTTCAGGTAACGGCACCCTGTCGGCCCGCGCACGGCCAGCCGCCCGATTTCGCCATGGGGCACCTCGTTCATGTCGTCATCCACCACCTTCGCCTCGTAGCCCGTCACTGGGCGGCCCGTGCAGGCGGGGCGGTGGTCGTCGAAGCGGTTGGTGACGAAGATATGCAGCATTTCCGTGGCGCCGATCCCGTCGAGCATCGGCTTGCCGGTCTTCTGCATCCATTCGTCATAGACCGGGGCAGGGAGCGTTTCCCCCGCTGAAACGGCGGCGCGCAGGGATGACAGGTCCGCGCCCTCATCCATCGCGCGCAGCATGACCCGGTAGGCTGTGGGCGCTGTGAAACAGACCGTCGCTTTGAACTGTTGGATGATCTCGATCATGTTGGGGGGCGAGGCGTTTTCCAGCAAAGTCGCCGCCGCCCCGAAGCGCAGCGGGAAGATCGCAAGCCCGCCAAGCCCGAAGGTGAAGGCCAAAGGCGGCGACCCGACAAAGACATCCTCGGGCGTGACCTGCAGCACCTCGCGCGCATAGCCATCCGCGATGATCATCAGGTCGCGGTGAAAATGCATTGTGGCCTTGGGCTCGCCCGTGCTGCCGCTGGTAAAGCCCAGAAGCGCCACATCGTCCCGACCGGTCTGGACGCTGTCGAATTTCACGGGCTTGGTCAGCGCCAGCCGGTCAAGCTCCGCGTCGTGATTGGCGGTCCCGTCAAACCCCACGACTGATTTCAGGAATTTGCTCGTCTTGGCGCAGGCGATCATGTCTTCCATCAGCCGCGTGTCACACAGAGCGAACTGCACCTCGGCCTTGTCCACGATCTTGGTCAGCTCGCCCGCCCGCAGCATCGGCATGGTGTTGACCACGACCGCGCCCGCCTTGGTTGCAGCGAGCCACGCCGCCACCATGGC
This sequence comes from Nioella sediminis, assembly GCF_001879695.1. Lineage (GTDB taxonomy): Bacteria > Pseudomonadota > Alphaproteobacteria > Rhodobacterales > Rhodobacteraceae > Nioella > Nioella sediminis. Next base: position 4,790 of record NZ_MNBL01000133.1, read on the forward strand.
CGGGTTGTTCGCGGACCTAATCAGCACCCGGTTGCCCGGTTTCACGCCCAGATCCTCGACCAGCACATGGGCCAGCCGGTTGGTCCAGTCGGTCAGCTCCTTGTAGGTCCGCCGCCGCCCGTTCCCGATCAGCGCGGTGTGATCCCCGAACCCTTTTTCCACCATGGAATCCGTCAGTTCCCATCCGGCGTTCAAGTGATCGGGGTAATCGAATCCATCCAGCAGGAAATCCGGCCACTGGTCAGCGGGCGGCAAGCCCTCGCGGGAAAACGTATCTGTATGGGCCGTCGGTCCGAGCATGTCAGCCTCCCGTGAATGCCGCCATGGCCTGGCGGGCGATGATGACTTTCTGAACGTCCGAGGCGCCCTCGTAGATGCGCAGCGCCCGGATCTCGCGGTAGAGCTTCTCGACGGTTTCACCGGATTTCACCCCGTCGCCGCCATGAAGTTGCAGGGCCTTGTCGATGACCTTCTGCGCCTGATCGGTGGAGAAGAGCTTGGCCATCGCCGCCTCTCGCGTGATCCGCGCCGCGCCGGAATCCTTGGCCCAGGCCGCACGGTAAACGAGCAGCGCCGCCGCATCCACATCCACCGCCATATCCGCGATATGCCCCTGCACCATTTGCAGATCAAAGAGGGGTGCCCCCCGCACATGGCGGGT
>NZ_MNBL01000134.1 GCF_001879695.1 Nioella sediminis
CCGGCGGGCAAAGCCCAGGGCCGCCGCCGCGACGGTGGAACGGAAGACATCGAGCACGGACATGGCGATCTTGAAGCCCTCGCCGCGCCCGCCGATCAGCGCGGATTTCGGGATGCGGCAGTCGGTGAACCGGAGGCGCGCCAGCGGATGGGGCGCGATTGTTTCCAATCGCTCAACAATCGCCAAGCCCGGCGTATCGGCGGGGACCACGAAGGCCGACAGGCCCCGCGCGCCGGGGGCTTCTCCGGTACGGGCGAAGACCGTGTAGACATCGGCGATGCCGCCATTAGAGATCCAGGTCTTTTCGCCGTTCAGAACGAAGTGATCGCCATCTTCCTCCGCCGTCATGGTAGAATTGGCCACGTCGGACCCCGATTGCGGTTCGGTCAGGGCAAAGCCCGCAATCGCCTGACCCGTGCGCGTCAGCGGCAACCACTCGGCCTTCTGCGAAGGTGCGCCGAACAGCGACAAAGCCCCGGTGCCAAGCCCTTGCATCGCAAAGGCAAAATCGGCCAGCCCATCATGGCGCGCCAGGGTCTCTCGGCTGAGACACAGGGTGCGCACGTCGAAACGCTCACCTTCCCCGGCAGCGGTCGGCTGCAGCCAGCCAGCATCGCCAAGCGCCTTCACCAGCCCCCGGCAAGCGGCATCCGTGTCACCATGATCGATATGGACGCCTGCCGCCCAGGCATCCAGCCCTTCGGCACACTCCCTGTGCCGGGGCTCGAAAAACGGCCAGTCGAGAAAGGTTCTGTCCGCCATCAATCCCCCCTGAACACCGGCTTTTCCTTGGCGACAAACGCCCGGTAGGCGCGCTCGAAATCCGCCGTCTGCATACAAATGGCCTGTGCCTGCGCCTCGGCCTCGATCGCCTGATCAAGCCCCATGTTCCATTCCTGGTTGAGCTGCGTCTTGGTGATCCCGTGGGCAAAGACCGGCCCCGCCGCCAGCCGTTCGGCCAGCTCCATCGCCTTGCCTTCCAAAACCTCCGCGTCATGCAGCGCGTTCCAGTAGCCCCAGGCCAGCCCTTCCTCGGCCCGCATCGTGCGGCCCGTGTAGAGCAGCTCCGCCGCGCGGCCCTGTCCGATGATCCGGGGCAACATCGCGCAGGCGCCCATGTCGCAGCCCGCCAGCCCCACGCGGGTAAACAGGAAGGCGCATTTCGCCTCGGGCGTCGCCAGCCGCATGTCGGAGGCCATGGTGATGATCGCCCCCGCGCCCACAGCCACGCCATCCACCGCCGAGATGATGGGTTTGCCGCAGCCGATCATGGCCTTGACCAGATCGCCGGTCATCCGGGTGAAGGCCAGCAAGCCCTTCATGTCCATCTTGGTGAGAGGCCCGATAATGTCATGCACGTCGCCGCCAGAGCAGAAATTGCCCTCGTTCGACGCGAAGACCACGGCATCCACATCCTCGGCATAAACCAGCGCCCGGAACGTATCTCGCAGTTCCGCGTAGCTGTCGAAGGTCAGGGGGTTCTTGCGGTCGGGCCGCGCAAGCCGCACCCGCGCCACGCGCTCGCGCACCTGCCATTCGAAATGCGTTGGTTTCAGATCAGCCATTTTGGCCATCGCTTGCCTCCTCCACGCGGTGCAGGATATCCCGCAGCGCATCCAGTTCCTCATGCCCGAGCATCGAGAAAAGCCGGTCGACTTCGCCCCGATGCTCGGATGCCTGCGCCGCGAACAGCTCTCGGCCCTTGTCCGTCAGCTCCGCCAGAACCACGCGCCGGTCGCCTTCACCGGGGACGCGGCGGGCGAGGCCCTCTTTCTCCAGCCGTTCGACAACCGCCGTGGCGTTGCCGTTGGACACCAGCAACTGACGGCTCAGCTCGCTCATCTTCATCGGCCCGGTGGCACGATAAAGCGCCGCCATCACGTCGAACCGGGGCAGGGTGGTGTCGTGGTTTACCCGCAGATATTCGCGCAGGTGGTTTTCCATGCCCCGCGTCATCCGCAGAAGGCGGATCCAGGTGCGCAACCGACGATGGGGCAGGTCGGTTTCGCGCATCAGACCTCGCCCCCCGAGACCGAAAGCGCATGCCCGTTGACCGAACTGGCCCCTGCGGAGGCCAGGAACAGCGCGGCGGCGGCGACTTCCTCGGGCGCAATCAGCCGGGCCATTGGGTTGCCGCTGGTGATCATGGAAATGGCCTTCTCGCGCGGCACGTCGAACCGGTCCATGACCGATTGCGCGGCGGCATCGGCCATTTCCGTATCGACGAAGCCGGGGCAGATCGCGTTGCAGGTGATGCCCGATTTGGCGACCTCTTTGGCGACCGATCGCACCAGCCCCAGAACCCCGTGCTTGGAGGCCGCATAGGGGGCAATGTTGGAGCCGCCCTGCAACGCGGCGGTCGAGGCGATGGCGATAAGCCGCCCGCCCTTTGGCATGACGCGCAGGCCTTCGCGGAAGGTCAGAAACGTGCCCGTCAGGTTCACGTCCATCGTCGCCTGCCAATCGGCCAGCGACACATCCACCAGCTTCTTCGCCTTGCCCGCGCCCGCATTGGCGATGACCACTTCGAAGGGCCGGGCAAACAGCGCGGCCACGTCGGCCTCGTTGGTCACATCGGCGGTCGCGGTCTCGATCTCGAAGCCCTCGGCGGCCTCCCGCAACGGGCCTTCCCGCCGCCCTGCGATTGTGACAGCGTCCCCGGCGCGGGCGAAGGCATGAGCAATCGCGCGGCCAATCCCCGTGCCGCCCCCGGTGATCAGAACGCGCCGTTGCTCGGTCATGCCCGGATCTCCTCCTGCGCTTTCTTCTCCTGCAAACGATACGCCTGATCGCGGCCCGCAAGATAGGGATCGGGCCAGTGCACGGAGGTATCGTTCAGCTCCACCGCCGCGTGCAGCGTCCAGTAGGGATCGGCCAGATGCGGGCGGGCGAGGCAGACCAGATCGGCGCGGCCCGCCATGAGGATCGAATTCACATGATCGGTTTCAAATATATTGCCCACGGCCATGGTCGGCATGTGCAGCTCATTGCGGATGCGGTTGGAAAATGGCGTCTGGAACATGCGGCCATAGACGGGCGCGGCCTCCACGCTGGTCTGGCCTGCTGACACGTCGATGATGTCGGCCCCGGCCTCGCGGAACATGCGCGCAATTTCAACGGCTTCCTCAGGGGTCACACCCTCCGAACCCACCCAGTCATTCGCGGAAATCCGCACCGACATGGGCTTTTCGGCGGGCCATGCCGCGCGCATCGCCGCGAACACCTCCAGCGGATAGCGCATCCGGTTTTCCAGCGATCCGCCATAGTCGTCCCCGCGCCGGTTCGACATGGGCGAGATGAAGGAGGAAATCAGGTAGCCATGGGCGGCGTGCAGCTCGATCATGTCGAAGCCCGCGCGCTGTGCCATCTGCACCGACGCCACGAACTGGGCCGTCACCGCGTCCATATCCGCGCGGGTCATTTCCTTCGGCACCGGGTTGCGGTCGGACCACGGAATGGCCGAGGCCGAAAGCGTCTCCCAGTTCCCCTTCGGCAGCGGCGCGTCCATCTCCTCCCACCCAAGTTGGGTGGAGCCCTTGCGGCCCGAATGCCCGATCTGGCAGCAGATTTTCGCATCCGTCTCGGCATGGACGAAATCGACCAGCCGTGTCCACGCCGCCTCATGCTCCGGCGCGTAGAGCCCCGGGCAACCCGGTGTGATCCGGCCCTCGGGGCTGACACAGGTCATTTCCGTGTAGACGAGCCCTGCGCCACCCTTTGCGCGTTCGGCGTAATGCACGAAATGCCAGTCGGTCGGGCAGCCCTCCACGGCCTTGTATTGCGCCATGGGCGAGACCACGACGCGGTTCGTCAACTCCATGTCGCGCAAGCGATAGGGTGTGAACATGGGCGTGCGATGCGGCGCATCGGCAGGCAGTCCGGCCTGCGTCATGAACCAGCGTTCCGCGCTTTCCAGCCACTCAGGATCGCGCAGGCGCAGATTTTCATGGGAAATCCGCTGCGACCGCGTCAGCAGGTTGTAATTGAACTGCACCGGGTCCTGATCGAGGTAACGCTCCACCTCCTCGAACCATTCCAGCGAATTGCGCGCGGCGGATTGCAGCCGCAGCACCTCGACCCTGCGTTCCTCCTGATAGCGTTCAAACGCCTCTTCCATAGTCTGTTCCGAATGCAGGTATTCGGCCAAGGCAATCGCGCTGTCGAAGGCCAGCCGCGATCCCGATCCGATGGAAAAATGGCCCGTTGCGGCGGCGTCGCCCATCAGCACCACGTTGCCATTGTACCACTTCTCGCAGATCACGCGGGGGAACTGCATCCAGACGGCAGAGCCACGCAGATGGGCGGCGTTCGACATCAGGGCATGCCCGTCCAGATGTCGTTCAAAGACCTTGCGGCAGGTCTCGACCGTTTCCTCTTTCGACATGTCCTCGAAACCCCAGGCGTCCCAGGTTTCGGGCAGGCATTCCACGATGAAGGTCGCGGTCTGATCGTCGAACTGGTAGACATGCGCCCACATCCAGCCATGCTCGGTCTTTTCGAAGATGAAGGTGAAGGCGTCGTCGAATTTCTGGTGGGTTCCCAGCCAGACGAACTTGCACAGCCGCGTGTCGATATCGGGCTGGAAAATGTCCGTATATTCGTTGCGGACACGTGAATTGATCCCGTCCGTGGCGACGACCAGATCATAATCCTTGCGATAGTCCTCGGCGCTGCCGAACTCGGTCTCGAATTGCAGGTTCACGCCCAACTCCCGCGCCCTTTCCTGCAACAGGATCAGCATCTGCTTGCGCCCGATCCCGGCAAAGCCATGCCCGCCGGATACGGTCCGCACCCCGTCATGCACAACGGCGATATCGTCCCAATAGGCGAAGTGATCGCGGATCGCTTGCGTGGATTTCGGATCGTTGGTTTCCATCCGCTCCAGCGCGTCATCCGACAGCACCACGCCCCATCCAAAGGTGTCATTGGCGCGGTTGCGCTCCAGCACCGTCACCTCGTGCGAGGGGTCGCGCAGCTTCATGCTGATGGCAAAATAGAGCCCCGCAGGACCGCCGCCGAGACAGATGATCTTCATGTGATCCTTCCCCAGATGTACCGCCGAGAGACTCGGGTCTGATCAGAGGCTAGCAAGGTGGATATATATTTCAAGCTTAAAGTATCTAGCTTGAAATATCTCGCCTCTCAATATGAAACTTTCATGAAATCAGGTGCATCGCGGGGCAGCGGGACTTGCGCGACTCATCTATTTCAGTAATTCACGAAATATGGAAAAAGAACTCGACCAGCTCTCCACCCTTGCCCATGGCGGCCGCAACGCCATTTTCCGGCTGCTCATGCGCCGCTATCCCGATGCGGTTCCCGCGGGCGAAATCACGGCTGCGCTTGGCCTCAAACCCTCCACCGCCTCGGCCCATCTCGCGGCGCTGCGCGAGGCGGGGCTGATCACCCAGGCCCGCTCCGGCACCTCGCTCCTTTACCGCGCCGACACGGGCGCGGCGCAGGGGCTGGTGGATTTCCTCTTTTCCGACTGCTGCCGGGGCCGCCCCGACATCTGCCCGCCCGCCATGCCCCTTCCCGCCAAAGGTGCCGGAGCCATGCCAGACAAGACCTATAGCGTTCTCTTCATCTGCACCGGCAATTCCGCCCGGTCGATCATTGCCGAAACCCTGCTGCGCGACATGGGCGCAGGCCGCTTCACCGTCCATTCCGCCGGAACGCAGCCCTATTCGGAACTGAACCCGATGGCCGTGGACATGCTGGCCCAAAAGGGCCACGACGTGACCGGTCTGCGCGCCAAGAACGTGTCGGAATTCCAGGGGCCGGACGCCCCCGCGCTCGATTTCGTCTTCACCGTCTGCGACCGCGCCGCGAATGAGGACTGCCCGCCATGGCCGGGCCAGCCGATCACCGCCCATTGGGGCCTGCCCGACCCGGTGAAGGCAGAGGGAACCGAGGCGCAGCGGATGCTCGCCTTCCAACAGACCTACGGGCTTCTGAAGAACCGCATCGCCGCCTTCACCGCCCTGCCGCTCGACGCGCTCGATGCCGTGTCCCTGCAATCCCAGCTCGACAACATCGCCTCCGAAGGAGCCACCGAATGACCACCTATGCCCTCAATGGCCTCGGCCGCATGGGGAAACTCGCCCTGCGCCCCCTGCTGGAACGCGGCGCGAACATCGCCTGGATCAACGACGCCACGGGCGACCCGGAAATGCACGCGCATCTGCTGGAATTCGACACGGTCCATGGCCGCTGGCCAGCCGAGTTCTCCCACGACGCCGACAACCTCACCATCGACGGCACCCGCCTGGCGGTCCTGAACGAACGCGCACTGGAAAACCTGCCGCTCGAAGGCGTGGACGTGGTCATCGACTGCACGGGCGCCTTCAAGACAGAAGCGAAACTCGCCCCCTATTTCGCGGCAGGCGTGAAAAAGGTCGTGGTCTCCGCCCCGGTCAAGGACGGCCCCACGGCCAACATCGTCTATGGCGTGAACAATCACGATTACGACCCGGCCACCCACCGGATCGTCACGGCGGCGAGCTGCACCACAAACTGCATCGCGCCCGTGGTGAAGGTCGTCCACGAAACCTTCGGCATAAGACACGGCTCCATCACCACGATCCACGACGTGACCAACACCCAAACCATCGTGGACCGCCCCGCCAAGGACCTGCGCCGCGCGCGCTCGGCCCTGAATTCGCTGATCCCCACGACAACGGGCAGCGCCACCGCGATCACGCTCATCTACCCCGACCTCAAAGGCAAACTGAACGGCCACGCCGTACGCGTGCCGCTGCTCAATGCCTCGCTCACCGATATGGTGTTCGAGCTCGACCGCACCGTGACGGTCGAGGAGGTCAACGCCGCCTTCAAAGCCGCGTCCGAGGGCGGTCTGCAAGGCATCCTCGGCTATGAAACCCGGCCTTTGGTCAGCGCCGATTACACCAACGACCCCCGATCGACGATCGTGGACGCGCCCTCGACCATGGTGGTGAACGGCACGCAACTGAAAATCTACGCCTGGTACGACAACGAATGGGGCTACGCGCACCGCCTTGCCGATGTGGCCTTCATGGTGGGGGCAAACCTGTGAGCCAGCCGCAGGGCCTTGCCGCCTATATCGCGGTGACGGCGGCCTACTGGGCCTTTATGCTGACCGACGGGGCGCTGAGGATGCTGGTGCTCCTGCACTTCCACACGCTCGGCTTTTCGCCGGTGCAGCTGGCCTATCTCTTCGTGCTATATGAGATCGCGGGCGTGGTGACGAACCTTTCCGCAGGTTGGATCGCCGCACGCTTCGGCCTCACCTCGACGCTCTACGCGGGCCTGTCGCTGCAAGTGGCGGCGCTCGTGGCGCTGACGCAGCTCGACCCGGCCTGGTCCATCGGTGCCTCGGTCGCTTTCGTGATGGCGGTGCAGGGGGCCTCGGGCGTGGCCAAGGATCTGGCCAAGATGTCGTCGAAATCAGCGGTCAAGCTCCTGGCCCCCAAGGGGCAGGGCGGACTCTTCCGGTGGGTGGCGCTGCTCACAGGGTCGAAGAACGCGGTGAAGGGGCTCGGCTTCTTCCTCGGCGCGGCGCTTCTGGGCCTCGCGGGCTTCACCGCCTCGGTGGCGGGGATGGCGGCCCTTCTGGCCGCGATCCTGCTGGCGGTGGTCTGGCGCATGCCCCCCGGCCTGCCCACGGGCCGCAAGGACGCGAAATTCCGCGAGGTCTTCTCGAAAAACCGCGACATCAACTGGCTGAGCTTCGCCCGACTGTTTCTGTTCGGCGCCCGCGATGTGTGGTTCGTGGTCGGCATCCCGATCTATTTCTACTCGGTGCTCTCGGACGGCACCGAGGCCGGCAACCGCGCCGCCTTCTTCACCATCGGCAGCTTCATGGCGCTCTGGATCATCCTATACGGCGCGGTGCAGGCGTCGGCCCCGAAACTGATGCGCGCCGCAGACCGCTCCACCGGTCAGCTGATCCGCGCCGCAAGCCGTTGGGCCATGGCGCTTGTTACCGTCCCGGCCCTGCTCGCAGGTCTCACGGCCTTCGCGGACGCCCCGGCCCCATGGCTCACTGCAACGGTGGTCGCGGGGCTGCTGCTCTTCGGGGCAATCTTCGCGGTGAATTCTGCTCTTCATTCCTACCTCATCCTGGCACTGACCAACGATGACCGGGTGACCATGGATGTCGGCTTCTACTACATGTCGAACGCGGCGGGCAGGCTTCTGGGAACGGTTCTGTCGGGGGCAAGCTACCAGATCGGAGGCGTGCCGATGTGTCTTGCCACAGCAGCCGGCCTGCTCGTCATCAGCACGTTCGGAGCGGCCCGTCTGGGACAGCGCTGACTGCCCTTCATCTTGGCGAAAATACCTCGGGGGAGTCGCCGACAGGCGACGGGGGCAGAGCCCCCATGCGCGACCGGAACGGTCGCGCGCGGGTCGACGCCGACAGGCGGCGAAACCGCCATCTGTCTGCACGAAGGGTGTATGGGGGGTGTACAGGGGGTGTACGGGGGGCACCCCCACGGTTTTCGCCCCTTGCACCCGCGCCGTGACCCCCTTAGGCCCGGAACAGCGACAGCAGGGACAGGCACATGGCCGAGGTGGCGCAATTCTGGATCGTGGCGGGGCTAGCGGCCTACCTGATGGGGCTGTCCAAGGGCGGCGTGCCGATGATCGCGATCCTCTCGGTGCCGCTGATGTCGCTGTTCATGGATCCGGCGCTGGCGGCGGGACTTTTGCTGCCGATCTACATCACCACGGACATCTATGCGGTCTACCTGTTTCGCAAGGCCTTCTCGGTCCGCAACCTGAAAATCCTTTTGCCTGCAGGGGCCTGCGGGGTCGGTCTGGGGTTTCTTGCCGTCTCCTACGTGCCCGGCGACGCCATCAAGCTGCTGGTGGCGGGGATCGCCATGTCCTACCTGCTGCATTCCCTGCGCCGCCGCTTTTCGAAACGGGAGTTCCCGCCCAAGCCCGCCGATGTGCCGCGCGGGCTGATCTGGGGCGCGCTGTCGGGCCTGACCAGCTACATCAGCCACGCGGGCGGCCCGCCTTACCAAGCCTATGTGCTGCCGCAGCGGCTCGACAAGCTGACCTATCTGGGCACCACCACGATCTTCTTCTCGGCCGTCAACCTGTTGAAAGTGCCGCCCTATATCGTCGCGGGCCAGATCACCTGGGACAGTGTCGGGCAGGCAGTCTGGCTCATTCCCTGCGCGCTGGCCGGGGCATGGAGCGGGGCGAAGATTGCCCGCCTTCTGCCGGAGCGGGTCTTCTTCCTTCTCGTTGAAATCGCGCTGGCCGGGGTGTCGGTCAAGCTGGTCTGGGAAGTGTTGGCCGGCTGAGGCTCAGCCCTCCTGAAACCCACCCAATACGCTGGTCAGGTTCGACCCGAGTCCCTCGCAGATATAGCCGCCCTCCTGTACGAACAGCACCGGAAGACCCGTTCCCGCGATTGCCGCGCCGATCCGGGCAAAGCCGGGCGTGGTGATTCCAAGCCCTTGAAACGGATCGCCTTCATAGGCATCCAGCCCAAGCGCCACCACGATTACATCGGCCCCGAACGAGACGATCCGGTCGAGGCCCGTATCGAGCGCCCGCAGGTAGTCTCCATCCCCGGTGCCACGGGGCAACGGCAGGTTCAGGTTCGCCCCCATCCCGTCGCCTTCGCCGCGTTCCTGCGCATGGCCCCAGAAGAACGGGTAGAACCGCTCGGGATCGGCATGGATCGACACGGTCAGCACGTCGCCGCGCCGGTAGAACATGCCCTGCGTTCCGTTCCCGTGATGGACATCGACGTCGAGGATCGCGGGGCGCAGCCCCGCCCCCCGCATCCGTTCCGCCGCGATGCCGGAATTGTTGAGAAAGCAGAACCCGCCCGCCAGATCGGCAAAGGCGTGGTGCCCCGGCGGGCGCGACAGGACATAGGCCGCGCGCGCGCCCCCTGCCACCAGGTCGGACCCCGCGATGGCCGACTGCGCGGACCAGTAGGCCGCCTCCCAGGTGCCTTCGGCAATCGGGCAGGCGGTGTCGGCCTGGTGGTAGCCCGCTTGCCCCACGGCGGATTTCGGGTAGCCGTCGGTCCGGTTTGCCGGGTGGATGTTGGGGATCACCTCCTCGCCCGCGCCCTCGATGCGCCGCCAGCGCGGATAGATATGGCGCAGGAAGCTCAGGTATTCCGCCGTGTGGACGGCAGCAATCGGCCCGAGGCCCGCGTCGCCCGGTGCCTCGAAGACGCAGCCCGCTGCCTCGGCCCCCGCTTTCAGGATGTCGATGCGTGCGGGCTGTTCGGGGTTGGGCAGGATCGCGCCATTGGCCATGAAATGCCTGGGGTCGTGCCGCCATTGCCGCTTGTCGAAAACCGCTTTCATGCCTCACCTTTCAGTTTGTCGAACCCTGCGCCCGACAGGGCCAGCGTGCGTTGCCCCTCCATCGGTGCAAGGCCAAGTTTGGTATAGAATCCAATGGCCTCCGGGCTGCTGTCATAGACATCAAGCCGCAGGTATCCCGCGCCCCACAGCGCCCCGGCCCGCGCCGAGGCCGCCGCCAGCAACCGCCGCCCGAGCCCGCTGCCGCGCGCCGCGTCAGAGACCCACAGATCGGAGACATAGAGCCCCGGCATCCCCCGCACGGTGGAAAAGACGGGCGAAAACATGGCCGCCCCCTGCGCCGTGTCCCCCGACAGGGCCAGCATCGCATGGAAGGCGGGGCAGGGGCCGAACCAGGCCTTGCGCAGTGCGTCCAATGTCGCGCGATGCGTGTCGCCCAGATCGTCCGAGAGCGTTCTCAGAGCGCGGTCCAGCATCGGCAGGTCAGCCTCGTCCACGGGCCGGATCGTCACATCATCCATCGCTCAGATCGCCGTCCGGTCCGCACCCTTGAGGTCCAGCATCTCGCGGGCCTCAACGGGGGTGGCGACCTCGCGGCCAAGGTCTTCCACGATGCGGCGGATCTTGGCGACCTGTTCGGCGTTGGTCTTCGCCAGTTGCCCCCGCGCGATCATCAGGCTGTCTTCCAGCCCGACTCGCACATGCCCGCCCATGGTGGCCCCCATGGTGATCAGCGGCATCTGGTGACGGCCCGCGGCCAGCACCGAAAAGGCGTAGTCCGATCCGAAGAGCTTGTCCGCGATCAGCTTCATATGCGTCAGGTTTTCCGGGTCCGGGCCGATCCCGCCAAGCACACCGAAGACGAACTGCACGAAGACCGGTGCCTTCACCAGCCCGCGATCCATGAAGTGGCGCAACATGTAAAGGTGGCTGACGTCGTAGCATTCGAACTCGAACCGCGCGCCGCGTTCCTCGCCCATTTCGGTCAGGATACGGGCGATGTCGCGCGGGGTGTTCTTGAAAACGAGGTCGTCAGAGTCGCGCAGGAACGGCTCTTCCCAGTCGTGTTTCCAGTCACTGATCCGGTCGGCGGCGGGATAGAGCGCGAAATTCATCGTGCCCATGTTGAGACTGCACATTTCTGGCCGTGCTCGTTTCGGCGCGGCAAGGCGCTGATCGAGCGTCATCACCGCGCTGCCGCCGGTCGAGATGTTCAGAACCGCATCCGTCGCCTGCTTGATGCGCGGCAGGAATCCCATGAAATGATCCACCTCTGCCGAGGGCTGGCCGGTCTCCGGGTTGCGCGCATGGAGGTGCAGGATGGACGCCCCGGCCTCTGCCGCGCCGACCGCGTGATCCGTGATTTCCTCTGCTGTGACAGGCAGATAGGGCGACATGGAGGGGGTATGGATAGAGCCCGTGACCGCGCAGGTGATGATGATCTTGGACATGGGGCCTCAGGCGGTTTTCGGCAGCTTGTGATGGATTTCATCTGTGAACTGCCTCAGCGACAGATCCAGCATATGGGTGATTTCATCCAGATGCGTTTCCGTCACGATCATCGGCGGGCAAACGAGGATATGGTCGCCTTCCGTTCCGTCGCGGGTGCGGCGGGAATAGACGATGAGGCCGTTGTCGTAGGCGATCTGCACGAAGCGGTCGAAGGCGCGCAGGTCGGTCGGCAAGGGGGCCTTGGTGCTGCGGTCCGCCATGAACTCGAAGGCCAGCAGCAGCCCCTTGCCACGCACGTCGCCGATGATCGGATAACGGTCCATCAACCCCTTCAGCCGCGCCTTGAGGCCCATGCCCATGACCTCGGCATTGTGGCACAGGTTCAGGCGCTCGATCTCCGACAGCACGGCGACCCCTGCGGCGCAGGCCAGCGGGTTGCCTGCATAGGTAAACCCGTGCTGGAAGCCGCCATCGTCGAGCACCGGTTCGACAAGGCGTTCATGCGCGACCATGGCCCCGAGGGGGACGTAGCCCGCCGCATATCCCTTTGACATGACGATGATATCGGGGGTGATCCCCCAGTGGTCCCCGGCCAGGAACCGGCCCGTGCGGCCCGCGCCGGTCATGACCTCGTCCATGATCAGAAGAACGCCATGGCGCGTGCAGATCTCTCGCACCCTCTCCATATAGCCTGCGGGCGGAACAAGCGCGCCGGTGGACGCGCCGCCGACCGGTTCGACGATGAAGGCCAGCACGGTTTCGGGGCCTTCTTCCAGGATTTTCGCCTCCAGCATGTCGGCGTAATGGTGGCCGGTCGCCTCCTCCTCCGGGTCCAGCCCGTCCAGATAGGCGCGCGGGGCCGGAACCTTGGGCATTGGCTGCATCATCGGCTCGAACGGGCGGGTGAGCGGGGTGTAGCTGGTGATCGCCAAAGCCCCCAGGGTGCAGCCGTGGTAACAGGGCGCGCGGCTGATCACCTTCCAGCGGCGCGCCTCGCCCGTTGCCACCGCGTATTGCCGGGCAAGTTTCATCGCACTTTCCACCGCCTCCGACCCGCCCGAGACAAAGAACACCTTATCGAGACCTTCCGGCGTCAGTTCCGCCGTCTTGGCGGCCAGAGCCTCCGACGCTTCGGTTTCGAAATGCAGCCGATAGCCGAAGGTGGACCGTTCCATCTGGCGGCGCATGGCGTCGAGCACATTGTCGTTGGAATGGCCGATATTGCAGACCATCGCGCCCGATGACCCGTCGAGATAGCGCTTGCCCTCCTTGTCCCACATGTAGACGCCGCGCGCCTGGTCGAGAACCGGCTTGCGCCCGCGACCCTGGTAGAACAGGTGGCTCTTTCCCTCCCCGGCCATGGCGTCAGGCCCCCGGCAGGGCGGCGCAGTCGCGCGGGCGGAACTGGATGGAAACGGAGTCGCCTTCCGCGAAGGGCCGTGTGTCGATCATGTTGATGGCCTGTAGCTGAGTGTCGCCGCTGCGCACGAAGTAACGCACGGCCTGGCCCTGGTAGTCTACGGTTTCGACGACGGCGTCGGCGCTGATCTGGTCGGGGTCGGCCTGTCCCCGAGGGGCGAGTTGCAGTTTCTCGGCCCTCAGAACAAGTTTTGCAGCGCCCGCGCCCGGCACGTTCGGCGCTTTCTCCGCCGGGACCGGGATGGTGCCGAAAAGCGGCGTATCCATGACCACGGTGCCATTCTGCCGCCCGGTGCACTGGCCCGGCAGGATGTTGGAGGCCCCGAGGAAATTCGCCACGAATTCGCTGGCGGGGGCATTGTAGACCTCCTCCGGCGGGCCGACTTGTTCGACGCGGCCATCCGACATCACGACGATCTGATCGGACATGGCCAGCGCCTCGGCCTGGTCATGGGTGACGAAGATGGAGGTCACGCCGATCCGGTGCTGGATCTTCTTCAGCTCCACCCGCATATCTTCGCGCAGGTTGGCGTCGAGGGCCGAGAGCGGCTCATCCAGCAGCAGCACATCGGGTTCGATCACGATGGCGCGGGCCAGCGCGATGCGCTGTTGCTGACCGCCGGACAGGGCGGAGGGATAGCGGTCGGCCACATGGGGCAGCTGGACAAGCTCCAGCGCCTCGCGCACGCGGCGGGCGGCGTCCTCTTTGCTCACGTTGCGATAGCGCAGGCCAAAGCCCACATTGTCGGCAATCGTCTTGTGGGGAAACAGCGCGTAGTTCTGGAACACGATCCCGAGGTTGCGCTTGTGAATGGGCAGGTCGTTCACGCGGCGGCCCTTGATGGTGATCTCGCCGCCCGAGGGGTCCAGAAGCCCCGCGATCATGCGCAGCGTCGTGGTCTTGCCGCAGCCCGAGGGGCCCAGAAGCGTCACGAACTGGCCTTCAGGGATGTCCAGCGACATCGGCTCGACGGCGGTGAAGCTGCCGAACTGCTTGGAGATATTGCTCAGGGTGACGGCGCTCACGAGGGGGATCCTTTCGGGAAAGGGGGTGGGACGGCGCAGGCAGCGCCGCCCCGAGTGTCAGGCTCAGTATCCGCGCTGAACGCGGCTGAAGGTTTCGGACCATTCCTGTTCGTTGCCGTTCCAGTACTCGGGGTTGGCAAAGGTCAGGCCGGACAGGGTGCCGGTCGGGTCGAAGGCCGGCAGGGTCGGGATCTTGTCGCCCAGATCGACCTGCGTCGGGTCGAGCGCGGGCGGATAGTTCTGCCCTTCGGCCACGGCGATGGAGGTCGCGGGTTCCAGCATGAAGTTCAGCAGTTCCTCGCAGGCTTCCATGGGCGAGCCCGCGATTACGAACAGGCATTCCTGCCAGCCGAACCCGTTCGGCGGATCGATATAACCGATGTCGTGGCCCTGTTCCTGCAATGCAAAGATGCGGCCCGACCAGGCTTCGGTTACGTGGATTTCCTCTTCGGCCATGAGGCTCATCAGTTCCGCGCCCGACGTCCAGTAGCGCAGGGCAAGGTCGCGGTGCTGGCGCACGGCGTCCCAGACGGCCTCGATATCGGTGATGTTGTTGGGGTCCTGCCCGGTCTGCAACGCGCCGTACCAGATGCGCGTGCGCCAGTCGGCCCAGCCACCGATCTTGCCGGTATAGTCGGGGTTGATCAGAAGGCCCGCGCCCTGCGCCTGAGCTTCCTCGTCCGAGATATAGGCGCGGTTATAGGCGATGCCGGTGGTGCCATAGTCATAGGGCACACAGGAGAGGCTGCCGCCGCTGATCGCGCGGAAGGCGTCGGACAGGGCCGGGATGCAGAGCTGAAGGTTCGGAATGTTGGCTTCGTTCAGTTCCACCGACAGGCCAAGGTTGTGATAGCGGGCATAATCGAACACGCCCGACAGGTGGGCAATGTTGTATTCTCCAGGCTGGCTGGTGCGCACGCGGGCGAGATACTCGTCGCCGCCGCCGAAGGTGCCATCGACCACCTCGATGCCTGTGGCCGCCGTGTAGGGTGTGAAGGCATGTTCACGGAAGGCTTCGGACACGATGCCGCCCCATCCGTCGAAGCGGACCTGAGTCACCTCCTGCGCCGCCGCGTAGCGGGCAAAGGGGGTCTGCACGCCATAGGCGAGACCTGCTGCGCCGATCAGGCCGAGGAAGCTGCGGCGATCCAGGTCGCCGTTCTGATAGCGTTCCAGAAGTCTTTGATAACGTGTTGTATTGTCCATTTTGTCGATCTCCCTGTTGGTGAGGTCTGGGTTAGGATTTTGGTACTCGGTTCTTATTGTTATTGGGTCATTCCGCCCGGTCCCGCCGCATGGCGAGTTTCCGGGATATGGCCAGCCCGATCAGGGGCAGCCCGGCGGTGATCAGGATCATCAGCGTGCCGAGCGCGTTGATCTCGGGGCTGATGGAATTGCGCAGCATGGCGAAAATCTGGGTCGGCACGGTTTCCACGCCGCCAGGTTTCCAGAACAGCGTGCCGGTGATGTCGTCGAAGCTGATCGTGAAGGCGAAAAGCCCGCCAGCGGCCACCGCAGGGGTCAGCAGCGGCAGGGTGATGGTGAAGAAGGTCTGAATGGGTGAGGCGCCAAGGCTCATCGCGGCCTCCTCCACGTCGCGGCGGATGCCCACAAGCCTCGCCTGCACCACGAGGATCACGAAAGGCAGGGTGAAGATCACGTGACCGAAGAGCAGCAGGGTAAAGCTCTTGTGGATGCCGAGAAATTGCAGGAACAGCAGCAGCGCAACGGCCAGCACGACCTCCGGCACCAGAATGGGCGCGATCAGGATGGTGGAAATCGTGTTGCGGAACGGGATGTCGTAGCGCACGAGCGCAAGGCTCGCCAGCACGCCCAAAGTCGTGGAGATCAGCGCCGTCAACGCGCCAAGCGTCAGCGAGGTGCGCAGCGCCCGCAGGATCGCCTCGTTCTGGAACAGCTCATCGAACCAGCGCAGCGACAGGCCCGTCATCGGGAAGGACCCGAACTGGTTGGCGTTGAACGCCAGCAGCACCACCACCGCGATCGGCAGGAACATGAACAGGTAGACCATCAAGGTCCAGAACCGGATCAGTGACCATCCCATCAGCCAAGCCCCTTCATCAATTGGCCGAGGCCGAGGAAATGGTTGTAGATCATCACCAATGCGCCGAGAACGGCTAGCAGCAGCAGCGACAGCGCCGCGCCAAGGGGCCAGTTCAGCTGGATGATGATCGCCTCGTAGACGAGGTTCGCGAACATCGCGTCACGCGGCCCGCCAAGGACGGCGGGGGTGATGTAGGTGCCCGCGCCAAGGACGAAACACAGCAGGCTGCCCGCCGCGAGGCCCGGCAACGACAGCGGCAGGGTGACTTGCAGGAAGCTCTGCCACTTGGTGGCGCCGAGCGAGCCTGCCGCGTCTTCCAGCGTTTCGTCGACGCCATCGAGGCTCACATAGACATTGAGCACCATGAAGGGCAGCAGGAAATGCACGAGGCCCAGGATCACGGTGGTTTCATTGTAGAGCATCTGGATCGGTTCTGCCGTGATCCCCAGCCATTGCAGCGCGGTGTTCAGCGCCCCGTTCGTGCCGAGGATGTAGATCCAGCTCATCGTGCGGATGATGTAGCTGATCCAGAAAGGCAGCATCAGCAACAGCAGCAGCAGCGCCTTGTTGCTTTTGGCGCGGGCGATGAAATAGGCCGCCGGATAGCCCATCAGTGCGCAGACCACCGTGGTGATCGCGGCGATGCGCAGGGTGGTCAGCAGGATGTCGCGGTAAAACCGGTCGGTCAGCGTGTCGGCCCAGTTGTCGAGGTAAAAACCCGGCTGCACATCCCCGACGGAGGTCCGCAGCCAGAAGGAATAGACCACGATGAAGAGGACCGGCACGATCAGCAGAAGCGTGATCACCGTCAGCGTCGGTGACAGCAGGATCCAGGGTTGGCGGGCCTCGCGGGCTTCGATGGACATGCGCTTCCTCGGGTGCGGGATTGGCCTGAGCATGGAAAGCCGCTATGCATAGATCAAATAGATAATCGGTATTCTAACAATAGATGAGGTCTATAGTATGGAGGATGCGCGCCTTCCCCCGGACAGGATCCTGCGGGAACTGGACTGGAACCTGCTGCGCACATTCGTGGTTCTGGCGCAGTCGCGCTCGGTCACCGATGCGGCGCGCAGGCTGAACTTGGCGCAGCCCTCGGTATCGGCCGCGTTGCAGCGGTTGGAGCATCGGCTCGGCCGCAAGCTTATCGACCGCAAGCCGGGCCATTTCCGCTTGACCGAGGCGGGAGAGAGGCTCTTTGCCGAGGCGCTGGATATCCAGGGCTCCATCCTGCGGCTGACGACGCTCATGCGCGACATGACCGACGAGGTGCGGGGCCATGTGCAGGTGGCGCTGGCCAGTCACGTGGTCTGCCCGCTGCTCGATTCCGCTCTGGCGGAGTTCCACGCCGCGCATCCCAAGGCCACACTGACCTTCGACGTCCGCACCAGTGCCGAGACCATCGCCGCCGTGCGGGCACGCAGCGCCAGTTTCGCGATCTGCCTTGTGCGGGACATGGACCCAAAGCTGGAATACCGCAGGCTCTACCGGGAATTCTTCGGCCTGTTCTGCGGCCCGCCGCATCCACTGTTCGGCAAGCGGGGTCTGACGCGTGGCGATCTGTCGGGTCACAACACCGTCAGTTTCCAGACAGACCGCCTGCAGGACGTGCTGAAACCCGTGGCCCTTCTACGCGCAGAATCCGACATCGGCGAACAGGTTGTCGGCACGTCGAGCCACCTGGAAGAGGTCCGCCGGATGATCGTCGCGGGGCTTGGCATCGGGCCTTTGCCCGTGCATGTGGCGGCGCGCGATGTGCAGGACGGGCTGCTGTGGCGGCTGCCGCCCTATGACAATCCGCCCGCCGTTGATGTGCATGTGGTCTGGAACCCCCGGACCCGGATGAACCGGGCCGAGGAATCCTTGCTCACGCGCATTCTCGACAAGATCGAAGCGACCCCGATCGAGGATCGTACCTATCGTTGATCCGCCTTAGCCAACAACCGCCTGAATGCCGAAGAACAGAATGGCGGACATGATCGCTGCCGCTGGCACCGTGATCACCCAGGCCGCGATGATGGTCATGAAATGCGACCGGCGCACCAGCTTGCGGCGGCGGCGTTCCTCGGGCGCGATGCGGTTTGCATCGGGCATGCTGCCGCGCGCCAGGCGCAGGCGGCGTTCGGCGTCCCACTCCCGGAAGAAGCCCACGCCGAAGACCCCGCCAACGGCGATATGGGTAGAACTGACGGGCAGGCCGAGCCAGCTGGCCACGATCACCGTGATGGCGGCGGACAGCGCCACGCAATAGGCGCGCATCGGGTTCAGCTTGGTGATCTGGCTGCCCACCATGCGGATCAGTTTTGGTCCGAACAGGAACAGCCCGAAGGAAATGCCGAAGGCGCCGATGATCATCACCCAGGTCGGAATGCTCACCACCTGCGTAAAATCGCCGGACTGCGAGGCCTGCACGATGGCTGCCAGCGGGCCGACCGCATTGGCCACATCGTTGGCCCCATGGGCAAAGCTCAGCAGCGCGGCAGAGACGACCAGTGGAATGCCGAACAGGACCTTCAGCGACTTGTTGCGGTTTTCCAGCCCTTCGGACTGCTTGCGGATGACCGGGATCATGCCAAGCCAGGTCACGATCGCCACGCCAACCCCGATGGACAGCGCCAGCCCGAGCGACACCCGCATCAGGTGCTTGAGGCCCTTGAGCGCCAGGTAGGCGGCGAAGGTGCCCGCCATGATCCCGACCAGAACCGGCACCCATTTGCGGGCGGCGGCGATCTTGTCGGGGGTGTAGATGATGTTGGCCTTGATGAACCACAGGAACAGCGCCGCGATTGTGCCACCCAGAACCGGCGAGATCACCCAACTTGCGGCAATCGCGCTCATCGTGGGCCAGTTCACGGCGGTGAAACCAGCCGCCGCGATGCCCGCGCCCATAACGCCGCCCACGACCGAATGGGTGGTGGAGACCGGTGCGCCGACCCAGGTGGCGAGGTTCACCCAAAGGGCGGAGGACAGAAGTGCTGCAAGCATCGCCCAGATGAAGATCTCGGCGGTGACCATGGATTCCGGCTCGATGATGCCCTTGGCGATGGTCGAGACAACGTCGCCGCCCGCAATCAAGGCGCCCGCGCTTTCGAAGACGGCGGCAATGGCGATGGCCCCGCCCATGGTCAGCGCATTGGCCCCCACGGCGGGGCCCATGTTGTTGGCCACGTCATTGGCACCGATATTAATCGCCATATAGGCGCCGAAGCCTGCGGCCACGACGACGATCATGCCGTTGCTGTCCTGCCCGAAGAAGATCGCGGCCATAAGCCCCGCCAGCACGATGAAGATCAGGGCGACACCCGGCCCGACCATCGGCCGCGCCACATAGCTGGTGGCGGATTCCAGGTAGGACAGCCTGTGCAGATCCCGGTCCAGTGTTTCAAGGTGACGGCTGTCGCCGGAATCGTTGCTCATGCCTCAGGCTCCCCTCGCTTCGCCGGACGGGCCTAGGCAAGAGCGTGTCGCAAATCAACCGCCCTTGTTACAAATTCTTCACAAAAGGGTTACAAATCCCTCAGGATCGACTGAAGCTCCGGCTCGCGGACCATGTTGGCCGCCTCCGATGGCTCTACCCATGTTCGTTTGCGCTGATGCGCCTCGGGGAATTTCGTGCGCAGGTCTTCAACTTCGACCGGGTACACCAGTGTCTCGATCTCGATGCTCCAGCCCTCGTCGAGGTCCTTGTCATAGGTATAGGTGCCGATTGCGTTCCCATCGACCGAGCCCTTGCGCACCCCGGCCTCTTCCCAGGCTTCCTGAAGCGCGGCTTCACCGGCGTCCAACCCCTTGATGGGCCAGCCTTTTGGCAGGATCCAGCGCCCGGTGCCACGGCTGGTGACCAGAAGAACCTTTTTCCCTTGTTCGTCCGTGCGATAGCACAGCGCAGCCACTTGCAATCGCTTGGGGCGTTGCAGCATGGGATGGAGCACTTCGCTCCAGGCTTTCTTCAAAAAATCGACCATAGTGGTTAAACGACTGCTCTGGCTTTTGTTTTTCTTGGGCTCGAAACCTTTACATAGGATAAAGCTATGGGGATTGCAAATCGCGCGCCCCGGGGATGTGGCGCAAAAGCGCCAGACCAACCAGCAGAAACCACAGGATTGCCCCGAGGCCGAACAGGGCTCCGGACAGTTCGCCCAGGGCCGGAATGACGGTCAGCAGGCCCGCCGCCCCGACCAGAGCCGCCAACAGCGCCGTCACCCGAGGCAGGGCACCGGCCCGCAAGGCCGCCAGCCCGACGCAAAGCAGCCAGACGCCACCCGCGATTTCGTTGCCGCCGCCAAGCCCAAGCTCGACCGCGTGCAGCAGCGCCCAGGCCTGTGCGGCGGCCTCCGTGTCGGTTTGCGACAGGGTCAGGGCCGTCTCGACCGAGACATTGGCGATCATGCCCGCGCCAAGCACGAGCGCCGCCCAGATCAGACCGAAGGCGCGGCTGGCTTCTGCCCATCCGGGGGTCGCTTTCCGCAACAGGTCATGGACAGCCAGAACCAGAAGGACAAGTGCAATGGCATTGGCAATATAGATCGTGCTGTTCCAGGCGATCAGCAAGTGTGGCCGTTCGGCGATGAAGGCCACGACCGCCTCCGCGTCGATCTGGTTGCTGCCAAAGCCAAGCGGGGCCAGCAGCGTCAACAGCAGGGCAAACCCCGCGATATAGGTCAGGGCGCAGACAAGGGCGGCGAAGCCTC
Source organism: Nioella sediminis (assembly GCF_001879695.1). Lineage (GTDB taxonomy): Bacteria > Pseudomonadota > Alphaproteobacteria > Rhodobacterales > Rhodobacteraceae > Nioella > Nioella sediminis. The sequence goes on from NZ_MNBL01000134.1 coordinate 20,937, forward strand.
CGGTCTTGATCAGGGTCATGGGGTCATCCTTTCGCTGTTCGCCGAGAGGGTCAGAAAGTGGTCAGCCAGCCGTTTCGTGCCATGGCACTCGCCCACCATGTCGCCGCCCATGGCGGTCAGGAAGAACTGCGCCGGCCCGTGGATGCGAGCGGGTGTCACCCAGGGCAGCAGGCACAGCGCGGCCCGGCGCAGGGCATCCGGCAGGCGGGTGATGCGCGCAGGCCGGTCCAGCGCCGCGAAGGCCAGCCGTGCCAGGGCCTCATGCGTGAAGACCTCGGGCCCGCCCACGTCCAGCCAGTCGCGCCCCGCCGCGATCGCCTCGGCTGTCGCGGTGGCAAGGTCCGCGCCGTGGATCGGGTTGAGCCGGTGCTGACCGTCCCCGAACAGCCACGCCCGCCCGGCCTGCGCCATCGAAAGGAAATCGCCCATGTCCGAGAAATAGCCGGAAGGTGCGATCACGGTCGAGGCCACGGGGCTGGCCCGAAGCCGGTCCACAAAGGCTGATTTCGCCGCGACCAGCGGCACATGGTGCATACGGTCGGCGTTCAGCACGTGGATATAGGCGAAGCGGCCCACGCCCGCGCGCAGCGCCTCCTCCAGCAGGTTCACATTGGCCTGATAGTCCACATCGCGATAGGTCAGCCCTTCGGTCTGGCGGGTGATACCGAGGGCAGAGATCACCAGGTCGACGCCCTTCATGCAGCCCGTCAGCGTCTCGGGCCGGGTGGCTTCGGCATGGACCACCTCAGCAGGAAGGTCGGTATCGCGGCGCACGAGGGCACGCACACGCCAGCCACGGCGGGCATATTCGGACACGAGGAAGCGCCCGAGATAGCCGGTCGCACCTGCGATGAGCACGGTTTTCGGGGCTATGGCTTCGGTCATGGGATGCTCTTCTCTGGCTTGGTCGGGATCAACCTATTCAGGATGGCTGCGTATCGCCATGGCCGCTCGTATCAGCCTCATGTCCATTCGTTTCAAACGGGTCCGTTTTGGCGGCCTCTCAGGGGCGAAGCCCCCTGATGACCGCCCGAGCGGCCTCGCATAGCGGGTCGTGCAGGGCCGAGAGGATGGCGATGCGGTCGTAGACCTCCGGGTCCGTGGTCAGCGTCTGGCGAATGGTTGCGCCGAAGACCTGCCTCAGTTCCGTGCCGATGTTGAACTTGCAGATACTGGTGCCGGTGGCGAGGCGGCGGCGCTGATCATGCGGCACGCCCGATCCGCCATGGATGACCAGCGGGGTTGTGGTCAGGGCCGCGATTTCGGCGATCCGCGCTTCGTCCAGCCCGTCGCCCGCCCTGGTCTGCAAATGGGTGTTGCCGACGGAAATGGCCATCGCATCAACGCCGGTTTCCCGCGCGAACCGCGCCGCGTCCTGCGGGTCGGTGCCGCGAGAGGCTTCGCCCGCCGCATAGCCCACGAAGCCGATTTCCCCCTCGCAGCCGATGCCTGCCGCATGGGCCATCTCCGCGATGCGGGCCGTGGCGGCGATGTTGTCTTCCAGCGACAGGCGAGAGCCGTCATACATGACCGAGGTGAAGCCTTCTTCAATTGCGATCCGGCAGTCCTCTTCATCGTTGCCATGGTCCAGATGGGTGACGACGGGAACCGAGGCCCCCTCCGCCAGCGTGCGGAACATCGCGCCCCAGACGGGCAGGGGGGTGTGGGACCGCGCGCCGGGGCCCGCCTGCAGGATCAGCGGTGCGCCCTCGGCCTCGGCCGCGGCCACATAGGCGCAGGCGTCCTCCCAGCCAAGGCAGACAAGCCCCGCCACGGCATAACCGCCAGCTAACGCCGGTTGCAGCACCTCGGCCAATGTCGCGCGGGTCATCGCAGGGTCTCCCTTCGCTTTCGTTTTAGGGGATCGCACCCGCAGGGTGCGCCTCCGCCCGTGGCCCCGTTCGGGGCAGGGCTCATTTGAACTTCGCCACCATGTCCATGATGCCGGGGATCGTGTGCAGCTGTTCGGCATGGGTGGGCTGGAAATACTGCTTGAGCGAGCGCTGCGAGAGACCGCCCAGGATGGTGAAATAGTACATCTCATATCCCGGCAAAGCACAGCAGGGGTGATAGCCCTTGTCGATCAGCACGGTGGACCCATCCATGATGTGATAGGCATCGCCCGGCTCGTTATCGACCCGTTGCAGCATTTGCAGGCCCGAACCGTAATTGGGCTTGAAGCGGAAATTGTAGCATTCGTCGTGCCGGGTTTCGATCAGTTCGTCGCTGTCGTCGCGCCGGTCGGTATCGTGCTTGTGGCTGGGAAAGCCCGACCAGCCGCCCGCGCCGACGGTGAAAAGCTCGCTGACCAGCAGCCGCCCGACCCGGTCATGGTGGCCTGCACCCAGGATATGCTTGATCTTGCGATGTGTCTTGGTGTCGTCCGATCCGTACTGAACGAGGTCCAGTTCCCCCTTGCGCACAGCAAAGGGTTTCAGCGTCTCGGCGTATTTCGCGCCTGCGATGAAGGTCTCTGTATCGGTCCTGGCGGTGATGCGGCAACCGATGTCGGTCGGCACATAGACGCCCTCCGGCTCGCCGTCCCAGACATCGGCGCCCCGGTTGCCGATATCGGTGAAGGTCTCGCCGCCGCACTCTACCGTCACCGTTCCGGTCGCAGGCACGACGCAGGTTTCATAGCCCGCGAGGCGATAGTCGAATGTCTCGCCCGCCTTCAGTTTGACGATGTTGAAATAGGTCAGCGGCACATGGGCGTCGTCCACGTCCACGATGGCCTTGTTTTGATTGTCGAACGGGGGGATGTGCATTGCGATATCCTCTTATGGGGTGGCAGCGGCCATGAAACGGGCCAGCTCGTCAGGGGTGGGCATGGCGGGGGCGCAGCCGACGCGAGAGACGACGATTGCGGCGGCGGCGGACCCGGTTTGCACCGCGGATTTCACATCGCCGCCCGTGGCCAGCGTCGCCAGGAACCCGGCCATGAAACTGTCGCCCGCGCCGGTGGGTTTAAGCGCCTTGGTCTCGTAGATGCCGGTTTGCACCTCGCCCTCTGCGGTGATCGTGATCGCGCCTTTTTCTCCCATCTTGTAGACGACGATCTGAGCGCCCCCCCCGATCAGCGACCGGGCCTTGTCGAGGCCCTTTTCCATGCCACCGGCCATGAAGCCGAACTCCACGTCATTGCCGATGATGATGTCGCAAAGCGCGGCGGCGCGGGAATAGACCTCTTCGGCCTCCTTGGCAGAGGCCCAGGAATAGGGGCGGTAATCCACGTCGAAGATCAGCGGCAGACCGGCGGCGCGGGCCAGATCGAAGGCCCGGAAACAGGCGCTGCGAGATGGTTCTGCGGCCAAGACGGTGCCAGTGGTGACGAGGGCGGAATAGGCGCTGTAATCCACCGCCTCCACATCCGCTATGGTCATCTCGAAATCCGCCGCGCCGTTGCGGTAGATCACCGATTGGGTGTTCTTCAGCCGCGTTTCCACGACAGCCAGAGAATTGCGCGCCTCGCCGCCTTCAAGATGCACATGGGTCCGGTCGATCCCGTAGGCGTCGAGCTGGTTCAGACAAAACCGCCCGATCGCATCATCCGAGACCCGCGTGACCAGCGCCGCCTTGCATCCCAACCGGCACAGCCCGGCGGCAATGTTTGCGGACGATCCGCCAAGCGCCGTGGTGAAGGCGGTGGCCTCTTCCACCCGCGCGCCCGGCGGGTCGGCATAGAGATCCATGCCCGCCCGCCCGATCACCAGAAAGGATTTGCCGGAAAGCCGCGCAAGACCTGTCATTTCCCCATCCCTCCGAATTCATGGTTGCATGAAACATGCACTCAGGATAACAACTTTGCAACCGGTTGCAATATGTGAACGAGAGAGGCCGAAGCCATGAATCAAATCGGGATCGGAATCGTCGGGGGTGGCTATATGGGCAAGGCCCATTCGGTGGCCTTTGCGTCTGTGGGGGCCGTGTTCGAAACCCGCCTGAAGCCGCGCCTTGCGGCCATCGCGGCCTCCTCTCCGGCCAGCGCAGAGCGCTATGCGCAGGGCTTTGGATTCGCCCGCGCCGCGCAGGACTGGCGTGATCTGGTTTCCGATCCCGCGGTGGATGCCGTCGTGATTGCCTCGCCACAGAACACCCATCTGCAGATCGCCGAAGCGGCTTTGGCATTGGGCAAGCCGGTGCTGTGCGAGAAACCGATGGGGTTGGATGCATCCGAGGCGCGGGCCATGGTGGCGGCGGCCAAGTCTGCGGGCGTGGCCAATATGGTGGCCTACAACTACATCCGCACCCCGGCCTCTCAATATGTTCGGCACCTGTTGAGCGAGGGCGCGCTTGGCCGCATTACCGGGTTCCGCTGTGTCCACGAGGAAGACTTCCACATCGCGCAGAAAACCCCCGCATGGCGCTGCGAGGGCGAGGCCAATGGCTGTCTCGGTGACCTCGCCCCGCATCCGATCAACGCGGCCCTGGCGCTGATGGGCCCGATTGCAGAGCTGAACGCGGTCATGGAAACCGTCTACCCCGATCGCAACGGCATTCCGGTCACGAATGACGATCAGGTGCAGATGATGGTGCGGTTCGAGAGCGGTGTTGTCGGCCATATCCACGCCTCGCGCGTCGCGACCGGTCGCAAGATGGGCTATGGCTACGAGATCACCGGAACCGAAGGCGCGATCCGCTTCGATCAGGAGGATCAGAACGCCATCTGGTTCTACCGCAAGGATGACCCGGACGGCCAAAAGGGCTTTCGCAAGATCCTGACCGGGCCGGATCACCCCGATTACCTGCCGTTTTGCCAGGGGGCGGGGCATGGCACCGGCTATCAGGACCAGATCATCATCGAGGCGCATGATTTCCTGACCGCCATCGACACCGGGCAGGCCGTCTGGCCCACCTTCGAGGCCGGGCTGGAGGTGCATCAGGTCATCGCCGCGGCGCGGGCGTCCGATGCCACGCGCACATGGCAGGCGCCATCTGATTTCTGAGGGCCGGGGATGATCCAGATCGGCAATGCGCCCTGTTCCTGGGGCGTCGAGTTTCCCGACGATGCGCGCAACCCGCCCTGGCGGCAGGTGCTGAGGGAATGCGCCGAGGCGGGATATCGGGGCATCGAACTGGGGCCGGTTGGCTACATGCCGGAAAACCCTCAGGTGCTGGCCGAGGCGCTGGAGGACTGCGGGCTGACCCTGATCGGTGGCGTGGTCTACCGGCCCTTTCATGACCCTGACAAGTGGCTGGATGTGGTCGACGGGGCCGAGCGCACCTGCAAGGCGCTCGCCTCTCTCGGCGCGAAACATCTGGTGCTGATCGACGCCATATCCCCCCGGCGCGCCCCCACGGCAGGTCGCGCTGACGAGGCGGTGCAGATGGAGCCTGACGAATGGGTCGCGTTCCGCAACCGGATCGTGACCATCGCCAGAATGGGGGCCGAGGTCTATGGGCTCACGGTCTCGATCCATGCCCATGCGGGCGGGTTCATCGACTTCGAGCCGGAACTGGAACGGCTGCTCGACGAGACCGATCCGGATCTGCTGAAGATCTGCTTCGACACCGGCCACCATTCCTATGCGGGCTATGATCCCGTGGCCTTCCTCAAACGGCATCTGGACCGGATCAGCTATCTCCATTTCAAGGATATCGACCCTGCCGTGAAGGCCAGGGTCATCGCCAACCGCACCGGGTTCTATGAGGCCTGCGGGCAGGGCATCTTCTGCAATTTGGGCCGGGGCGACGTGAACTTTCAGGCCGTGCGGCGCCTGCTGCTGGAACGCGGCTATCGCGGCTGGTGCACGGTCGAGCAAGATTGCGATCCGACACTGGACATTTCCCCGATCGCCGATGCAAAGGCGAACCGGGACTACCTGACATCCATTGGCTTTGACTGAGGGAGAGCTGCCATGGGAAAACTGAACTGGGGCATGATCGGCGGCGGCGAAGGCAGCCAGATCGGTCCGGCGCACCGGCTTGGGGCGGGGCTGGACGGAGAGTTCGCCTTTGTCGCGGGCGCGCTGGATCACCGCCCTGACGCGGGCCGCGATTACGGCAAGCGGCTCGGGCTGGCGGCGGACCGCGCCTATGGCGACTGGCGCGAGATGCTGGAGGGCGAGCGAGGCAGGGAGGACCGTATCGACTTGGTGACCGTTGCCACGCCGAATGCGACTCATTTCGAGATCACCAAGGCCTATCTGGAGGCAGGCTTTCACGTGCTCTGCGAAAAGCCCATGACCATGACCGTCGAAGAGGGCGAAGAGATCGTGAAACTCGCCCGCGCGACGGGCCGGATCTGCGCGGTGAATTACGGCTATACCGGCTATCCTCTGGTCCGTCACATGCGCGCGATGGTGGCGCGGGGCGATCTGGGGGCGATCCGGCTGGTCAAGGCAGAGTTTGCCCATGGCCACCACGCCGACGCCGCCGATGCCGACAACCCGCGTGTGCGCTGGCGCTATGATCCGGCTCAGGCAGGTGTGTCCGCGCAATTCGCCGATTGCGGCATCCACGCGCTGCATATGGCGAGCTTCGTGATCGGGCAGGAGGCGGAGCGGCTGT
>NZ_MNBL01000135.1 GCF_001879695.1 Nioella sediminis
TCGCCAGCCGCGAGCTGGAGGATGACGCGATGGTCAACCTGCGCTTCGATGGCGGGGCCGTGGGGCGGCTCTGGACATCATCCGTTGCGCTTGGCCGTCAGCACGGTCTGACCCTGCAGGTCTTCGGCGAAAACGGCGGTCTGCGCTGGAGCCAGGAACAGCCCAACCAGCTTTACTGGATGCCGCTGCGGGGCCGGTTGCAGGTGATCGAACGCGGGGAAGGGGGGCTTTCGCCCGAGGCTGACCGGTCGAGCCGCGTGACCGTGGGCCATGCCGAGGGGATGCCTTTGGCCTTCGCCAATATCTACCGCGATCTGGCCGAGGCGATCCGGGCTGGGAAAGAGGGCCGTGCGATGGACCCTGCCGCCGATCTCTATCCGCGTGCCGAAGATGGTCTGCGGTCCATGGCGGCGGTATTTGCCGTGGCCGAGAGCGGGAAGGCGGATGGTGTCTGGGTCGATGCCCGCCCTCCGATGTTCCGAGAGGTATGAGGGATGCGCGGGGACGCGTTTTCGAAAACGCGTTGAAAGGCCCTTCGAAGGGCCTTCCCCGCTCACATCTCCGGGCGGAGCGTACCACGCTCAATGAGGGTCAGGGGCAGCAGGGTCTGCGTGACAGGGGTCTCTGGCTGTTCCGACAGAGCAATGGCCTGCCCGACCGAGACCGCAATGATCTCATCCAGAGGCTGGCGAATGGTGGTCAGGGTCACCAAATCCCAGGAGGCCGCCTCCATATCGTTGAACCCGATCAATCCCACATCACCGGGCACCTCGCGCCCGGCCTTTCGCAATACCCCTAGCGCGCCGATGGCAATCACGTCATCGCCGCAGAAATAGGCTTCGGCCAGGGGGCCGGAGTCCATCAGCCGTGACATCTCGACCGCGCCGGCGTCATGCGAATACGTGCTGGCGAAGCTTTCCCGCAGACGGCAACCGGGATGCCGGGCCAGTTCCTGACGAAAGCCCGCAAGCCGGTCCTGCGTGGTTGTCGCCCCGGCGGGGCCACCCAGAAACCCGATGTCGCGATAGCCCCGCGCCAGCAGCGCCCGCGCCGCCATGCGGCCTGCCTCGACATTGTCGATGCCCACCACCGGCACCTCGGGGTATCTGGTCGCCCGCCCGAACGCATGGACCACGGGCAGCCCTGCGGCCTTGCAATTTGCCGCAAAGGCTGCCGACAGGGTTGAGGACGCCACGATCACCGCATCCACCGAGTATTGCCGCAACATGCGAATGGCGGCCTCGGGGTCGGTATCCTCCGACAGGTTTACCAGCAGCGGGCGCAATCCACGGTCCTGGATGGCGCGGGTAAAGAGGTCGAAGACCTCCAGAAAGATCGGGTTTCGGAAGTTGTTGGACACCAGGCCGATCAGCTTGGTGCGCCCGGTGGACAGGCCCGAGGCCAGCGCGCTTGGTGCGTATCCAAGCTCTGCCGCGGCCTGTTCAACCTTGGATCGGGTCTTGGCGGAAACCGATGCGCCGGGTGTGAACGTCCGCGACACCGCCGAGCGCGAGACGCCCGCCCGCTCTGCCACATCCTTCAGGGTCACCGTCATCCCGGCCCGCTGCCTCCCGCTGTCCATCGTGCGGGAAATCAGACAGCGGGACGGGGCGAATTGCAACCGGTTCCTAAACCGGTCAGCCGACCGATTGCTCGGAGACGATCTCGCCGAAGCGGGTGAAGAACTTGCCCGACAGTTTCTTGGCGGTGCCCGCGATCAGCCGGCTGCCAAGCTGCGCGATCTTGCCGCCGATATCGACCGTGGCGGTATAGGCGAGGATGGTCTCGGGGCCGTCCTCGGTCAGGGTCACCTCGGCCCCGCCCTTTGCGAAGCCCGCCGCACCGCCCTTGCCTTCGCCGGTCAGCGTGAAGCCATCCGGCGCGTTCGTCGTGTCCAACGTCACCTCTCCTGCAAAGCGCGCCTTCACCGGGCCGATCTTCAGCACCACCTTGGCCTCCAGGTTCTCTGGCGAATGCTGGATCAATTCCTCGCAGCCGGGGATGCATTCGCGCAGGATCTCGGGGTCATTGAGCGCGCGGTACACCACGTCGCGGGGGGCTTGGATACGGATTTCGTCGCTCAGGTCCATGTCTTGTTTCCTCTGCTCAGCAACATCTGGGATAGGCGCGAAGGGCGGCTTCGGCCTTTTCTTCGGGGGTCATTTCCGGGGGCGCGGGCCAGCGGGCCCGAAACCAGTCACGCACGCTTTTCATCATGGCTGCTTTCCCTTTCGCTATCGGTATTTCGCCACAGCACGATCTCGGCAAGGATCGACAGCGCGATTTCATGGGGGTCGATGGCGCGGATATCGAGCCCGGCGGGGGATTTGAGCCGCGCCACGCGGGAGGGCTCCATGCCCTGATCGACAAGCTTCCCCGCCAGCACCTCGGCCTTGCGGCGGCTGGCCACCATCGACACGCGCCGCGCGGGCGTTTCCAGCGCCGCCTTCAGCGCCACACCGTCGCCCTTGCCCTGCGAGGCCACGACAACGAAATCGCGCGGTTCGATGCCCAGACTGTCGATCTCTTCGGGATCGAACCGCGTCGTGTTTGCCCCTTCGAAGGCCCCCGACACGAAAACGCGCAGCCCTGTCAGGGTCGCATGGGCCGCGAGCGCCCGCGCGATCGGGCTCTCGCCAAAGATCACCAGCCGGGGCGCGTGCTGGTAGGGTTCGATCAGCAGATCCACCGTGCCGCCTGAAGGGCAGCCGCTCTTGTAGGTCTGCACGCCGTCAGGGTCGGTCATGGCCACCACCTTGTCAGAGGGTTTCACGCGGATCATCCGGGGGGCGCCCTCGGCCAGTGCCTCGCCCGCCGCCGTGCGCACCGCCCGCTGCACGCAGGCCCCGCCAAGGTGCCCGAGGATGTCGCCGGTCCGCGTCACGGCGGCCTTGGCCCCGGCCTTGGCACTGGTCGCGTCCGCAGTGCGCAGCACGGTTGCGACGCAGAAGGCATCGCCTTCCTTGCGCAACCGCTCAACCGTGTCGAAGATGTCGAAACCTGCCATGGGATGTCCTTTCACAGCTTCCGGAATTCGGGTTCCAGCGCGGCCAGCGCATCAAGCGTGTTGGCCGGCAGGTGGGCGTCGAGATGGGGCAGCGCGGCCTGCATGGCCGCAGCGACGGGGGCGTAATCCGCCCAGCCTTTCAGCGGGTTCAGCCAAACGATGCGCCGGGCCTTGCGGCGGATGCGGGCCAGCACGTCGGCCAGTGCCTGCGGTTCTCGCGTGCAGTAGCCGTCCGACAGGATCAGCACGATGGTTCGGCCATTCAGCGCCCGTGCGCCGTAGCCCCCCAGGAAGCTTTCGAGGCTGCCGGAGATATCCGTGCCGCCGCCGAACCCCTCGGCCATCAGCGACAACCGCCCGGCGGCGCGGATGCTGTCATGATCGCGCAGCGCGTCCGTCACCCGCATCAGGCGCGTGTGGAAGAGGTAGGCATCCGCCTCGCAGCCGCTGCCGACAAGCCCTTTCAGAAACGCCAGGAACACACGGGAATAGACGGTCATCGAGCCGCTGACATCGCATAGTGCCACGATCCGCATGGGCCGGGGCGGGCGGGCGCGGCGATAGAGGTCCAGCGGCTCGCCCCCGCGCGCAAGGCTCGCCCGCTGGATGCGCCGCATGTCCAGGGCCGGTCCGCGCAGCGCCTGCTT
>NZ_MNBL01000136.1 GCF_001879695.1 Nioella sediminis
GTGGGGGCAGCCCGTTGGCTGCCCCCTTTCGGGACGAGATCAATCGTCTTCTTCCACGCGCAGGATGGTCAGGTTCTCGTCGAGATAGACCTCGAACCGGGCGCCGTCGCGCATGGCATAGGCCTCGTAATTGCCGTCTTCCATCTGGATCGAGCGAACCTCGTAGCCATCGGCGGTCAGCAGCGCGGTGATCTGGTCCTGCACGTCCTGGGCAACGGGGCTGCCCGAGGCGAAAACCGCGGTGGAGGGCAGCAGAAGGGCGAGAGCGATGGCAGTGCGTTTCATGGGATATATCCTTTCTTGAGGTTGGTCTTGGGTCTTGGGTGACCCCCGTTTGGCGGGGCCGTGACCAACAGAAAGGGGACGGTGGCGGCCGGGGCCATCCACCTGCGGTTCACACCGGCCGGATTGGGCCAAAGGTTTAGCGCCATGAACCGGGGTTGATGCGGGCAGGGGGGTGAAACGCAACAAAAAACGCCCGCTGCGAGGGCGGGCGTTCCGATGCGGTCTGGCAGGGCTGATCAGTTCAGCATGCGGCCCATATGGGCGGCCACATCGGCCATGCGCGCCGAGAAGCCCCATTCGTTGTCGTACC
>NZ_MNBL01000137.1 GCF_001879695.1 Nioella sediminis
ATGGCAAAGGAAAAGTTTGAGCGCGGCAAGCCGCATTGTAACATCGGCACGATCGGTCACGTTGACCACGGCAAGACGACGCTGACGGCGGCGATCACCAAGTATTTCGGTGACTTCAAGGCCTATGACCAGATCGACGGCGCGCCGGAAGAGAAGGCCCGCGGGATCACGATCTCGACCGCTCACGTGGAATACGAGACCGACAACCGCCACTACGCCCACGTGGACTGCCCCGGCCACGCCGACTACGTGAAGAACATGATCACCGGTGCCGCCCAGATGGACGGCGCGATCCTGGTGGTGAACGCCGCTGACGGCCCGATGCCGCAGACCCGCGAGCACATCCTTCTGGGCCGCCAGGTGGGTATCCCCGCCATGGTCGTGTTCCTCAACAAAGTCGACCAGGTCGATGACGAGGAACTGCTGGAGCTGGTGGAAATGGAAGTCCGCGAGCTGCTGTCCGAATACGACTTCCCGGGCGACGATAT
>NZ_MNBL01000138.1 GCF_001879695.1 Nioella sediminis
GGCAGGTCCCGGCGGTTGAGGTTTGCCGAACGGGTCGCGATCAGCTTCCCGTCTGTCCCATCGGCTTCACCGTCGCCGGGGTCGGGGGTGATGGCATCGTCGTTCCGTGAGTGACGATCCTCCGCTTCCTCCCCCTTGTCCTGTTGCCAGATCCTCGGCTTTGCGGCCTGCACCCGGACATGGCCGGTCTGCGCCGTGCCCGCGCGCTGTTTGCCCGCGTTGAACCAGTAGGCATCGAAGAGCTCGTCGAACCGCCGCCAGTCCTCGGCATCGCCTGCCAGAAGCGCGCACAGCGCCTGCCTTGCCTCCTCCCGGTCGGTGGCGTTCACGGCGGCAAGCGCCGCCAGCGCATCGCCGGTTTCCCTTGGCCCCACACGCAGGCCGTTCATCCGCAGATGCGCGATGAAGCCCGACATCCGGTCGGCCAGCCCGTCCGCGCGGGAAGGAAAGCGCGTGACCTGCATCACGCGACCTTCCCGATCAGCCGGTCCATCAGCTCGGGGGGCGCGGCGTCGTAATCGGCGGCGGTCTTCAGTAGGCAAACCAGCGTTGCCTGCACCTCGTCGCGGGCCTTTGCCATATCGTTCACCCCAAGCCCGGACAGCGCGGCGGCCCAATCCAGCATCTCGGCGATGCCCGGCGTCTTTTCCAGATCCTCCTTGCGCAGCGCCTGCACCACGCCGACGATCTGGCGGGCGAGCAGCCCTTCAATGGCGGGCATCCGGGCCTTGAGGATGGCAAGTTCGGTGTCCTTGTCGGGATAATCGAGGAAGCTGTAAAGGCACCGCCGCCGCAGCGCGTCGGACAGATCACGGGTGCCGTTCGCGGTCAGGATCACGACAGGTCTGGACCGCGCCTTGATGGTGCCAAGCTCGGGGATCGTGATCTGGAAATCGGACAGGATTTCGAGGAGATAGGCCTCGAATTCTTCGTCCGCCCGGTCGATCTCGTCGATCAGCAGCACGGGCGGCGTGTCTTCGCTGATCGCCTCCAAAAGCGGGCGTTTCAGCAGGTATTTGTCGTCAAAGAGCGCCTCCTCGGTGGCGCTGCCTTCCGCCGCGCGAATGGCCAGCAATTGCCGCTGGTAGTTCCATTCATAGATCGCGTGGGAGGCGTCGAGCCCTTCGTAGCACTGCAACCGGATCAGCCGCGTATCGCGCAAGGCGGCCAGCGCCTTGGCAACCTCGGTCTTGCCCACGCCCGCCGGGCCTTCCAGCAGCAGGGGGCGCCCCAGCACCTGCGCCAGATGCAGCGCCATCGCCAGACGGTCGTCGGCGACATAGCCCTCGCGGGCCAGACCTTTCTGGATGTCGGTGACGCTCATCGAACCCTCCCCGGTTCGGG
>NZ_MNBL01000139.1 GCF_001879695.1 Nioella sediminis
CATCAGCCGTGCAGGCCGAGCCCGTTGGCGATCTTCCAGATCCGCCAATGGTCATGCGGCATGTGGCTTTGCACGAGGCCAAAGGGCCGGAACGCATCGTGCACCGCGTTCGAGAAGGCCGGAACGCCGCCCACGTTGGGGCTTTCGCCCACGCCCTTGGCCCCGATCGGGTGATGCGGCGACGGCGTCACCGTGTGATCGGTGGTGTAGTTGGGCGTTTCCCACGCGGTCGGGATGAAGAAATCCATCAGCGTGCCGGTCTTGACGTTGCCCATCTCGTCATAGGCGATCTCCTGCCCCATGGCGATGGCCAGCGCCTCGGTCACGCCACCATGGACCTGCCCTTCGATGATCATCGGGTTGATCCGGGTGCCGCAATCGTCCAGCGCATAGAACTGCCGGATCTCCCATTCGCCGGTGTCCACGTCGATTTCCATCACGCAGATATAGGCCCCGAACGGGTAGGTCATGTTGGGCGGATCGTAGTAGCTGACCGCCTCCAGCCCCGGTTCAAGCCCCGGAATGGCCTGGTTGTAGGCGGCAAACGCGATCTCCTTCATGGTCTTGAAGCGCTCGGGCGCGCCCTTGACCGCGAAGCGATCCACGTCCCATTCCACGTCGTCGTCATGGACCTCCAGCAGGTAGGCCGCGATCATCTGCGCCTTGGCGCGGATCTTGCGGGCGGCCATGGCGGTTGCCGCCCCCGCGACCGGGGTCGAGCGTGACCCGTAGGTGCCCAGACCGTAGGGCGCGGTATCGGTGTCGCCCTCTTCCAGCGTGATGTCATCGGCGGGAAGGCCGATCTCGCTGGCGATGATCTGCGCGAAGGTCGTGGCATGGCCCTGACCCTGGCTGATGGTGCCAAGCCGCGCGATGGCCGATCCGGTGGGGTGGATGCGGATCTCGCAGCTGTCGAACATGCCAAGCCCGAGGATATCGCAGTTCTTGACCGGCCCCGCCCCCACGATTTCCGTGAAATGCGTCAGGCCGATACCCAGAAGCTTGCGCGTCTTGCCGGCCTTGAAGTCCTCGACCCGCTGCGCCTGCTCGGCCCGCAGCCCGTCATAGTCCACGGCCTTCAGCGCCTTGTCCCAGGCGGTGTGGTAATCGCCGGAGTCGTATTCCCAGCCAAGGGCCGACTGGTAGGGGAACTGATCAGCCCGGATGAAGTTGATCCGGCGCAGCTCGGCCGCGTCCATGTTCAGCTTGATCGCCAGAACCTCGATCATCCGTTCGATGAAATAGGCCGCTTCCGTCACCCGGAAGGAACAGCGATAGGCGACGCCGCCGGGTGCCTTGTTGGTATAGACCCCGTCAACGGCAAGGTAGGCGGTCGGGATGTCATAGGACCCGGTGCAGATGTTCATGAAACCCGCCGGGAACTTGGTGGGGTCGGCGCAGGCGTCAAACCCGCCATGGTCCGCTGTGGTGTGACACCAGAGCCCGGTGATCTTGCCTTCTTTCGTGGCCGCGATCTTGCCATGCATCCAGTAGTCGCGGGCGAAGGCGGTGGACATCAGGTTTTCCATCCGATCCTCAACCCACTTTACCGGCTTGCCCGTCACGATGGACGCCACGACCGAGCAGACATAGCCCGGATAGGCCCCCACCTTGTTGCCGAAGCCGCCGCCGATGTCGGGGCTGATGATGCGGATGTTGTGTTCCGCGATGCCGGAAATCAGCGAGACCACCGTGCGGATCGCGTGCGGCGCCTGGAAGGTGCCGTAGACGGTCAGCTTGCCGGTGACCTTGTCCATGGACGCAACGCAGCCGCAGGTTTCCAGCGGGCAAGGGTGGGTCCGGTGGTAATAGACCATTTCCTCGGCCACCACCTCGGCCCCGCCGATCACCGCCTCGGTCGCGTCCTTTTCCCCGGCTTCCCATGTGAAGATGTGGTTGTGATGCTTGCGCGGGCCATGGGCGCCCTCGGTCTGACCGTCGAGGTCTTCGCGCAGGACAACGTCCGATTTCAGCGCCTCGAACGGGTCGGTCAGAACCGGCAGTTCCTCGTATTCCACCTCCACCAATTCCACGGCATCGGCTGCGATATAGCGGTCCTCGGCCACCACGTAGGCAACCTCCTGGCCCTGGAACAGCACCTTGCCATCGGCCAGCACCATCTGCTTGTCGCCCGCCAGCGTCGGCATCCAGTGGAGCCCGAGCGGCGCGAGGTCCTCGGCGGTCAGAACGGCGACAACACCGGGCAGGGCCAGCGCGGCCTCCTTGTTGACGCTCTTGATCCGCGCATGGGCATAGGGCGAGCGGACGAAATCGCCAAACAGCATCCCGTCGAGCTTGATGTCATCGACATAGTTGCCCTTGCCTTGGGTAAAGCGCACATCCTCCACCCGCTTGCGCGAGCAGCCCATGCCCTTGAGATTGGCGGCGCGTTCTTCGGGGGTCATGCTCTGGTCGTTCATTCCGCAGCCTCCTTCTGGGCGTTCAGCATGTCGGCCGACGCCATGATGGCCTTGACGATGTTCTGGTAGCCGGTGCAGCGGCAGAGGTTTCCGGCCATGCCGAACCGCACCTCTTCCTCCGTGGGCGTCGGGTTTTCCTGAAGCAGGCGGTGCGCGCGGGTGATCATCCCCGGCGTGCAGAAGCCGCATTGCAGCCCGTGATGTTCGCGGAACATCTCCTGGATCACGCCGAGGCTGCCGTCATCGTTGACGAGCCCCTCGACCGTGGTCACCTCGGCCCCGTTGGCCTGCGCCACGAAGACGGTGCAGGATTTCACGGACTTGCCGTTCAGATCCACCGTGCAGGCCCCGCAATGGCTGGTCTCGCAGCCGATATGGGGGCCGGTGATCCGCAGGTTTTCCCGCAGGAAATGGATCAGCAGCGTGCGCGGTTCCGCAAGGCCTTCAACCTCGCGCCCGTTCACGTTCAGTTTTACGTGCATCTTTGACATGAGTGTTCTCCTCAGCCCGCGCGGCTAATGGCGCGCGCGATGGCGCGGCGCAGCATGATGGCGGCGACATGTTTCTTGAATTCGACCGGGCCGCGGTTGTCCTCGACCGGGTCGATGGCGTCGAGCATGGCGGCCACGCAGCCCTCCACGTCACGAGCCGCCAGCGCGGCGCTGGCCGCTTCCGACCAGATCGGCGTGTCGGCAAGGTTGGTCATCGCGACCGAGGCCGACCCTTTCCCGACCATCACGGCAGCAGCGGCGGTGGCATAGTCACCGATCTTGCGCTTCTGCTTCTCATAGGCCTGACCCACGCCAGCCGCCGGCACCGGGATCATGATCCGGGTCATGATCTCCTCATCCTCGCGGGCGGTGAAATAGGCGGCCTCGTAGAAGTCGCGCGCGGCCACGGTCCGGGTGCCGTCGGGGCCCACCAGTTCAAAGGACGCATCGAGGCACTGCATCAGCCCCGGCATGTCGTTGCCCGGATCGCCATTGGCGACGTTGCCGCCGACGGTGCCCATGTAGCGCACCTGCGGGTCCGCGATCTGCAAAGCGGCCTCGCGGATGATCGGCACCGCCGCCGCCAACCCGTCATGGGTGATCAGCTCGTGCTGGGTGACCATGGCACCGAGCGTGACGCTGTCCGCGCCGATCTCGATACCCTTCATCTCCTGAATATCCTGTAGGTCGATCACATGGGCCAGATCGGCCATGCGCAGCTTCATCATCGGGATCAGGCTGTGCCCGCCCGCGATGACCCGCGCTTCATCCCCGTGTTCCTGCAAGATGCTGATGGCCGACGCCGTATCGGTCGGCCGGTGATACTCGAAACCGGCTGGTATCATGTCTGTTGTCCTCCCTGCGCCCGTGGCCTTGGCCTGTCGGGTCTGGAGACATGGAACAATCAGTCTGCGGTTGCATTCCAGCGGCCGGGAACAGGCCGCGCCATCTGTTTCACGAAATGCGAATGGGCTGCACGAGTTGCGATCAGAGCCCGAGCGCCTCCCGAATGTCGCTCAGGCGTGATCGGCTGACGGGCACTTTGGGAAGCGAGGCGACTCCCTCGAAATAGCAGGTGCCATTGTCCTTGTGCCGCTCGAAGCTGGAGACATGCGCGGGGTTCACGAGGTAGCTGCGATGAACCCGCAGGAAGCCCGCAGATGCCAGGCGCTCGTCTGCCTCGGATATGGTCCAGGGGCAGAAGAGTTTCTCGGCCCCGACATAGAGCACCGTGTAATGCCCTTCCGCACGAATGGCGGCAATGCGGGACGGGGTGGCAAAGACCGTCTTGCCGTCGCGCTCATATGGAACGCCTGCCGTGGCGCTTGCGGTCGCGCGCGGTGCCGGGGGGGGCGACGGTGGGGGCATGGTGGCACTGGGGGCAGGCTCGATAAAGGTGATGCCGGTCAGCAGGAAGGCCCCGCAGATCAGAAAGGCCGAGACCGTGACGCCCATGGCCAGCACCTGGTTGCTCAGCGTCGGCCCGGCCCCGCCGCCCGCATCCGCGGCGGTAAAGCCGGTCAGGCCCGTCGCCACGAAATGCATGGTAAAGACCGCCAGCCCGAAGCAGGCGGTGCCAAGCAGGATGTTTCGATGCGTGCGGCTGTCATAAGCGACCCAGATCGCCAGCACCGACAGCACGACCGACGCCACTGTCGCGATCGCGACATCCACAGCCGTGTAGACCGGTCTGCACAGCTGCATCCCGGCCATGCCCACGTAATGCATCACCACGATACCAAGCCCCACGATCGTGCCCGCACCGACAATGACCGGCAAAGACCGGGCGCGGAAATGCAATAGCAGCAGCGCCAGCCCCACCATCAGGATCGCGATCAGGGCCGAGGCGAGCGTGATCAGCGCGTCGTAATAGAACAGGATCGGCAGTTGCAGCCCCAGCATCGCCACGAAATGCATCGACCAGATGCCACCGCCCAGAACCACTGCTGCCAGCGCCACGATGATCTTGCGCCTTGGCCGGTCCAGCCGCGACGCGCCATGGGTCAGGGACAGCCCCGTGAAGCCAGCCATCAGGGCCACGGCCAGAGAGGCCGCGACAAGCCAGCCATTATGTGTGTAGTCGAGCATGATGTCCCTGCACCCTCCCCGGTGCTGGCGGCAGGCTAGCAAACTGGTGCGGGGCGCGCAATTTGCCAGATGGAGTCAGCCTTGCGCAAAAGCCTCGGCGATCCAGTCCCAGGTGCTTTTCGCGGCCTCTGGCATCAGCAGATAGGTGCCAAGGGAAAAGAGCGGGGCATCGGCGATTTCATACAGCCCCGTGGCATCGGTTCGGGCTGCAACCAGGGACCGGGGCAGATAGACCGATCCGCCCACTTCCAGCAAGTAATCCAGTGCGGCGCTGGCGGCGTTGAAGGTGGTTCGGGCAGTGCCTGCGTCGTGATATTCCTCGCCATGGCTGCGGCGGAAATCCTCGCCGTAGTCCACGAAGATGTAATTCGATCCGCTGCGAACGGGCGTATCGGGCCGATCGGAATAAAGCGCCAATTCATCGGCGGGCAGGGGCAGCACCGTCTGGCCCTTGCGCGCCACCGGGTCGCGGGTCAGGCACAGGTCGATCTGGCCAGTCGCGGTCCATCTGTCCAGTACCTCGGGGCTGCCGTGATAGACGGACAAGGCGATATCTGGCTGGCGCGCGCGGATCATGTCGAAGATGCGCTTTCCTCCAATCGGCCAAAGCTCTGGCGTGCAGCCGAAATTGCAGATCATGTTGACGCCCGTCGGCAGCCCGGCTTCCAGCTTGGCCTGACGCCAAAGCCCGATCATGATCTGGGCGTAGTTCAGCAGCTTTGTGCCCGCAGGCGTCAGGGTCACGCCCGACTTCTGCCGGTTCAGCACGGTTTGGCCCAAATCTGCCTCCAGCGCCTTCAGCCGCATGGTCACGGTCGATTGCGTCACATGCAGCCGCTCCGAGGCGCGCACGAGCGATCCGGTTTCGACGATGGCCACGAAGGTTTGCAGGGCGGCGAGGTTCATGGCGTTACACTTCAAGATAGTTGAATTTATCGCTTAAAATAATTCGTTATACAGATATGTCAGAATCTGCAACTCTCCCCTTACGCGAAACAGCAGAGCAAGGGAGGTTGCGATGCAGGGAACGCCCCCAACATCCGCCGTCGAGCGGTCCGATTTCATCACCGCCATGCGCCGCGTGGCGTCGAGTGTGACCGTGGTCACAACCGACGGCACCGCAGGTCGCCACGGCGCGACCGTAAGCGCCTTTTCCTCGGTTTCCGCCGATCCGCCGACCGTTCTGGTTTGCCTGCACGCCAAAAGCCGCATCGCGGCGGCGGTCGAGGGCAACGGGCGCTTCTGCGTCAACGTTTTGCCCGATCACAGCGACAGCATTGCCGACCGCTTTGCCGGGGCCCATGACCGCGAATTCGCGGATCGGTTCACTGGCATTCCCTGTCAGGGTGACAAGGGCATGCCACCGCAGATCGAGGGGGCGACCAGTTTCGCTTGCAGTGTCGACAATGTGGTTCAGTCCGGCAGTCATCTGGTGGTCTTTGGGCGGGTCGAGGCCGTGGGCCATGGCGACCGAGAGCCGCTGACCTATCTCGATGGCGCTTATCACCGCGTCACACCGAAAACCGTGCAAACCATGGGGGCCGTGAACTGATGGGCGAGTTGCAGCGATATGACATGCTGATCGGTGGGGAATGGGTGCAGGCGTCGGATGCCGCGCGTTTCACCACCTTCGACCCGGCAACAGGCGAGGACTGGTGCGAAATCCCCGAAGCCACGCCCGAAGACGTTGACCGTGCGGTTCGCGCGGCCCACGCGGCGCTGGATGGTCCCTGGGGACAGATGACGCCGACCGAACGCGGCAAGTGCCTGGGGCGGCTGGCGGACCTGCTGGCGGCGAATTCCGAACATATCGGCCGGATCGAGACCCGCGACACCGGCAAGATGTTCAAGGAAACCCGCTGGCAGGCCAGCTATATCGCGGAATTCCTGCGGTTCTACGCAGGGGCTGCCGACAAGATCCATGGCGAGACCCTGCCGATTGACAAGCCTGACATGTTCGTTTTCACCAACCGTGAGCCGCTTGGCGTGATCGCCGCCGTGATCCCGTGGAATTCGCAGATGTTCCTGAGCGCCGTCAAGATCGGCCCGGCGCTGGCGACCGGCAACACCATCGTTCTGAAAGCCTCGGAACATGCCTCCGCGCCGCTACTGGAATTCGGCAAGCTGGTGGCTGAGGCGGGCATTCCCGACGGTGTGGTCAATATCGTCACCGGCGGCATCGCCTGCGGCGAGGCGCTGACGAAACATCCGCTGGTGGCGCGCATCGCGTTTACCGGCGGGCCAACAGCCGC
>NZ_MNBL01000014.1 GCF_001879695.1 Nioella sediminis
GTCAAGGATCATCTCGCCAATCGCAACTCCGCAGCGTGCATCACCGCCCTTGGGCGAAAACACGCCATAGGGCAGGTTGTTGAGGGGGAAATCGGTCTCGGGGTCATTGGCGCTGTCGACCCAGCTGTGTCGTAATCCGGTCATGCGGTCCTCATTCGGCGTCGGGTTGGGTTTCAGGGCGCGCCGCGTCGAAGGCCGGAAGGGCCAGCGCGGCACGCTCGATCTCTAGCAGGCGGGGGAAGCGGAACAGGCCCACCCCCCACCGATGAGCGTTGTATAGCTGCGGGATCAGGCAAATATCGGCCCAGGTCGGCGCGTCGCCCAAGCAGAAACGACCTTCCGGCGCAATCAGCCTCTCAAAGGCCGCGAAGTTGCGCTCCATGAAATGCACCATCCAGTCGATGCCGCCCTGTTGATCGGCGCCACAGGCGGATTTTAGATGCGCCACGACGCCCACATTGGTGACCGGCTGCGTGTCCATGGCAATGACATGGGCCGCCGCCAGCACGCGGGCACGGGCCAGCGGGTCGGCGGGCAGTAGCGGCGGATTGGGCCAGGCCGCCTCCAGGTAGTCGAGAATGGCCAGCGACTGAACAAGTTCTGTCCCATCGTCCAGCACCAGCACCGGCACGAAACCAGACGGGTTATGCGCCAGGTAGGAGGGATCGCGCTGTTCACCTTTCACCAGGTGGACCGGGATACTCTCCCACGCCAGCCCCTTCAGTCCGAGCGCGATGCGCACCCGGTAGGAACAGCTCGACCGCCAATAGGTGTAGAGTTTCATCTCGTCTCCGCGAAACTTTCTTCGAAGAAAGTTCCCAAGAATTTTCGAAAATTCTTGGTCACCCTACTTCACACCCGGCGTGCCGTCGAACTTCTTTTCAAGGCTCTCCCAACAGTCGATATAGTCGTCCTGCAGGGGGGCTTCTTTCGCGGCAAAGGCCGTCAAGTGCTGCGGAAAGCGGGTTTCGAACATGAAGCTCATGGTGTTGTCCAGCTTCTCAGCCTTGAGTTCCGCGTTGGAAGCGCCTTCGAAGGCGCTTTTGTCCGGCCCGTGCGGCAGCATCATGTTATGCAGAGACATCCCGCCGGGAACAAACCCCTGAGGCTTGGCATCGTACTGGCCATAGATATTGCCCATCAGCTCCGACATGACGTTCTTGTGATACCAGGGCGGGCGGAAGGTATTTTCGGCCACCATCCAGCGTTCGCGGAACAGCACGAAGTCGATATTCGCCGTGCCTTCCACGCCCGAAGGCGCGGTCAGCACCGTGAAGATCGACGGGTCGGGATGGTCAAAGAGGATCGCACCCACCGGGCAATAGGTGGTCAGGTCATATTTCACCGGCGCGTAATTGCCATGCCACGCCACCACGTCGAGCGGGCTGTGCCCGATCCGCGTCTCGTGGAATTGCCCGCACCACTTGATGGTCAGGGTCGAGGGCACTTCGCGGTCTTCAAACGCCGCGACCGGCGTCTTGAAATCGCGCCGGTTCGCCATGCAGTTGGCCCCGATGGGGCCGCGCCCCGGAAGGTCGAATTTCTGGCCGTAGTTTTCGCAAACGAAGCCCCGGCAGGGTCCGTCCAGCACCTCCACCCGGTAGACCAGCCCGCGCGGCAGAATGGCGATCTCCTGCGGCTCCAGGTCGATCACGCCCAATTCCGTGCAAAACCGCAGCCGCCCCTCTTGAGGGACAACCAGTAATTCGCTGTCGGCGGAGTAGAAATAGGCGTCCACCATCGACTCCGTCACCAGGTAGATATGGCTCGCCATACCGACCTGCGTGTTCACGTCCCCCGCTGTGGTCATCGTCCGCATGCCCGTCAGCCAGGTCAGCCCTTCGTCGGAATGGGGCACCGGGTCCCACCGGTACTGGCCGAGCGAAATCACGTCCGGGTCCACATGCGGGGCGGATTTCCAGTAGGGCAGGTCGATCTTGGTGTAGCGCCCGGAATGCTTGACAGACGGCCGGATGCGATAGCACCAGGTCCGTTCGTTCTGGTGGCTCGGCGCGGTGAAGGCCGTGCCGGAAAGCTGCTCACCATAAAGCCCGTAATTGCATTTCTGGGGGCTGTTCATGCCCTGCGGCAGGGCGCCGGGCAGCGCCTCGGTTTCGAAATCATTGCCGAAACCCGGCATGTATTGCAGTTCATTGGGACGGGTCGCCGCCGTCACCATGCCCTTGGGCAGATCATGGGTGGTCATCGCGCGTTTCCTTTTGCGTAAGAACCGGGGCTGGTCCTCTCCCCCCTGCCCCGGCCCTGAAATTCAGGCCTTGTTCAGCTCCTTGGCGTGCAGCCATGCGGCATGCTGCGGGGCTTTCTTGGTCCGCGACCATTCCTCCAGCATATCCCATTTCACCGCGTCCATGCGCTTGAGCAGCGCCTCTTCCTCCGGGTCCGGGCAGGCCAGTTCGATCCGGTGGCCATTGGGATCGAAGAAATAGATGGAATGGAAGATGGAATGGTCGGTGACACCCAGCACCTCGACGCCATTGGCCTCCAGATGCTCCTTGAAGGCGATCAGCTCATCGCGGTCCTTCACCTTGAAGGCGATATGCTGCACCCAGATGGGCGTGTTGGGATCGCGGCCCATTTCAGGCTTGGTGGGCAGCTCGAAGAAGGCCAGAACGTTGCCGTTCCCCGCATCCATGAAGATATGCATGTACGGGTCAGGCTCGTGGGTCGAGGGCACGTGGTCCTCGGCAATCGCCAGCACGAAATCCATCTTGAGCATCTTGTTATACCACTCGACGGTTTCCTTCGCGTCCTTGCAGCGATAGGCGACGTGGTGAATCTGTTCGATCTTCATGCGGCGTCCTCCTTGGACAGGGCGGCGGCTTTCAGGGCATCGCTCAGGATCGCCCGGTCGCCGATATGGTTGGCCAGCACCAGCACCAGCCTTGCGTTCAGTGCATCGCTTTCGGCTTTGCTCAGGCCCTCATGGCTGGCCAGAAGCTCGGCGTAGAAATCATCCGCGCCAGGAATGTTGGGGGTCAGGATCAGGTCGGACATGGGGCTCACTCCTTGCCGATGGCGCGTTTCAGCGCGGTTTCGACGGCGGCGGCGTCATAGGCGGGCCAGCGGGCGGCGACGTGCTGATCGGGGCGGATCAGATAGACCGCGCTTGCCGCGTCGCCCAGATAGCGTTCCCTGACCTCCGGCGTGGTGTCCAGTGCAAGGCGATGAACACTCAGCCCCTCCGCCTCCACGCGCTCCGGCGCCTCGGCTCCGATGGTCAGCAGCGTAAACCGGTCCCCCAGGTGCGGCAGCAGGTAGCCGTCGCCCATAGGCGCATCCGCGCAAGGGCTGCCGGGGCGCGAGCGCGCCGGGCCGCCGGGCAGCGCGTCGGGCGTGTTGAGCGGCGAACCGTCATAGGTGCAGGGCACGCTGAGGCGGCCGGAATTCACCAAGGGCCGGGCAAATGCGTAATGTTCGGACAGGTCCAGCACCGCGTCGCGCAACACCCGGCTCATCTCCGACTTCGGCGTGATGAAATCCGTGGAACGCGAGGAATTGAGGATGTTCTCATCCGCGCCATGCACCCGCTCGACATCATAGCTGTCCAGCAGGCTTTCGGGCGCGATGCCGTCCATCACCAGCTTCAGCTTCCAACCGAGATTGTCGGTATCCTGAAGCCCGGAATTCGCGCCCCGCGCGCCGAACGGCGACACCTGATGCGCGGAATCGCCCGCGAAGATCACCCGGCCATGGCGAAACTTCTCCATCCGCCGGCACTGGAAGGTGTAGATCGAGACCCATTCCAGCTCGAACCTCACATCCTCGCCCAGCATCGCCTTCAGTCGCGGAATGACGTTCTCGGGTTTCTTTTCTTCCTCCTTATCGATGTCCCAACCCAGTTGCAGGTCGATCCGCCAGACCCCGTCGGGCTGCTTGTGCAGCAGCGCCGATTGCCCCCGGTTGAAGGGCGGGTCGAACCAGAACCAGCGTTCGGTCGGGAAATCGGCCTCCATGATCACATCGGCGATCAGGAAATTGTCCTCGAAGACACGGCCCACGAAATCGAGCCCCATCATCGCGCGGGTGGGCGAGGCTGCCCCGTCGCAGGCGATCAGCCAGTCGGCCTCCAGCTTGTATTCCCCCTCGGGCGTGTCGATCAGCAGGCTGACATGGTCGCCCGTGTCTGTCACGCGCAGTACCTTGTTGCGGCCCCGGATCTCGATCGGTGCGCCTTGGGCCTGCATCGCGCGGACCCGGTTCACCAAGTACTCTTCGAAGTAATACTGTTGCAGGTTGATGAAGGCCGGGAACTCGTGGCCCTTTTCAGGCAACAGGTTGAATTCATAGACCTGCCGCTCGTCGAAGAACACCTTGCCAAGCTGCCATTCAACGCCCTTTGCCACCATCTCATGCCCGCAGCCGAGCCGGTCGAGAATTTCAAGCGGCCGCTTGGCAAAGCAGATCGCGCGGCTGCCGAAACTGACCTTGTCATTGTCGTCCAGAACGACGACCTCCACCCCCTGCTGCGCAAGGTCGATGGCGGCCCCAAGCCCGATGGGCCCCGCCCCGATCACCACCACCTTGCGGCGCACGGGCGCGGGCGCGTCCTGATCGGGGGACCGCTCATAGGCATAGAGCGGCACCTCGAAAATCTTCTTGTCGCTGATCTGGTTCATCGGCTCCTCCTCCCCGAGGATCAATTCCAATAGGCCTGCGCGCTTGGCACGCGGCCATAGTCCAGGTGAAAATCGTCAAGCTGCGGCGGCGCGATCCCGGCGTCATGCACCATCGTATGCGCCTGCCCCCGGTGGTGAATCTGGTGCTGGAAAAGATGCAGCAGCAGCGCGCCGACCTTCTCCGTCACCTTGCCCTCACGGCGTTCCGTAACGCGGTCCTCTTCCAGCATCTGCGGTGTCAGGCCCTGACAGAAGCGCGCCAGCCGCATGTCCACATCAGCCTGCGCCTTGGCCAGTTCCGCCACCGATCCGATCTCCTCCCGGTCATAAACGGACCGGGCACACCCACCCGCCTCCAGCGCATCAACGTAGTAGAGATCGACCTCGTAGATGTGGTTTAGCGTGGCCTTGAGCGACGGAAAGAACCCCGGCCGCGGGGCGGCAAACGCCGCCTCTGACAGCCCGGAAATCGCCCCGTAAAGCGTCGCATTCGCCCAGGCATTGTTCAGCGCCATGGTCAGGAACGGATCGCGCATCACCGCTTACCCCTGCAGGGCCTCCCACATTTCCAGGTCGCGCTGCGCCGTCCAGATGCGCGGCGTGTCGATGCCGCGCGCCTCGTCATAGGCGCGGGCCACGTTGAAGGGCAGGCAGTGTTCGTAGATCGCGTAGTCGCCGAACTTGGGGTCGCATTCCGCGCGCACCGCGTCCCAAGCCTCTTTCAGGCTGCCACCACGCGCCGCGACACGGGCTGCCGGGCGATAGGTCGACTCCACGAAATCGCGGGTGTTCTCGATGGCCGCATTCACCATCTCCTTGCCGACCAGCGCATCGCCGCGCCCCGGCGCAATCGCGTCCACGTCGAACCACTTGATATTGTCGAGCGTATCGCCCCAATCCGCGAAATGCCCGTCGCCGCAATAGCAGGCGGAGTGATATTCGACGATATCGCCGGTGAACATGACGTTCTGATCAGGCACATGGATCACCGCATCGCCCGCCGTATGGGCGCGCCCCAGGTGCATGATATCGACCCGGCGATTGCCGAGATAGACCGTCATCGCATCGCTGAAAGTGGTTGTCGGCCAGGTCAGGCCGGGAATACTCTCATGACCCTCGAAGAGGCGCGGGAAGCGCTGGAATTCGCTGTCCCAGTCCTCCTGCCCGCGTTCGACGACCATGGCCCGGGCCACGTCCGACATGATGATCTGCCCAGCGCCATAGGCCGAGGCCCCCAGCACCCGCACCGCGTGGTAATGGGTCAGCACCAGATGGCTGATCGGCTTGTCGGTCACGCCGCGCACGCACTCAATGACCTTGTTCGCCAGACGCGGCGTCGCCTGCGCCTCGACGATCATCACCGACTCATCCCCGATGATGACGCCCGAATTGGGGTCGCCTTCTGCGGTGAAGGCCCACAGTCCCTCGCCCACTTCCGTAAAGGAAATCTTTTTCTCCGACATGTCCCCCTGGGACGCGAAGGCCTTGGCCATATTCTGTCTCTCCCGTGTGTTCGCGCGCTTTGACGGTGCGGCCCCTTGGCCCTTCCCGCCGGTCCTTGGCTCTGGTATCGTTGCAATTGCAACAAATGTCAACGCCGTTGCAACTGCAACGAATTATCGGGGAAAATCGGACGGATGGCGAGCGGAGACTTCATGCTGGCAGAATTCCTGCCCTACCGAATCGCGGTCCTGTCCGAGCGTATCAGCCGCCGCCTGTCGCTGATCTATGGGGCCGAGGCGGGGATCAGCATGGCGGAATGGCGGGTGATGGTGCACCTGGCGCGCTGCCAAGAGGTCTCGGTGCGTGAAATCCACGACTGCGTGAACCTCGACAAACCGCGCGTCAGCCGCGCCGTCAGCCGCCTGACCGAGGCAGGACTCGTCGCCAAGACCGGCAGCGCGACGGATCAGCGTCTGCTTTCGATCTCTTTGACCGAAGAAGGACAGAGCCTTCTGGCGCGCATCCTGCCCCCGGCGCGGGCCTATGAACGCCGCCTGCTGCACGCCCTGTCACCCGAGGAACAGGCGATGCTGTCTACGATCATGGAAAAGCTGCACCGGGTCATGGACACGGACCCGGACGCCCGGCCCCGCTCCCGCCTCGACCTGCCCCGCGACGCGGCAGAATAGCACCCGCTGTCATACGGATCAGGCCGGAAAAGGACAGTTCAGCCCATGGCGCTGTCGAGCGCGTTTTCCAACCGGGCCACGGTCGCATCCACGTCATAAAGCTTGTCCAGCCCGAATAACCCCAGCCGGAAGGTGGAAAACCCCTGCGGCTCATCCACCTGCAACGGCACACCCGCCGCGATCTGCACTCCCTGGGCACTGAACTTGGACCCGTTCTGAATGCCCGGATCATCGGTGTAGCTCACCACCACCCCCGGCGCGCCGAACCCCTCCGCCGCGACCGAGCGGATTCCGCGCGCGGCAAGCAGAGCGCGCACCTTGGTCCCTAGGTCCCATTGCGCATCGCGCAGGCGCTCGGTTCCATAATCCAGCGTCTCGGCCATGGTATCGCGGAAGGCTTTCAGCCCATCCGTGGGCATTGTGGCATGATAGGCATGGCCACCGCCCTCATAGGCCGCCATGATCGACCGCCATTTCTTCAGATCAGCGGCAAAGCTGCTGCTCTGGGTCTCCTCCATCCGCGTCAGCGCCCGCTCCGACAGCATCACCAGCCCCGCGCAGGGGGTCGAGGACCAGCCCTTCTGCGGGGCCGAGATCAGAACATCCACGCCAGTGGCTTTCATGTCGACCCAGGCACAGCCCGAGGCGATGCAGTCCAGCACCATCAGCGCGCCCACCTCATGGGCCGCCTCCGCCAGCGCAGACACATAGTCCTCCGGCAGGATGATACCCGAGGAGGTCTCCACATGCGGTGCAAAGACCACGGCGGGCTTCCCCGCATGGATCCGCGCCACGACCTCGTCAATCGGGGCCGGTGCAAAGGGCGCTGTCGCCTCATTCCCGGTCTGGCGCGCCTTCATCACCACGGTGTCCGCCGCGATCTGCCCGGCATCAACAATCTGCGACCAGCGGAACGAGAACCAGCCATTGCGCACCACCAGCACCTTTTCGCCGCCAGCGAACTGCCGCGCCACGGCCTCCATCCCATAGGTGCCGCCACCGGGGACCAGCGCCGTCGCATCGGCGTTGTAGACCTGCTTCAACCCGGCATCGATATCGCGCATGACCTCGCAAAACTGCTTCGACATATGGTTCAAAGACCGGTCAGTGAAGACCACCGAAAACTCCAGCAACCCATCAGGATCGACGGTATCGAGCAATGCGGACATGAAAGCCTCCCTTTCGCGGCATGAATTTCTTCTTGGTTCAAATACTCACGATCCGACGAAAAACGCCAGCGCCGGTTTCACGGCAAGGGCGCCAAACGGGATGGCGGGTGGGGCGATGGCCCGTCCCGAAGGGCGGGCCGAGCGTCACCCCGCCATCAAAGGCCCCGGCCGGCGTTCCTCGCTCAGCAGCACATTGGCCTCCACATTGCCCACGCCGGGCAGAGTCATGATCCGCCGCCGCAAAACCCTCTCGAAATCGGCAATGTCGCGGGCCACCACCCGCAGCCGGTAATCATACAGCCCCAGCACATGGCTCACCTGCTGCACCTCGGGGATCGCGCTCACCGCCCGCTCGAAATCATCCAGAGACACCCGCCCTTTCGTCGCCAGCTTCACGCCCAGGAACACCGTCACCCCGAAACCGAGCCGCGCGATGTCGAGGTCAAGCGCCCGCCCCGCGATCACCCCCGCCTCCTCCAGCCGCTTGACCCGCCGCCACGCGGCGGGCTGGCTCAGCCCCAACCGCCGCGCCAGCGTGGCAGAGCTTTGGCCCGCCTCTTCCTGCAACGCCCGAAGAATGGCGAAATCCACTTCGTCCCATCCGCTCATATCGGCAATGTCCTCACGTCTTTCAGCGTCGCCACCTGCATCAGCGCCTCGATATCGGTGATATGGGGCAGCGCCAGGATGCGGTCGCGATAGACCTGCTGGTAATGGGCCATGTCGCGGGCCAGAACGGACAGGCGCAGATCGACCCGGCCCAGGAAGGTCTGGATCTCCACCACTTCCGGAATCTCGCGCGCCGCCGCCATCACCTCGTCGAAGGCGCGGCTCTGGGTCTTGTCGAGCGTGATGCGCAGGCTGACCTCCACCGTGAAGCCAAGCGCGCGCCAGTCGATCACTGCCCGTGTGGCGCGCAGCACACCCTCCTCGCGCAGCCGGTCGAGCCTCTTGTAGCAGGTGGCAGGCGCGATCCGGGCGGCCTCGGCCAGATCGGCCACCGGCATGTCGGGATCGGCCTGAAGATGGCGCAGAAGGCGCCTATCCGTGTCATCGAGCATGATCTACACACATATTTCTGTATACGTGAATGATTTTCTATCAGAATGTATAATTTCTTCCAACCCAAACCTCGCCCCCACCTAAAAGGGCGGATAGATAGGGCGCCAGAGTTTTATCCAACGGAGGAGAGATCCGATGCGCGTTTACTATGACCGCGATTGCGACATCAACCTGATCAAGGACATGAAAGTGGCCATCCTGGGCTACGGCTCCCAAGGTCACGCCCATGCGCTGAACCTGCGCGATTCCGGCGCCAAGAACGTCGTCGTCGCCCTGCGCGAAGGCTCTGCCTCCGCTGCGAAGGCCGAAGGCGAGGGCCTGCAGGTCATGGGCATCGCGGAAGCTGCGGCCTGGTGCGACCTGATCATGTTCACCATGCCCGATGAACTTCAGGCCGAGACCTACAAGAAATACGTGCATGACAACCTGCGCGACGGCGCGGCGATTGCCTTCGCCCACGGCCTGAACGTGCATTTCGGCCTGATCGAGCCCAAGCCCGGCGTCGACGTGATCATGATGGCCCCGAAAGGCCCCGGCCACACCGTGCGCGGCGAATACACCAAGGGCGGCGGCGTGCCCTGCCTGGTGGCCGTGAACAACGACGCCTCCGGCAAGGCGCTGGAAATCGGCCTGTCCTACTGCTCCGCCATCGGCGGCGGCCGCTCGGGCATCATCGAGACCAACTTCCGCGAAGAATGCGAAACCGACCTCTTCGGCGAGCAGGCGGTTCTCTGCGGCGGCCTCGTCGAGCTGATCCGCATGGGCTTCGAGACCCTGGTCGAAGCAGGCTACGCCCCCGAAATGGCCTATTTCGAGTGCCTGCATGAAGTGAAGCTGATCGTGGACCTGATCTACGAAGGCGGCATCGCCAACATGAACTACTCGATCTCGAACACCGCGGAATACGGCGAATATGTCTCCGGCCCGCGCGTCCTGCCCTACGAGCGGACCAAGAAAGAGATGAAGGCCATTCTGCACGACATCCAGACCGGCAAGTTCGTGCGGGATTTCATGGCGGAAAACCAGGTGGGCCAGCCCTTCTTCAAAGGCACCCGCCGCATGAACGACGCCCACCAGATCGAAGAAGTCGGTGAAAAGCTGCGCGCCATGATGCCGTGGATCTCTGCCGGCAAGATGGTCGACAAGTCGAAGAACTGATCCTCTCGGGGACCGTCACAGGAAAGGCGCGGGCTGGACAACCACCCCGCGCCTTTTCCTGTTCCCGACGGGCCGCGATCACCCGCCACCCATCATCCTCTCATGCACCGCCTGCATGCCGCGCGCGGCCATGTCGCTGACCTCGGCGGCGTGGGTGTGGAGCGCGGCGACGAGATCGGGGTCGTCCGTGGTCTGGGTCACCACGATGCCCGCTTCGGTCACTTCGATGTCATTCACCAGCCCCTCGTAACGGGCGAAGAAGATGTCGAGCGTTGGGCTCTGGATGAAGATCTGGGGATCATCCCCCGCCTCGACCCGCGCAATCATCTGGGTCACGTGGCGGGTCAGCGCGTCCATCACGTAAGCGTCGGTCGCGCCAGTCACGGTGCGGATGCCGTTTGGCAGGTTCTCCACCTCGCGAAAAAGCGTGTCGAAATGGTGGAACATGACCATCAGATCGGCGCTTTCGCCGGGCGTGGCGTTTAACCCGCGCAGCCCCGGCATGGTGACCTCGTCATGGCCGATGCCGTCCTGGCCGTGATGCATCATGCCATGCCCGCCACCGTGGCCGTGCATCTGCGCGGGCGCGGCACCGGTCAGCGCAATAAGCGTCAGCGCGGCAGCGGCAAGCCTTCCAGCAACTGGAATGATTGTCATTGTCAATTCCTCCTGACAAGACCCTACACGGGTTTCGCGGCTCTGCAATCCGGCCCTGCCCCTGTGCATGGGTGCGGATTGTCACATTTGCGTGCGCCCCCATCTGGGGGGCATGACCCACCACATCACCGTGCGGGAGGGCCTTCCGCCCGAGATGCGGAGCCTCCTGCGGGACCTGCCACGCGACAGCTGGCAGGCGCATCCCGCTTTCGCCCGCTCCATCCAAAACTGGATGGGCGCCCACCAGATGTTCCGCCAGCTTGGCGAAATCGTGCAGAAGGATAGCGAGACCTTCCTCGACAAGGGGATGGAGACCGACCGCTACGCCGGGCGGCTGGCGCATTTCGGCAACCTCTTGGTGCGAAACCTGCACGGGCACCACACATGGGAAGACCGCAGCTATTTCCCCGAGTTGCAGGCCGCCGACCCACGGTTTGCCGACGGGCTGGAGATGCTGGAAGGCGACCACGCGGACTTGGACGCGCTGCTTGACCGCTTCACGCGGGGGGCCAATCGCGTGGTGCAACTGGCCACGCTCGACCCTACCCAGATGGCGGAAGAGGCCGGACCGGTGCGCGACATGGCCGAGCAGTTGGGCGGCTTTCTTCACCGGCACCTGACCGATGAGGAAGACCTGATCGTGCCGATCCTGCTGCATCACCGGCTGCGGGGCTGACTGTCCGGGCGCGACCTGTGCGCGCCCGGCTCAAAGCCCGGACCTCGTCCCGAGGGTGCAGATGGCCCTTCCCGCGAGACGCTGCCTACCCCGCGTCGCGCCCCGTCGCGTCCGAGACGAAGGTCGTGGCAATCTCGCCCTTTAGCAGGCCAATCAGAGTTCTGGCGATCGCCTGTCGGTTCTGGTCCGGATCAATCTCGGGCAGATGCCGCAGGGCCCAACGGCTGACCGCCCCGTCATGGCTGGCGGCAGCCAATTGACCGAAGGCCTGTTCCAGTGCCGCGTGATCGACACTGCCGCCGGTAAGGGTGTCGTAATCGAGCCGCTCGTCGAACCGGTGCACACCCGGCATGTCCGCCATCCAGCTGACCCCGAACAGAAGCGCGGGCTTGCCAGAGGTCACCGCCTCCCATGCGGCGGTGCCGGAAATCGTCGCGACGCATTCCGACGCGGCCGTCAGCTTGTGCGTATTCGCATGCGAAGGCAGCAGGCGGACCGAAGCAATCCGGCGCAGACGGTGAAAGAACATCGGGCTGCGATACTGGCCGTTCTGCTTGGGGTTTTCCTTGACAAGGATGCGGACATCCTCGGGCAGAATCGCCGCCAGTTGCTCGATGGCCAAAGCCTGATCGCGGTAGATCCCGCCAAGGATGGCGGTCGTCATTTCGGGCTGCATCTGAAGCGGGAAGTAGACAAAGCGCTGATCCAGGTCGACCGGGGCCTCCTCCAGCTCCGCCAGCGTTTCGGCATAGTCCAGCGCATCGGTGTGAAAGAACCGCGCGAACGGATCGCGCCAGTCCGGCAGCCGCCGGGCCACGCGCCACATCCGGCGGATCGTCCGGGCCAGCGACATGGGCCGCACCAGCAGCGACGGCTCCTGCATCATGACATGCGCGGCAAGCTGGCCAAGCGCCCGCCCTGACAGGCGCCCGCGCGGCCCCTGCTCTTGCGAGATCCCTTTCATGTAATAGAGATCCGACGCGGCACCCGGTTCGATGGGAACGGGCGGCGCGGGGTCCGCTTTTGGCGACAGGCGGCCCAGATCCTCGATCCGATCCATGGAATAGAAGGTCGCCGGGTCATAGCCGACCCGCAGGATCAGCGTGCGTATCCCGAGATGGCGCGCCAGACGGTACAGCATGATGTCGTAGAACAGGTGCGGGATATCGAAGAAGACCACCGCATTGATCCGCTCCGATTGCAGAATGCCGGCCAGCCGGTCCGCGACGATGCCGACATAGTTCGCGTAGTCTGAAGGGTGTTTCAGATCGTGACTGCGATAGGCATGGCCCGCCGCACCGCGTTGCAGGCTGTCCATCGCCTCGTGCAGGATCCGGTCGAAGCCGGGCGCGCGGGTAAAACTGGCCGCCGCCCCGCAGAACCGGTCGCCTGCCATGACATGGCCCCGGCGTCCCCAGGCATCGGTCATCCGCAGCAGGCTGGAGGCCTTGTAATCCGCATCCGTGCCACCAAAGGTGACAAGGTGTTCAATGCCGCTGTCAGGCTGGCGCATGATCTCGCGCACCACATCGACACCCGGAGAGGACGTGGCGACCGCGCAAAGACGAAGGGGCGTTTCACTCATTCTGGGGACCTACCCGCGCTTCCCGTCATCAATGCACCCCCTGAGAGGAGCGTTGCCCCGAGGGTCCTCCGCCACATGTGCCATGCGTCGCTGCCCCCCGTTCCTCGTGCGCATCCTGCCTGTGGGCGCCAGACTTACCCGGTTTGACTGGCCGCGCCAAGTGGGGCCGGGGTCAGCTGTCCGCGACCTTGGTAAAGTTCCACTGCGGAATGCCCAGAATGGCGGCCCGCCCGCCCTGTTCGGCCATTTTCCGGGCCTGATCGGCATGGGCGCGGGCATTTATGGCCTCGGGGTCCATGATCGCCGTCAACCGCGCCTCCGCCTCGGCCCGGATATCGGGGCGCGCGGTGGCGAGGTCCGTGGTCTCACCGGGATCGGCAGTGAGGTCGAAAAGCTGCGGCGGATGACCCTCGGCGTAGTGGACGAATTTCCACTGGGTCCCGTCCGGCGCCTGCCAGCGCAGCATGGTCATGCCGACCGAGCATCCCCCGTCATGGTATTCCGACAGAACCGAACGCCCCGGTTCGGGCGCAGCCAGCAGGGACCGGCCCGAGAACCCTTTGCTGCTTTGCCCCATGGCCCCGGCAATCGTCGGCGCGATGTCGATCAGGCTGACCGGATCGGCCCGCCGCCCCGGCGCCACCCCCGGCCCCGCCACGATCAGAGGCACGCGGGTCGCGCTGTCATACATCACGGATTTGGTCCAGAAGCCCTTTTCCCCCATCATGTCGCCATGGTCCGAGGTGAAGATCACCAGCGTATCGTCCGCCTGCCCGCTGGCCTCCAGCGCCGCCAGCACCTTGCCCACCTCGGCATCCACGAAACTGCACAGCGCCCGATAGGCGGCATGGGCCAGCCCCCGCGTGTCATCCGTGAAATGCCGGTCATGGGCGAAGAACCCGGCAATCTCGCGCAGGATCGGGTGGTCGGGGACAGGCTCCGCCGGACGGGCATAATCGGCAGGGTCGTAGAGCGACAGGAATTCTTCGGGCGCGATCAATGGGTAATGCGGGCTGAGATACGACACGAAGGCCGCCCAGGGCCGCTGCGCCCGCTCCGGCTCCGCCAGCCAGGCACAAGCGGCCTCTGTCACCCCAAGGTCATACCGCGTGTAGCCGGTCCACCCCGCGCCAAGCTCCTCCGCCAGCCCCGCCGTGGCGTCATATCGCGGCACCGGGCGGCGGACGAGGCCAAGCAGCCAACCCTTGCCCTCATGCACATGCAGCGGCTGGATCTGACGGTCGAACCCGGAGTCGTCGCGTTCATCCCGGTAATGCAGCTTGCCGATGGAGACGACCTCCACCCCGCCCTCGCGCAGCCGATGCCCCCAGGAGGGCACCGCGCCGTCATAAGGCTCGGCTGACGACCAGTATCCGGTCTCGTGCACATCCCGCCCGGTGGCAATCGCCGCCCTTGCGGGCACGCAGATGGGCGAAGGCGTATAGGCCGCGTCGAAGACCATCCCCCGTGCCGCAAGCGCGTCGATGTTCGGCGTCTTCGCCCCAAGCGACGAGGCGGACCCAACGGCCCACCACGCCATTTCATCGACCATCAGGAAAAGCGTGTTCACCCCGCATGCATCCGTTTCTTGCGCGCCCGTGTTTCTGCCGTGCCCTCGGCGCTGCCGTCATGGAAGGTGCCGAACCAGCGGTCCCAGGGCATCTCCTGGTTGCCGTAATTGCACTCGTAATAGCGGTGATGCAGCTGGTGATAGAAGGTGCCAAGCGCCAGCCGCCGCTTGTCGCGGATCAGCAGGTCCTCATAGCCCGTATGGGTCATCGCTGCCCCCGGCCCCTGATAGACAACGTGGAAGATCAGGTGGATCGGATGGCTGGGCACCACACAGTGGATGAGCAGGGTGGAGAGATAGAGGAAATGCTCTACCGGATGCATGGAGAAGCCCGACCAAGGCCCGATATTGACGTTGCGGTGATGCAGCGAATGGACGTGGCGATAGAGCACCGGCACATGCAACAGCCTGTGCACCCAGTAGAAATGGAAGGCCGACCAGATCGGCAGCAGGATCAGCGCCAGAACGAACCAGACGGGATGCTCCGCGAAGGACATCACCGGGGCATAACCATTTGCCATCATCCACATGACGAACACCTGAAACCCGGTCAGCTGCAACACGCCGGACCCGAGCGACCAGAACATGTTGTCATGTACCTGGTTGCGGAAATTCCACAGCGCGTTGCCCTTCGCCTGATCGCGATGGTCAAACTTCAGCCGCTTGCCCTGCCCCTTGCGCATATAGAAGAACCAGTGCAGCCCGCCCGCCGTCAGGAAAATGATGGCGAAATTCACCGCCCAGACCTGCGCGATCCAGCCAAGGGCAAACTCCTCTGCCCGGTCGAGCGACGGATAGGCCCAGTACCACAGGGCCACAGAGACGATCACCATCATCACCCGTTCCGAAAGCGTCAGCCAATTGCGGGCAAACCACCGCGCCAGAAAGCCCGGATCGGGCGGCCAGCGAAAGATCGAGGGGTCGTGCAGGGGCAGGTCCGGGTGGTAGTTCCACTCACGGCTCATCCCCTCCATGTCGCCTGTGTCGCTCATGGGCTCATCTCTCCTGTTCGTGACATCTGTCAGCGCGCGTAATCCGAGCCTTCCTCGTCGAGGATGGCTTTCAGTTCGGCCATGTGCCGTTCGGCCTGACCGGGATAAGTCTCGATCTCGCTCGCGGTCTTTTCCGCGATCTCATCGGACAGCACCCGCAGCGGGCGGCCGGTCTGAAGCGCGCGGATATAGGTCTCGGCGGCACGCTCGAAATAATAGAGCCGGTTGAACGTGTCGGCGACGCTGTCGCCCAGAACCATGACGCCGTGGTTGCCCATGATCATGACCTTCTTCGACGGGTCCTGCAGCGCCGCGGCGCAACGTTCGCCCTCGTCCTCGAAGGCCAGCCCGCCGAAATGTTCATCCACCACATAGCGGTTGAAGAAGGTCGCGGTGTTCTGGTCGATCGGCGGCAGGGTGCTGTCGGCGAGGCTGGCCAGAACCGTGGCATGGATCGAATGCACATGCATCGCGCAGCGATGATGCGGGCAGCGGCGGTGGATCGCGCCATGCAGGCCCCAGGCCGTGGGATCGGGTGCGCCGGGCATCTCCAGCGTATCGGGATCGTTCGCATCCAGCAGCAACAGGTCCGAGGCCTTGATGCGCCGGAAATGCATCTGGTTGGGGTTCATCAGGAAGCGCGTGCCGTCCTCGTTCACCGCGAGGCTGAAATGGTTGGCCACGGCCTCGTGGAAATTCAGCCGCTCCGTCCAGCGGAAGGCGGCGGCAAGGTCCACCCTCTCCTGCCAGTGGGACATGTTGGGATGGGCGGCAATGCTGGCGGTCTGGGTCATCTGGGCGTCTCCTGTCCTGCGCGTAAGACTGCCGCAAATCAGCCTGTCTTTACCAACGATGAATTCGCAAGTATTACATTAGAAAAACTGATCCATAAGGGGAGCACCCGCCCATGCAGCCCTCTGCCCTGCCGCCGCTTGGCTGGCTGCGCGCCTTCGAAGCCGCCGCGCGGCACCTGTCCTTCACCCAGGCCGCCGTGGAACTGAACCTGACCCAATCCGCGATCAGCCAGCATATCCGCAATCTGGAGGGCTTTCTGGGGCGGGAACTGTTCGTGCGCCGCACCCGGTCGCTGATGCTGACCAATGCGGGCGTGAATTACCTGCCCATCGTGCGAGAGGCCTTCGACATCCTCGCCGCCGGCACCCGCAGCTTCATCGGTGGCGCGCCCCACAACACGCTGAACCTGCAATGCAACCTGGCCTTCTCCACCTTCTGGCTGGCGCCCCGCATGGCGCGGCTGAAGGCGGCGCATCCGTGGCTGGTGCTGAACCTCGTCACCCCGATTTGGGACCCCGAGAAATTCGCCCATACCGCCGCGGTGGAAATCCGCTTCGGCCGCGCCGCCGACATGCCCGCCACGGCGCAGCGCATGACCCGCGACCGGGTGTTTCCCGTCTGTGCCCCCGGCTATGCCGAGGGTGCGCCGGACTGGCGGCGCGATCCGCTCTTCGACTGCGGGGGGATCATGTCGAACTGGGACTACTGGGCCGCCAGTCAGGGGCAGAGCCTGCCGCCGGACCAGCAGGTGACGATTTCATCGAGCTACACGTTTTCCCTGACGGCGGCGCGGTCGGGCGCGGGGCTGGCCATGGGGCATGAAACGCTTTGCGCCGATCTGTTGGACCGGGGCGAGCTGATCCGCCCCTTCGACCACGAGGCCGACCTGCTGGAGGCCTATTTCCTGATCGCCCCGCCCGAGCGTGACGCCACGAAGCCAAGCCGCGCCTTCTGCGACTGGCTGATGCAGGAATTCAGCGCCTGACCTCAGCCATGCGCCTCGTCATCATCGAGCGGCCGGGTGCCGTCATCGCCGGTGCCATGATATTTCGGCAGACCATCCCGCATTTCGATCCAGGGCAGCCGTTCGTTATAGTAGATATGCGCCTTGGGAACGTAGGCCGAGGGATCGTCCAGCGTCACCGCCGGGATATGCGTCTCATCCGGCCAGCGGGTATGGTTGCGATAGAACAACGGCGTTCCGCAGGTTTCGCAGTGTCCACGCTCCACATCGTCCGACGAGGCATATGTTGCCACCGGCCCCGACCATGTCAGCCCACTGTCCGGTACCCCGAACAGCGCCACGAAGGGCGTCGATCCCGCCCTCCGGCAGCTCTCGCAATGACAATAGGCGGTCCATCTCATTCGCCCGGTGGCAGACCAGGTCACCTGGCCGCACAGGCATCGTCCCGTAAGTGTCGTCATAAAATCCTGAACCCAACTATTCTCAATGTCAGAATGGACAGCATGGGAATGGACCGGCAAGCAAGAGGACCGATGGTCACGCAAAGGTGATCGGCAGGTTCAACAGTGATCTTCGGCCAATTACCGCCGAATTCAGCCCGCCGCGTCCCAGGCCACCGGCATCGACAGAGGCCCTCTGAACGCCCATCCCCCGAATCGGCCCGCCTCCGGCGGGTCAAGGCGCAGGCCCTTGAGGCGATCGAACAGCATCGGCAAAGCGACCTCGCCGATCAGCGCCTTCGAGGCCCATGCCCCGGCGCAGAAATGCGGCCCCGCCCCGAAGGCGATGGAGGCGCTGCAATCCTGCGTCAGGTCGTAGAAATCGGGCCGGGCGAACACCGACTCGTCGCGGTTGCCCGATCCGAACATCAGGAAGACGCGGTCCTCGGGCTCGAACGTCACGCCGTTCACCGTATCGCGCTTTGCCACCCGGCGCGGTGACATGCCGATGGGGCTGATCCAGCGCGCATATTCCTCGAAGGCCTGCATCCATGTGGCCTGACCGGTCTGCACCATCGCCAGTTGATCGGGATGGGTCAGCAGCGCCCATGCCGTGCCCGCAAGGGCATCGCGCGGCTCGTTCTGGCCGCCGGAAATGGCCAGCTTCACATTGGCCCGGATCTGCGCGTCCGACAGCCCCGCCTGCATCTGCACCGACAAAAGCGAGCGGTCCGGGCATTTGCGCAACTCCGGCATCCGGTCGTCAATGTGCCGGTCAATCGAGGCCGTGCAGTCATGGCACCGCGCCTCGACCTCCGGGTCGCCCGCGTAATTCGCGCAGCCGTCGATCATGCCCTGACTCACGCGGTCCATTTCCGCGTAGCTCATGTTGGTGAGCCCCGTGATCGCCTTCAGCGCCTCGCCCGAGACCGGCAGCGCGAAGTCCTTCACAAGGTCACAGCGCCCAAGCGGCGCGATCCGGTCCAGCACCTCGCCCGTGCGCGCCCGGAATTGCGCGGTCCACACGTCGCGCACCGTTTTGGGGGACACCGTGGGGAAGACCGCCTTGCGCTCCGCTGCATGATCCGCCCCGTCCTTGCGCATCATGTTCTGGCCCATCAGCACCGTCATCAGCCCGTCGGGCTGGTCCGAGGAAAACACCTCGACCCGCTTTTCCTGGGTGAAGATATCGTCGCGCCGGGTGATCAGCGTGGCATTGAGCTGCGGCACATAGGCAATCGGCACCTCGGCCCGCATGCGTTTGAGCGTTGGATAGGGATCGGCCCAGAAGGTGGGCGGGTCGATCTCGAAAACCGGGGCGTCGGACATGGCTTTCCTCCAGTGTTGTCATGTCAACACACGCAACGGTGCCGCATCTCTGTTGTCATGTCAACATACATCCCCTACCCTGCCCGCATGACCACAGACCTGCCCGACGAGCTGTTCCTGATCCACCCCGACGACACGGGCGGCCCCGCCACGCCCACGCTCAGCTTTTCGCGCAGCCCCACGGTCCTGCTGAACTTCACCGCCAACCGCTTCACCCGCAGCGCCGCCCGCGCTTATCAGGATCGGTTCGGCATCGGCGCGATGGACTGGCGGATGCTCGTCATGCTGGCGAGAGAGCCGCGCAGCACCGCCGCCCATGCCAGCCGCACAATCGGCATCGACAAGGCCGCCGTCAGCCGGGCGCTGGCACGACTGGAAACCAAGGGCCTTGTGGCCCCCGCCGATCCCGACCAGGGACGTCTCGGGCGCGAATGGGTGCTGACCGAATCTGGCATCGCGCTGCACCGGCAGGTTCTGAGCGAGGCGCTGAACCGGCAGAAGGCGCTGCTGGACGGTTTCACGCCAGAGGAGGTCGCGCAGTTCACCGGCTTCCTGACCCGGTGCCTCGGCAATCTCGACAAGCTTTCAGGCGACTAACGCGCAGGCCTTGCGCGGGGGGCGGGCTTGGGGCAAATCCTGTGCATGGCCAAGCTCTATTTCAACTACTCCACCATGAACGCAGGCAAATCGACCCTGCTGCTTCAGGCGTCCTACAACTACATCGAACGCGGCATGCAGACCTATCTGCTGACCGCGAATTTCGACGACCGGGCGGGCATGGGCCAGATCGGCAGCCGCATCGGCATCGCCGCCGAAGCCGACACCTATACCCAGTCCGACGATCTCTACGCCAAGATCGCGGCGCGGCTGTCGGACGGCCCCTGCGCCTGCGTGCTGGTCGATGAGGCGCAATGGATGACGCGGGACCAGGTCTGGCAACTGGCGCGCGCGGTGGATGACCTGCGGGTTCCGGTCATGTGCTACGGGCTGCGCGTGGATTTCCAGGGCGAGCTGTTTCCGGGATCTGCGGCGTTGCTGGCGCTGGCAGACGAGATGCGAGAGGTGCGCACCATCTGCCATTGCGGCAAGAAGGCCACGATGGTGATCCGGGTGGGCGAAGACGGCAAGGCGCTGCGCGAAGGGGCACAGATCGAGGTCGGCGGCAATGACCGCTACGTGTCGCTGTGCCGGGTTCATTGGCGCGAAGCGGTCGGGGATCGGTAGGGATGCGGTTTCGAAACCGCGTGGAAGGGCCTTCGAAGGCCCTTTTCCGCGAGCGGACAGGACAGCGTGTAACCAGTGAGGCCGGGACCGGCGCATCCTGTGATGCGCCAAAACGCGGTTTCGAAACCGCGTCGCCGCCGGTCTTCACCCGATCTTAACCCCGATCTGTCACGATGAGCGCCGGTTAACCGATTCCCACAGCGTGGCCCGGTCCGCCGATCCGATCCCCAGACCACCCCGACAAGGGTGCAGGTGACGAGACG
Organism: Nioella sediminis; assembly: GCF_001879695.1. Lineage (GTDB taxonomy): Bacteria > Pseudomonadota > Alphaproteobacteria > Rhodobacterales > Rhodobacteraceae > Nioella > Nioella sediminis. Next base: position 20,654 of record NZ_MNBL01000014.1, read on the forward strand.
CGCCAGAAGCTTCGCCAGACCATCCGGCTACGCACGCCCCAACGGGCGGCGCCGCCCATCCGATTACGCCACCCCGACACTCCGGGGCTTTCCAGCCAGAGACATGTGGCACACTCGACCGGGACCGGCCCCGCTCGGGCAATTGGCAGGCCCTATTCATTGCAACTGCTGAATATGCGGGGCAGCGGTTGCAAATCCTCGCCAAGCCCGCCGCGCAGGCGATGCAGGCTCACCTCAACCGGAAAGAACCCGACCGGATACCAGACCAGCTCTCCGGGATGGGCATGGACCGGCAGCTCTGTCACCGTCCCGTCATCGACCAGAGTGAACAGGGCCGATCCCGTCCGGTTCGGCTGATCCCCGTCGCCCCGCGCCCCGACCAACAACAACCCGCGAAACGGCGCGCCCAGATCTTCCCAGCTTTCGCCATTTGCAAACGCGGCCTCGCCACAAAACAGCGCCGGCATGTCCTGCCCCGCCTGTTCCGCGATCAGATCAGGCGACAAAGCCCCCGTCGCGGGCCAGAGCAGGCGGAACTGGTAGCCCTCCAGCACCACGGAATTTTCCGCCAGCGCCGGGGTGGCCAATGCCAGCAGCGCCGCCAGCCATCTCATACCGGGTTGGGCAGGGCGCGGCCCTCGGCGAAGGCGATGACATTGTCCAAAGCCATGCGCCCCATATCCTCGCGCGGCTCAAGCGCCGAGGTGCCCAGATGCGGCAGCAGCGTCACGTTCTCCATCACCCGCAGCGCCTCGGGCACCTCCGGCTCGAACTCGTAGACATCGAGCCCCGCCCCCGCGATCCGGCCCGCCTGCAAGGCCGCGATCAGCGCCGCCTCATCGACGATATCCCCGCGCGCGATGTTGACGAAGATCGCATGGGGCTGCATGGCGGCAAACACCTCAGCCCCCACAAGGTGATGCGTCTCCGCCCCGCCCGGCGTCGCCACCACGACCACATCAGCCACGGCCAGCGCCTCGGCCATCTGCATCTGCTCGGCGGGGAAATCCACCGCCTTGCGCGACCGGTTCACATAGACCACCCGGCAGCCGAAGCCGAAATGGCAGCGCCGCGCGATGGCCTGCCCGATGCGGCCCATGCCGATGATGCACACCGTCTTGCCGCTGACATGCAGCCCCAGAAGCTGCGTCGGATGCCAGCCGGTCCAGCCCCCCGCGCGCACCAGCCGCTCGCCCTCGCCGGCCCGCCGCGCGGTCATAAGAATGAGCGTCAGGGCGATATCGGCGGTGGAGTCCGTCACCGCGCCGGGCGTGTTCGTCACCTCGATGCCAGAGGCCCGCGCGGCGGCCACGTCGATATGGTTGAACCCGGCCCCGAAATTGGCCAGCAGCAAGCAGCGCGGGTTGGGCACGGCGGCGAAGGCCTCGGCCCGGAAGGCATCGCCAAGCGTCGGCAGCACCGCGTCATAATCCGCCAGCGCGGCGACGCATTCCGCATGGGTCATCGGTTGTTTCGTGGCCCGGCAGGACACGTCGAACCGCGCCTCGGCGGCCTCCATCACACTTTCGGGCAGGCGGCGGGAAATAAGCAGTTTCAATGCATCCGCCCCCCCTTGGGCACGTTTCGGTCGGGGCCGATCAGAACGATCTCGCCGTTCTCATCGGGCAGGCCAAGCACCAGGATTTCCGACCTGACCGGCCCGATCTGCCGGGGCGGGAAATTCACCACCGCCATCACCTGCTTGCCGACCAGCCCCGCCGGATCGTAATGCGCGGTGATCTGGGCAGAGCTTTTCTTGACGCCAAGTGCCCCGCCAAAATCCACCCACAGCTTGATCGCGGGTTTGCGCGCCTCGGGGAAGGGCTCGGCCCGCACCACCTCGCCCACGCGGATATCGACCTTGAGGAAGTCGTCGAAGGAAATCTCGTCGCTCATCCCTTCAGCTCCCGCGACCGGCCCGCCGCCGCGCCCACCGTGGCGCGCATCAGCGGCATCAGCCCATCCTCGGCCATCAGCACCTCCAGCCCCGCCTGCGTGGTGCCATTGGGAGAGGTCACGTTGATCCGCAATTGCTCCGGGCTTTCCGCCGCAGCCTCCGCCAGCGCCCCTGCACCCGAGACGGTGGCCTTGGCCAGCTGCATCGCCATGTCGTCGGGCAGCCCTTCAGCCCGCGCGGCGGCGGCCAAGGCGTCGATCATGTAGAAGACGTAAGCCGGCCCCGAGCCCGATACGCCCGTCACCGCGTCGATCTGGTCCTCGTCCGAGAGCCGCACCACCTGCCCTACGGCGGACAGAAGCGCCTCGGCCATGTCCGCATCCGCAGGGCCGGACGCTGCATTGCCGATGATCGCGGTGATCCCCTTGCCCACGGCAGCAGGTGTGTTGGGCATGGCGCGGATCACCCGCGTGCCATCGCCCAGGACGGATTCGAAATAGGCAATGGGCGTGCCCGCCGCGACCGAGACGATCAGCGTCGCTCCGCCGCCAAGCGGCTGCAATTGCGGCAGCGCCTCTGCCATGAACTGCGGCTTGACAGCGACGATGGCCACCGCCGGATCCTCGGGTAGCCCCTCATTCACATGCAGCCCCTGCGCACGCACCCAGTCCGAGGGGTGCGGGTCCAGGACCCAGACGGAACCGGGCGGCAGCCCCCCGGCCAGCCAGCCCTCCAGCATAGCCTGTCCCATCTTGCCACAGCCCAGCATCACCAGCCCGCGGCGCGCGATCTCGTCGAAAGTCATGTCCTCTCCCGGCATTGCGGTGCCCCGGCCGATGGCCGAGAGGCACCCGCTTCAATTGCCGGGCAGGTTAGGCGCGGCCGTAGCTCTCTGCAATGGCGACCTGCATCGCCTCGGCCGGGGTCTTGTCGGTCCAGCAGGCCAGCTGGAAGGCCGGGTAGAACCGCTCGGCGGCCAGAACGGCGGTTTCCACCATGCAGGCGATCTGGTCGGGGCTGGCCATCTGCTCGCCCGCCAGGACGAGGCCATAGCGATAGACCATCAGCCGCTGCTCGCGCCAATAGCTGAAGGCCCCGGCCCAGCATTTGTCATTGGCGAGGTTCAGCACCTCGTAAAGCGCCGGAAGCGCGGCCTCGGGCGGCTCCATGTCGAAGGTGCAGATCATCCGCAGGGTTTCGTCATAGGCGGACCAGGCCAGGGTGACGGAATAGGTCCGCCATTGCCCTTCGATCGCCATGGCGATCTGGTCATCGGCGACGCGGTCGAAATCCCATTCGTGATGCGTCGCCAGCGTTTCCACGATGTCGATGGGATGGAGGTCGTCGACCTCGATATACTGCTCGGATAGCGACATTGCCCAGGCCTCTTTGTTTTGGCAGCTTCGCGCGCCGCTGGTCTGGCGACCAGAACGACCCACTAGAAGCTGGGTGTCTGACTATGGGTCGCCGGGGCAGGCCCGACCCCATACCAGATATGGTGGAGCCAATGGGAATGTCTGTAAAGGATAAACTTTGGGAGTCGAGGCAGGAATCCGCCCTGCACGGACCTATCCACAAGATTCTCGCTTCGGGGCCAAGTTATTCACAAAGAACCGCTTTTCGCCGGATAACCCGTCAGGATCACCCCCGGAAACACCCACCCTGCCCTTTCATCTTGGCAAAAATACCTCCGGGGTTTGGGGTGGAACCCCAAGCGGCCCTTTGAGGCCCCCGCGCAAGCGGGGGTTGAAAAGGGCCGCCCCCGGATCGACGCCAAAGGCGGCGAAACCGCATGGCAAGACATCTGAAACGATGGATGCAGGGAACCGGGCGACGCTACGCGCCCTTCTCCTCCAGCGCCGCGATCCGCGCCTTCAGGGCTTCGTTTTCTTCGCGGGCCTTTTGGGCCATGGCGCGCACCGCGTCGAATTCTTCGCGGGTGACGAAGTCGCGGTCGGCCAGCCAGCGGTCCATGAGCGAACGCATCGCGGTTTCCGCCTCGTCCTTTGCCCCCTGCGCCACGCCCATGGCGTTGGTCATCAGCTGGGACATGTCTTCCATGAACTTGTTGCGGGTCTGCATGAGGGGCCTCCTGTCGCTTGTCCCTCATATGGCCCCGCAGGCGCCCGGCATCAAGGTTGACTTCGCCGCAGGGGCCAGCCATCCAATCGGCGACCCGAGCAGACGAGGCCCATGATGCTGCCAGCCGCGATCCCCTTTCCCGATATCTCGCCCGAGATCTTCTCGATCACGCTTGGCGGGATGGAGTTCGCCCTGCGCTGGTATGCGCTGGCCTATATCGTCGGCATCCTTCTGGGCTGGCGGCTGGCGCTCGTCACCCTGCGTCGGCCGGCGCTCTGGCCCGCGAACACCGCCCCGATGACCGGCGAGCAGCTGGAAGGGCTGATGACTTGGATCATCCTGGGCATCGTCGCGGGCGGGCGGCTTGGCTATGTGCTGTTTTATCAGCCCGGATACTACCTGCAGAATCCCGCTGAAATCCTGATCCTCTGGCAGGGCGGCATGTCCTTTCATGGCGGTTTCCTGGGCGTGGTCATCGGCGGCGGTCTCTATTGCTGGCGGCAGGGCATTCCAATGCTGCAGGCGGGCGACCTGATGGCACTCTGCACAGCGCCGGGGCTGCTCTTCGGGCGGCTGGCCAATTTCATCAATGCCGAGCTTTGGGGCCGCGCATCGGATGTGCCCTGGGCAGTCATCTTTCCCGGAAGCGCGGCGCAGGATTGCCCCTGGCCACAGGGGCTGGTGACCATCGACGGCGCAGTTTTCTGTGCCCGCCACCCGTCACAGCTCTATGAAGCCGCGCTTGAAGGGCTGATCCTTGGCGCTTTGCTGATCTGGCTGGCCTATCGGCGCGGGGCGCTGACACGGCCGGGGATGATCATGGGGGTATTCTTTGCGGGCTACGGTCTGGCGCGTAGCATCGTGGAGCTGTTCCGGCAGGCCGATCCGCAGTTCATTACCGCTGACAACCCGCTTGGCCACGTGCTGTCCCTGTCGCCCGGTATCGGCCTGACCACGGGGCAGATCCTGTCGCTGCCGATGCTGATCGTGGGGATCGCGCTCATGAGCCTTGCCCGCAGGCGCAAGGCATGAGCGCCCTGCTCGACAGCCTGCTCACGCGCATCGCCCGCACCGGCCCGATGACGCTGGCGGAGTTCATGACCGAAAGCCTGCTGCATCCCGCGCATGGCTATTACACCACCCGCGATCCGCTCGGGGCATCCGGCGATTTCACCACCGCGCCGGAGATCAGCCAGATGTTCGGCGAGCTTCTGGGCCTGTGGCTGGCGCAGGTCTGGATGGATCAGGGCGCGCCCGCGCCGTTTCTGCTGGCCGAGCTTGGGCCGGGGCGCGGGACGCTGATGGCCGATGTACTGCGCGCCACGCGGGCCGTGCCCGGTTTTCACGATGCGGCGCGGCTGCATCTGGTCGAGGTCTCTCCCGCGCTTCGCGCCAGACAGGCCGAGGCGTTGACGGGCCACGAGGTCAGTTTCCACGACCATCTGGCCAGCCTGCCCGACGGGCCGATCTTCCTGCTCGCCAACGAGTTCTTCGACGCCCTGCCGATCCGCCAGTTCCAGCGCGGCAAGACCGGCTGGCATGAACGGATGATCGGGGCGGAAGACGGGCGGCTTATCTGGGGGCTTGGGCCGGACACGGCGCTGGAGATGCTGGAGGATCGCCTGACGGAAACGACCAGGGGCCAGATCGTCGAGGTCAACACCCCCGCCCTGCCGCTGGCCGAGGATATCGGCCGCCGGATCACAGACTATGGCGGCGCGGCGCTGATCGTGGATTATGGCGAGGCGATGAGCCATGGCGACACGTTTCAGGCCCTCAAGGCGCATAAACCTGTCGATCCGCTGACCTGTCCGGGAGAGGCCGACCTGACGGCCCATGTGGCCTTTGCCCCGCTGGCCAAGGCCGCCGCGCCTGCCCGCGCCTCCGCCCCCACGCCGCAGGGCGTGTTCCTCGAACGGCTCGGCATCACGGCACGGGCGCAGGCGCTGGCCTCCCGATTAAGCGGCCCGGCCCTCGATTCGCATATCGCTGCACACAGACGGTTGACGCATGGTCAGGAAATGGGAACGCTGTTCAAGGTGATGTCCCTGACACCACCCGACGCTGCCCTGCCCCCCGGCCTCGACCCATGAAAGGCCCCGCAATCCGATGACCGTGACCACAAGCCTCGAGATCATCACGTCAGACCTGCTGGACGGTGTCCGGCACGGGTTCTTCACCCGTCGCGGCGGGGCGTCCTCGGGCATCTTCAAGGGCCTGAACTGCGGCACCGGATCGTCGGACCAGACCAGCATGGTCGACACCAACCGCGCCCGCGTGGCCGATGCGATGGGGGTGCCCGTATTGCGGCTGGTCACCGTCCACCAGACCCATTCCGCCCGCGCGGTGGCGGTCGAGGATGCGCAGCCGCTGCCAAGGCCCGAGGCCGACGCGATCGTCACGGCAACCCCCGGCACCGCCATCGCCATCCTGACCGCCGATTGCCAGCCGGTTCTGTTTGCCGACCGCGCGGCGGGTGTCATCGGCGCGGCCCATGCGGGCTGGCGCGGGGCGGTGGACGGGGTGCTGGAGTCGACGCTGGAGGCCATGGAGGAGCTTGGCGCACAGCGGGAAAACATCCAAGCCGTGATCGGCCCCTCGATCAGCCAGCGCGCCTATGAGGTCGGGCCGGAGTTTTTCGAGACCTTCTTTGACGAAGACCGCGAGAATTCCATGTTCTTCATCAATGGCGAGGGCGACCGGTTCCTTTTCGATCTGCCCGCCTACGGGCTGCACCGGCTGCGCCGCGCGGGTGTGGGGCAAGCGGAATGGACACGGCATTGCACCTATTCGGACCCGGAGCGGTTCTTTTCCTACCGCCGGTCGGTGCATCAGGGCGAGGCCGATTACGGGCGACTCATTTCCGCGATTCGGCTTTGATGCCGATCTGGAAATCGGGCGAGACTGCCACGCTTGGTGCAATGACCGGCTAAATCTGGCGCATCCTTGACAAGCCCTGCCCTATTGCTGCCCAGAAGCCCTTGCGCGCGGCCGATTGGCACCAAGAAAACAAGGCCGGCGCCTGCCACATTTTCGCCCCTGCCTTTTACGGAAAATTAGGACCGGGGCCGTAAGACTGCCCGAAAGTTCCGCCAGATTGTCCTCAACCCGGAAACGGGAAAATCAATGGTCCGGAAAGGGCCGGCATGAAAAGAGGACGAGAGAGATGCTGAAACGGCGCTGGATGGAAAAGGTTCTGGAAGAAAGCCAGAAGGAACAGATCGAAATGCCCTGGTCGCGTGGCAAACGCCATCGTCGCCGGAGCATGCTGCGCAAGGCGGCATCGGCCTGATTCCATGCATGGGCCAGACACGGTCCGAACAGCAGAACGCTGAAAAAATGGCGGCCTTCCGGGGCCGCTTTTTCTTTGCGCGGTCCAGATGGGCGCCCTACCCGATCGGCCGGAGGGGAATCGGGCGCTGTTCCTCGATCGCTTCCATCGCGAAGAAGGATGTCACGGTGTCCAGTTCCACCCCCTCGATCAGCCGTTTGTAGCACAGGTCGTAATCGGCCATGTCACGCGCCACGATCTTCAGCATGTAATCGTACTCCCCGCCGATCCGGAAGAAATCCACCACATTGGGGATCGTCCGCACATGGCGGCGAAAGGCGTTGAGCCAGTCGGCAGAATGATGCCGCGTCTTGACCATCACGAAGACCACCAGCGTGGCCCCCAACTGTGCCCGGTCGAGCAGCACGGTGCGCCCCCGGATCACGCCGCGATCCTCCAGCGCGCGCAGACGCCGCCAGCAGGCGTTCTGCGACAGGCCCACCTTTTCCGACAGTGCCCGTTGCGACAGGCTGGCATCTTGCTGAAGCGCCTCCAACAGGTTGCAATCAATCTGATCTAGTTTCACAGGCAATCTCCGATCATTTGACCCAATTTAGGCCTTTATCATGAAAAGATCGGTGATGAAATCGCGGTAACTGGGGGTCAGATTCTCGATATCAGCGAATTGGAGCCCGACATGACCCCCCTTGCCCGTTTTCAAGCCTCTCTCGACCGAAGCGACCTGGTGGATTTCCTGCGCTCCGGGGTCATCGGCGACGGCATCCTGATCGACACGCCGTTCGGGCAGAAACCCCTGATCTACGCCGATTATGTCGCCTCTGGCCGGGCGTTGACGGTGGTCGAGGATTTCGTGCGCGACGCAGTGCTGCCCTATTACGCCAACAGCCATACCGAGGCGTCCTATTGCGGCGCGGCCATGACCCGGATGCGGGAAGAGGCCCGCGCGCGGATCGGGGCGCTGGTCGGGGCGGATGACGGGTGCAGCGTGGTATTCACCGGGTCCGGCGCGACGGCGGGGCTGAACCGGCTGGTGGCGTTGCTCGACATTCCGGCGCGGCTGGCGCGCGGGCACCGGGTGGTGGTGCTGGTCGGCCCCTATGAACATCATTCCAACCTGCTGCCCTGGCGCGAAAGCGGGGCCGAGGTGATCGAGGTGGCCGAGGACGCGGCAGGCGGCCCGGATCTGGATGATCTGCGGGCACAGCTTGACGCCGCACGGGGCGCGGACCTGATCGTCGGCAGCTTCTCGGCGGCGTCGAACGTGACCGGGATCGTGACCGACACCGATGCGGTCACACGGGTGCTGAAACAGGGCGGCGCACTGGCTTTTTGGGATTTCGCCGGGGGTGGCCCCTATATGGAGATGTCCATGCAGGGCGGAACCGACCATGCCAAGGATGCCATCGTCTTTTCGGCCCATAAGTTTCCCGGCGGGCCGGGCGCGTCGGGCGTGATGATCCTTCGCGACGCGATGACCACGCGGGCCACGCCCACCCTGCCCGGCGGCGGAACGGTCAGTTTCGTCTCGCCCTGGCGGCACAAGTATTCGGACCGGTTGTCGACCCGCGAAGAGGCGGGCACGCCCAATGTCGTCGGCGATATCCGCGCGGCGCTGGTGATGATGGTGAAGGCGGCGCTCGGCCAAGGCTGGCTGGACCGGAGGCAGGCCGATCTGCGCGCCCGCGCGCTGTTTCGGTGGCAGGCCCATCCGCGGCTGGACCTGCTGGGAAATACCGACGCCCGGGCCCTGCCGATCTTCGCCTTCCGCATCCGCGACGGGCGCGGGGGCTATGTGCATCATCAGCTGTTCACCCGGATGCTGTCCGACATTCACGGCATTCAGGCGCGTGGCGGGTGTGCCTGCGCGGGGCCCTATGCGCACCGGCTGCTCGGCATCGGGCAGGCGCAATCCGAGTCGCTCTTCGCGGCGCTGGAAGCGGGCGAGGAACTGGCCAAACCCGGTTGGGTGCGACTGAACCTGTCGGCGCTGATGACCGATGAGAAGGCGAATTTCGTCATCGACTGCGTCGCGCAACTGGCCGAGACCGCCGAAGATCATGCCGCCCTCTATAGCTGCGACGAGACCACCGCCCGGTTTGCACGGACCGCTGCCTGATGTGCCGGTTCCTCGCCTGGACGGGCGCGCCGCGCTATCTTGAGGAGCTGGTGATCGAGCAGAAACAATCGCTGGTCGAGCAGAGCCGCAATGCGCTGATCGGCAAGACTCCGATCAACGCGGACGGGTTCGGGCTGGCCTGGTATTCGCCCGAGCGCACAGTGCCCTGTTTCTACAAGGATACCGGCCCCGCATGGTCCGATGCCAATCTGAAACAGATTGCCCATCACACGAAGGCGGGCCTTTTCATGGCGCATGTACGCGCCTCGACCGGGACGGCGACATCGCGCAACAATTGCCACCCGTTCGGCCATGGCCGGTGGAGCTTCATGCATAACGGTCAGGCGGGCGGGCACGATCGGTTCCGCCAACGTCTGGACGCGATGATCCCCGAGCATCTTTATACGCAGCGCCTCGGCGCGACCGAAAGCGAGGCGATCTTCCTGATCGCCCTCGGGCATGGGATGGCGGCTGATCCGGTCGGGGCAATGGCCCGTGCCGTAGGGCAGGTGGAAGGGTTGGCGCGCAGGCATGGCAGCACGCCCCATATGCGCTTTGCCGCCTGCTGGTCCGATGGGGCACGGCTGTTCGCCGCGCGCTACGCGTCGGACCGCTATGCCCCAAGCCTCTACTACCGCCATTGCCGAAAGGGGGTGGTGGTCTCCTCGGAACCGCTGGACGAGGTGGCCGGGGTCTGGACCGAACTGCCGCCGGGTCGTGCCATCGAACTGCGCCGATCAGAGGTGATCGGGCATGACTTCGATCCGGCAGCCCATGCGATGCACGAGGCGCCGCTTCCCGTTTGATCGCCCCCGGCCCGGCACGGCACGGCGTTACAGCGAAACGGGCTTTTCCAGCGCTTCCAAAAGCGGTTCCAGTTCCGTTTCATAGCGTGTCCAGCCCGCAACCGAGGCCCGGTAGATGGGCTGACGCACCTGCGCGAAGCTGAGCGTTGCCACATTGCGCCGCGCCTTGTGCGGTTCCAGACAGGCGGCGTCCCAGTCCAGTCCGGCGGCCGCGACCAGGGCACGGATCTGCTGCTCTGGCTCGGCGGTCAGCGCCTCGTAGTCCACGACATGCACCCGGTCGGGCAGCGCCTCGGCCCAATGGTCCAGCATCGCCTCGTAAAGCCGCAGGTAGCGCCCGATATCGGCCAGATCGGTGGCAAAGAGCTGCCGCCCCTGCGGGAACATGTTGCGGTAGATCGACAGGCCCACATCGCGCGGATCGCGGCGCAGCATCAGGAACCGGGCATTGGGCAGTGCCAGCGAAGCTTGCCCGACGCGCGAGAAGGTCGAAATGGCCTTGTCGGTCAGGATATCCACGCCCCCCGAGCGGCGGCGCGCGGCGGTCATGTAAGCCTGGCCCGCCTCTGCAAAGCCCGCTTCGGCAGCGGGGAGGCCATCGGCCACCCGGTCCAATGGCAGGTGCAGGGCGCGCACGAGAAACGGCATCTCGCCCCCCGCCGTTACACGCGGATGCGCGGCAAGGATGGTTTCCACCAGCGTCGTTCCCGACCGGGGCGGACCGGTGACGAAAACCGGCGCATCGTCCGGGCAATCGCGCGGGACGGGGGCCCTGCGCAGGGCGTCATAGCTGCCAACAAGCGCGCGGGCTGCGTCCAGATCTGCCTCGAACCGGTAGGGGAACTCGGCCCGCATCATCCTGTTTGCGCGGTTGAGATATCGGAAGACCCGGTCATGGTGGCCAAGATCCTCCTGCGCCTTGGCCATGGCGAAGGCCAGCACCCGGCGGCTGAGCGCGGGAAGGGTCGCGTTGTCAGACCGCGCCTCAAGGATCGGCAGGATCGGGTCATCGGGTGTGATCTTGCCGCCCCCGACATAGGACCGGATCGCCTCGGCCGCGTCGGGGCTGATCCGCGTGGCTTCCAGCAAATCGGCGCGCGCGCCATCCATGTCGCCCGCCGTCTGGCGTTGCTGGCCCCGGATGGTGCGGAAAGCGACGTTCTTCGGGTCCGATTTCACCAACTCGTCCATCAGCGCCGCAGCGGCCCCGGTTTCGCCTTCGGCGGCCAGCGTTTCCGACAGCCGCGCCAGAAAGCCGCGCGACCGGCCAAGGCGGATGGCGGCGTCATAGGCGCGGCGTGCCTCTTTCGGGCGGCGCAGAGCGGCAAGCGTATCGCCGTGATCCAGATGCAGGTCGGGGCGTTTCTTGTGGCGGGCAATGGCGCTTGCCAAGAGCGCCTCGGCCTCTTCCACGCGGCAGGTTTCACGCAAGGTTCGGGCCAGCGGCAATGCCACATCCGCCCCCCGATCAGCGGCGCGTGTCAGGGCCGTTTCGGCCCGCAGCCATTGTCCCAGATGCACATGGCATTCGCCAAGAGCCAGCAGCGCGCGGGGATCGTCCGGGGCGCGGTCCACGGATTTTTCGAGCGGTCCAATGGCCCCCGCCCAATGTCCCAGAGCCATTCGGGCAAGACCAAGTGCAAGCGCGGGCTCGGCCGCATTCGGAAACCGGGTGACCAGTGCGAATGCGGCGGTTTCGGCGGCCTTGGCCTGCCCCTGTTCGATCTGGCGCAGGATCGGGGCGATGTCGGGACCGGAGGTCAGGGAAATACCCGCGGCCGCCGCCTCGCGTTGCAGTTTCTTGAGCTTGCCGCCGGTCAGCACCGACGCCAGCCCCTGCCATATCGCGGGTTCCTTTGGCCGGGATTTCAGCGCCTTGCGCAGGGCGGTTTCGGCCTTGGCGGCATCCCCGCGCGCGGCATGGATGCGGCCCACCTGGAAATGCGCTTCGGCCAGATCGGGACGGGCCTGCAACACCTGCGCGTAAAGCGCCAGTGCCTCCTCGGTCCGGCCTGCGGTTTGGGCGGCCATCGCCTGCCCGTAAAGCTGCTTGATCCGTGCCGGGTTGACCGGAAGCATGGCCTAGCCCTCGCGAGCGATACGTTCCTCAAGCACGTCGAAGGGCACACCGGGGTCGTCCTTGGCACCGCGAATGACCAGAGAGGTGCGCACATGGGCGACATTGTCGGCGGCGGTCAGCTGTTCGGTCAGGAAGCTCTGGAAGGTGGACAGATCGGGGGCCACGCATTTCAGGATGAAGTCAATCTCGCCGTTCAGCATGTGGCATTCGCGGACCAGCGGCCACGCCCGGCAGCGGTCCTCGAAGGCGACCAGATCGGCCTCGGCCTGACTGTGCAGCCCGACCATGGCGAAGACCTGCACCTCGAAGCCCAGTTGCCGTGCATCCACATCGGCGTGATAACCCTTGATGAAGCCCTGCTCCTCCAGCGTGCGGACCCGGCGCAGGCAGGGGGGCGCGGAAATGCCGACGCGGCTGGCCAGTTCCACATTGGTCATGCGGCCATTGCCCTGAAGCTCTGCCAGGATCATGCGGTCGGTTTGGTCCAGTTTTGCCCCTGGCATGTTTCTGCTCGCCTCCCCAGACGTTTAATATTCCTGTTATCGGACATGCCCTTTGCGCAAGAATATTTCAAGGGCGCGCAAGATATGTACCGGACAAGTCGGAAATGCAAGTGCCACCACACGACCCGGCATCGCGCAGAAGAATGTGTTATGGTGTGAATGTTTATGAGCGGATTCAAACAAAGGAGAATTATGATGAAGCTGCACAGCCTGATCCTGATCCCGGTTGTCGCCCTTGCGAGTTGCGGCGACTCCTTGCGCATGCCAGACCTACCGGAGTCCACGTTCTACGACAGAACAGTCGTGGCAATCGACGGGCAGACCTACACAGTGGCCACGCGACCGGCGGAGTTCGGCGGCAGCGAGCAGTATTTCGTCTTCGTCAACGGGCGCTATTATGAATGCGAAGCACCCACGGCGGAAGGTTGCATCGAGGCCGTGCGCGGGGCCATGACCCGAGGCGGCGGAGATTCGGACTACTAAGACAGGGGCAGGCACAGGCCCTGCCCCCCCCTTTTGCCTCCCGCGCGGGGTGGCTACATTGGCGGCGACTCATGACACACCCAAGGAAGCCCCCATGTCCGACACCCGCCACACCCGCGTTCTGATCATCGGCTCCGGCCCCGCTGGCTATACTGCCGGCGTCTATGCCAGCCGCGCGATGCTGAGCCCGATCCTCGTGCAGGGGATCGAACCGGGCGGGCAGCTGACCACCACGACCGAGGTGGAGAACTGGCCCGGCGATACCGAGGTGCAGGGCCCTGACCTGATGGTGCGGATGGAGGCCCATGCCAAGGCCATGGGCTGCGAGATCATCGGCGACATCATCACCTCGCTCGATACCTCGGTCCGCCCCTTCGTGGCGCAGGGTGACAGCGGCACCACCTACACCGCCGACGCGGTGATCCTGTGCACCGGCGCGCGTGCCAAATGGCTTGGCCTACCGTCGGAAGAGGCGTTCAAGGGCTTTGGCGTCTCGGCCTGCGCCACCTGCGACGGGTTCTTCTACCGCGGGCAGGACATCGTGGTGATCGGCGGCGGCAACACCGCCGTGGAGGAGGCGCTGTTCCTGACCAATTTCGCCAGCAAGGTCACGCTGATTCACCGCCGGGATGAACTGCGCGCCGAAAAGATCCTGATCGACCGGCTGATGAAGAACCCCAAGATCGAACCGCTGTGGCACCACGTGCTGGAGGAAGTCGTCGGCACCGACAACCCCAAGGGCGTCGAGGCCGTCCGCGTCAAGCATGTGGAAACCGGCGAGATCACCGAGATCCCCTGCAAGGGCGTTTTCGTCGCCATCGGCCATGCGCCTGCAAACGAGTTGGTGAAGGACGTTCTGGAACTGCACAACGGCGGCTATGTGAAGGTCGAGGCGGGCAGCACCCGCACCTCGATCCCCGGCATTTTCGCGGCGGGCGACCTGACCGACCACAAGTACCGTCAGGCCGTGACCAGTGCCGGGATGGGCTGCATGGCCGCGCTCGACGCCGAACACTGGCTGGCCGAACAGGACGACTGATCGTTCAATCCGGGTGGATGTCGCGCGGCGTGCACCCGGCCTCGATCACCACGGCGATCCAGTTCACATCGGGTTCCAGCCCGAGGTCGTTCAGCCACGCCTGCTGGATGCGGTAGGCGGGCAGTTCCTGCGCGCCGGGGCAATACCAATGGCCCGCTGCCGCCTGCCGGTGATGCACCAGTTCGTGCAGCAGCACGCTGACGTCATAGGGGTTGCGGGCATCCCAGGGCTGCACCAGCCAGACCGTTTCGGCCTCGGGGTCGTAGAGCCCCCGCAGGGTTGGGCTGGCCGAGGTCTGGTGGCTATGGGCGATGCCCGAGGCGTGGGCATGGCTGGTCAGCTGGATCATCGGCGGGGCCTCCCGCCTTGGCAGATCGGTGTGAATATCCAGCCACGCCTCCATATGGGCGACAAGCGCCTGCATCGTGGGGGCCTCGCGCCATGCCAGCAGATCCTGCGCCGTTGCGGTGACCGGCGCCAGTGCCAGTGCCGCGCACAGAGAGAGAGAGCGCACCAGCCGGCGGCTGGCCCGGAAAGGGATGGTCATGATGACCTCCGTGGGTTTGGATCAGGAATGAATTCATGCTAAGGTCTGACCCGCGACCGACGCAAAAGACCTTTTTTCATTGGCGCATGAAGGGAATTCACCTGCCATGGGACGCCAGCTGCCACCCTTCGCCGCCGTCCGCGCCTTCGAGGCTGCCGCGCGGCACAGAAGCTTCAAGAAAGCCGCAGAGGAGCTGTGCCTGTCGCCCTCGGCCATCAGCCACCAGATCCGCGCGCTGGAGGAATACCTGGACACGGCCTTGTTCGAACGGGTCGGCAACCGGCTGGAATTGACGCTGACCGGGCGCGGCTATGCTGGCCGGCTGACCGGGCTTCTGAACGGGCTGGAGGACAGCACCCGCGCCATTCGGCAGGCCGGGGAGCGCCCGCTGAGGGTGCTGTGCACGCCCGGTCTGGCGGCGCGCTGGCTGGTGCCCCGACTCGATCGGCTGGAGTTCGGCGATCGGGTGCGGCTACGGGTCTCGACCGGCGCGCCCTCGACCGACTTCGCCAGCAATGACAGCGACGTGGTGATCCAGTGGTCGACCGACCTTACCCCCGGTGTGGTGACGGAACCGCTGATGCAATCCAACCGCTACCCGGTGATCAGCCCGCATCTGCGCGACACGGAAAGCGTGGAGCGGCCCGAGGACCTGCTGCGCCTGCGGCTGATGTATGATGAAACCGACGACGCCTGGGGCGACTGGTTCGCCGCCGCGGGCCTGCCGGACCCCGTGCTGCCCAAAGGCCCCGTCTTTCCCAATTGTGAACTCGCCACCACCGCCGCCGAACGCGGTCAGGGCGTGTCGCTGGCCTATGACTCGGTCGTGCGGGGCACCCTGGAATCCGGCAGGCTGGTGCGCCTGTTCGAGACCGTGACGATGCCGATGATCATCTATTCCGTGGCGTATCGCGAAGACCGGGCAGGCGATCCGATCATCCGTGCCTTCCGCGACTGGCTGTTCGATCAGGTGGCGCAGGATGGCAACGCCGTTCCGTCGGTCTCGGCTGCCGAATAGGATCGGGCAGGCGATATTGCCCTGCGGTCAGGGTCGGTCCAGGCTCACGAGCCATGCCTTTGCGCACATCCAGTTTTGACCCAAGCCCAAGGAAATTGAATGACCTACGTGAAGCTTCTGCGTTTTCTCGCCCTGTCCCTGATGCTCTGGACAACAGCCGCCGCCGCACAACCGGTGGTTATCGGCGTGTCCGAGGATTATCCGCCCTATGCCTACCGCGACACCCTTGGGCAGATCACCGGGTTCGATGTTGATGTGGCCTCCCGGATCTGTGCGCGGCTTGGGCAGGATTGCCGGTTGGAGATGCGCCCGCTGGCAGGGCTTCTGCGCGGGATATCCGAAGGCTCGCTCGATATCGCCATTGGCGGTCTGGCGGCAACGCCCGCGCGGGCCGAGATGGGCAACCTGACCTGCCCCCTCCTGTATTTCCTGAGCCGGGAAGAGATGTTCTATGCCCGCACGGCAGGTGTGAACGTGACCACGGCCACCATCGCCACGGTGCGCGGGTCGCTACAGGAATGGGCGCTTGTGCAGCGGGGGCTGCGGCTGGCGGTGTATGAGACCACCGAGGCAGCGGTGCAGGCCGCTCTGTCCGGGCAGGTGGATGCCGTCTTTGGAACCACGCGCTCGCTTGAGGCCGTGGCCGGGGCCTCACAGATGCTGGTCGAGGTGGACCGAATGGAGATGCCGCCCGTGGGGGCCGCCTTCATGGTGTCCCGCCAGAGGCCCGATCTGCTGGCACAGTGGAACGGGCAGATCCTGCAATTGTTCGACAGTGGCGAGATTGACCGGCTGCACACGCAGTACGAGAATTTCAACGGCGACTTCCCGCAAACGCGGCAGCTGTCTGTGGCCTGCCTGCGCGGCAACCGCCCGCTGTTTTGAGCCCCGGCCCCCCACGCACTGCGCGACATCGCGCCGCCCCGTGCCACCACGGGGGCAATTTCCCCTTTTCTGCACCTGCATCCTGTGACATATGTTCATTCGTGAACAAACTTTGAGTCGTCTGCGATGCCCGCACCAACGCCCACCCTGCCGGAAGAGGACCTGCTCTTTCGCCTTCTGCGCCAGCTGGATCTGGCGCCGGACGCGTCTCAGCGGGCGACGGCGGCGGCGCTTGGCATCTCGCTCGGGCGGCTCAATGCGGTGTTGCGCGCGGTGACAGACGCCGGGCTGATCAAGGTCACCGACCGCGACAGCACCGACAAGCGCCAGCGTTTCGCCTATGCGCTCACCTCTCGCGGGGCGGCTGAAAAGGCCCGTCTCACCGATCGTTTTCTTTCCCGCAAACTGGCCGAATATGACGCGCTTCATGCCGAATTGACCGGTGCGGCCAGCGGGCTTCTTTCCCCCAAGTACAGGACCCAAGTGATGCAGAACCACCTTGCCCCCGTTCAGGAACTTTTCGTTTCCGCCGACAGCGCCCAGAAACTCAAGCGCGAGGCGTCCGAACTGGTCAGCTGGGATCTGACCCCGCGCCAGATCTGCGACCTGGAACTGCTGATGAATGGCGGTTTTGCGCCGCTCAAGGGCTTTCTGGGTCAGGAAGACTATGAGAGCGTCGTCGAAACCATGCGTCTGGCCGATGGCACGCTCTGGCCGATGCCGATCACGCTGGACGTAAGCCAGGCCTTCGCCGACGGGATCGAAGCCGGTCAGGACATTGCCCTGCGCGATCAGGAAGGCGTGATCCTTGCGATCCTGTCGATCAGCGACAAATACGTGCCCAACAAGGCGCGCGAGGCCGAGATGGTGTTCGGGGCCGATGACGTCGCCCACCCTGCCGTCAACTACCTGCACCACGTGGCCGGCCCCGTTTATCTGGGCGGTGCCGTGACCGGCATCCAGCAGCCCGTGCATTACGATTTCCGCGCCCGCCGCGACACGCCCAATGAACTGCGGTCCTATTTCCGCAAACTGGGCTGGCGCAAGATCGTCGCCTTCCAGACCCGCAACCCGCTGCACCGCGCGCATCAGGAACTGACCTTCCGCGCCGCGAAAGAGGCACAGGCCAACCTGCTGATCCACCCCGTTGTGGGCATGACCAAGCCGGGCGACGTCGACCACTTCACCCGCGTGCGCTGCTACGAGGCGGTTCTGGACCAGTACCCCGGCGCCACCACCACCATGAGCCTGCTGCCGCTGGCCATGCGCATGGCCGGCCCGCGTGAGGCCGTCTGGCACGGGCTGATCCGCAAGAACTACGGCTGCACCCATTTCATCGTCGGCCGCGACCATGCGGGCCCCGGCAAGAACTCCGCCGGTGAGGATTTCTACGGCCCCTATGACGCGCAGGACCTGTTCCGCGAACATCAGGACGAGATGGGCATCGAGATGGTCGATTTCAAACACATGGTCTATGTGCAGGAACGCGCCCAGTACGAACCCGCCGACGAGATTGCGGACAAGGACAGCGTGACGATCCTGAACATCTCGGGCACCGAGCTGCGCCGCCGTCTGCGTGAGGGGCTGGAAATCCCGGAATGGTTCTCTTTCCCCGAGGTGGTGAAGGAACTGCGCCGCACGTCGCCGCCGCGCTCCAAGCAGGGCTTTACCGTGTTCTTCACCGGCCTGTCCGGCTCGGGCAAGTCCACCATCGCCAACGCCATCATGGTCAAGCTGATGGAACAGGGCGGACGTCCGGTGACGCTGCTCGATGGCGACGTGGTGCGCAAGCATCTGTCCTCGGAACTGGGCTTCTCGAAGGAACACCGCGACATCAACATCCGCCGCATCGGCTATGTCGCCTCCGAGATCACCAAGAACGGCGGCATCGCCATCTGTGCGCCGATCGCGCCCTATACCGCGACCCGCCGCGCCGTGCGCGAGATGATCGAAGCCTTCGGGGCCTTCGTCGAGGTGCATGTTGCCACGTCTCTGGAAGAGTGTGAACGCCGTGATCGCAAAGGGCTCTATGCCCTGGCGCGTGAAGGCAAGATCAAGGAATTCACCGGCATTTCCGACCCCTACGAAGCACCGACCGCCGCTGAACTGGTGGTGGATACCGAGGGCATGGACGTGGATTACTGCGCACAGCAGGTGCTCTTGAAGCTGGAATCCATGGGGCTGATCTCCGCCTGATCCCACGCGATCCGACACATCCTGAAACGCCCCGGCCAGCCTGTCTGTCCGGGGCGTTTTTCTATCCGCTGTTTACCGGTTGGAAAGTTCTGCGGCGGATGCTGCCCGGAATTGTCCAGATCGCGGCAGGATTGCGCCCCGGTCCGTCCATATTCGCGGGGTACAAGACGGGCGGGGGCATCCGGCCCATGGGCAACCGTGCGGCCAGTGCGAGGATGTGTGCGCGATGCCAAGTTACGACATGCAGGCCTGGAGCCTTCAGGACATAGGCAACCCAACTTCGCTTGGGGTGGGTGACAGTTTTACAGTTTCAGCCGCTGCCACGGCAGATATCGTGACCGTCACCGATGGTGGCACGGATGACACGCCGGACGATTTCAACCCGGTTGACAGCGATCAGCTGGTCAGCGGCACCGTGGATGGCACCACATATACCAACCAGTTGCATGAATACGAACTGGCGTATCAGGTCACCGATGGTGTGAATACCTTCGTAATGGTCTGGGTGAATACCGGCGCCAGCCAGCAGGGCAACAATCAGGGGATCACGCAGGACGGTTATTTCGTGGTGATGGAGGACCCGTCAAATCCCGGACAGGGCGGGATTGTTCCGGGAACCACATACACGATCCTCGACGACGATATCTCGGTCAACTATTCCAACGGCACCGGGTTCGAGGTGAACCCTGTCTACACCGACTTCTTCGTCTGCTTCGCGCGCGGCACGCTGATCGGCACGGTCGAGGGCGACCGCCCGGTGGAATCCCTGCATCCCGGCGACCTGATCCGCACCCGCGATGACGGCCCGCAACCCCTGCGCTGGA
>NZ_MNBL01000140.1 GCF_001879695.1 Nioella sediminis
CACGCCATATCGTGCGCAACTCGGCAGAGAATTTCGCGGAAGTCAGCCTGGAACTGGGCGGCAAGTCCCCCTTTATCGTCTTTGATGATGCGGATATCGAAAGCGCCGTGAATGGCTCGGTCGCGGGCATCTTCGCGGCGTCGGGCCAAAGCTGCGTGGCTGGGTCCCGGGTCTACCTGCATGAGGATATCGCCGACGACTTCCTCGCCCGCATGGTCAAGATCGCCCAGGGCATCCGCATCGGCGACCCGCAGGCCGAGGAAACCGAGATGGGGCCGCTCTGCACGCAAGGGCAGCTCGACCATATCACCCGGCAGGTTGCCTTGGCGCAGGAAGAAGGCGGCACGGTTCTGGTGGGTGGCCAACGTCCCGAGGGGCTGGCGGGGCTCTACTTTCAGCCCACGATCATCGACTGTCCGCGCAATGACCTGACCATCGTGGATACGGAACTCTTTGGCCCCGTCCTCGCGGTCCAGCGGTTCCGCACCGAAGAGGAAGCCTTGGCGCTCGCCAATGACACGGTCCACGGCCTCGCCGCGGGCATCTTCACCCGCAACAACGCCCGCGCCCTGCGCATGTCCAAGCGCATCAAGGCGGGCATTGTCTGGGTCAACACCTACCGCGCGATTTCCCCCATCGCGGAATTCGGCGGCATGAAAAACTCTGGCTACGGGCGCGAAAGCGGCTTTCAGGCGCTGTGGGATTTCACCCGTCCCAAGACCGTCTGGATGAACATGTCCGAAGACCCGATAGCCAGCCCCTTCCAACCCCGTTGAGGATCACAGCATGAAGTTTCACCTCGCGATCAACCTCGAACGCATGACCCCCGAGACCGATATTCGTGCGGTCCGCGATCACACGCTGGACATGGTCAAGATGGCCGATGAAGCAGGGTTCGAGATTGCCTGGGCCGCCGAACACCATGCGCTGGAAATGACCATCGCGCCCAACCCCTTCCAGATCCTGACCTGGTGGGGCGAGCATGCCAAGAACATCCGCCTTGGCGTGGGCGTGGTGAACGCAGCCTACTGGCACCCGATTGATCTGGCGGGCGAGGCGGCGTTCCTCGATCTGACCAGCGAGGGTCGGTTGGAGTTTGGCATCGGATCGGGCGCCTATCAGCGGGAGTTCGACCGCATGTTCCCCGGTCTCGATCAGAAAGACGGCTGGCGCTATATGCAGGAAATGCTGCCCGTGGTGAAGGAGCTTTGGAAGGGCGATTACGAGCATAACGGCACCTACTGGAACTTCCCCAAATCGACCTCCTGCCCGAAACCCTTGCAGCAGGACGTGCCGATCTGGGTCGCCGCCCGTGCGCCGATTACCTTCGATTATGCCGTTGAGCATGATTGCAACATCATGAGCTGGCCGCTGACCATGCCGATGAGCGAGGCGGAAAGCTATCGCGGGCGTCTGGATGACGCCATCGCCAAGAACGGCGGCAAATTCAACGGCACCTGGGCGATGATGCGCCATACGGCGGTGTATGAAACCGAGGAAGACCGCCAGCGCGCTTTGGCCGCGATCCGGGTGCAGCTGGCCATGTTCGGCAATCTCATGACCAAGACCGGCGAGGTCCATAACGGCTTCCCCGACACGGTGAATGCGGAACAGCTGGAAGGCAATTTTCGCGTCGATCCGGTGATGCTGGAAGAAAACCTGATGTTCGGCACGCCCGAGACGGTCATTGAAAAGCTGAAGCTTTACGAGGCGCTCGGCGTCGATGCCTTCATCTACTACGCCTCCATGGGCATGGATATGGACCAGCAGAAGGAGAGCCTGAGGCTCTTCATCGACAAGGTCATGCCGGCCTACGCCTGACCCCCAGACACACACGCGAACAGGACAAGATAACAATGGCCGTAGAAATCCGCCGTATCCTTACGATGACGCAAATCACCCATGTGGAAGGGGGCCGCGCGGTGCCCGAACCCACGCGGATGTTCGCCGTGATGGCCGTGATCCGGAACCCGTGGTTCGGACGCGGTTTCGTGGAAGACATGAAGCCCGAGATCCGCGAACACTGCCCCGTCATCGGCAAACTTCTTACAGAAGAACTGTTGCGCCTGTCGGGTGGCACCATCGAAGGGGTCGGCAAGGCCTCTATCGTCGGCATGGGCGGCGAGGTGGAACACGCGCAGGCGCTGACCCATTCGCTGTGGTTCGGCAACCAGCTACGCGAGGCGATCGACGCCAAGACCTATCTGGTCTTCTCCAACACCCGTGGCGCGGCGGGCTGCACCATCACCATCCCGATGATGGACAAGGACGATGGCGGGCGGCGCTCGCACTACCAGACGCTGCAGACCGCGATCCCTGACGCGCCTGCGGAGGATGAGATCATCGTGGCCCTGGGCGGCAGCCTTGGCGGTCATCCGCATCACCGGATCGGCAACCGCTACGAGGATCTGGAGGAAATGGGCCGCTCCGTCGACAACCCGGCGGGGGTGTAAGCCATGGCCATGGCGCCTGACGGAACCGCCTATGAGCTGACGGGCCCCGAGGGCGCGCCGGTGGTGGTGCTGATCCACGGGCTGGGGCTGACCCGGGCGACGTGGAAAGACCACGTCCCGGCGTTCTCTAACCGGTTCCGGGTGCTGATCTATGACCTTTGCGGTCACGGGGAAAGTGCCCTTCCGGGCGAAACCCCAAGTTTGAAGGTGTTATCGGAACAGATCGTGCGACTGCTGGATCATCTGGGTATTGAAAATGCGGCGCTCGTGGGCTTTTCCCTCGGCGGCATGATCAACCGGCGCTTTGCCATGGATCATCCTGAAAGGGCCACGGCGCTGGTCATCCAGAACTCGCCGCACGAGCGTAGCCCGGAAGCTCAGGCGCTGGTTGAAAAACGGGCGAAGGACACCGGGGCAGGGGGACCTGCCGCGACCATCGAGGAGACGCTGAAACGCTGGTTCACGCCTTGCTTTCTTGCGGATCACCCCGAGACGGTGAACTGGGTGCGCGACACCGTGCTTGCCAATGATCCCGACAACTATACCGGCCATCGCTACGTGTTGGCCGCGGGCGTCACCGAACTGATCCGGCCCGAGCCGCCCATCAGCCACCCCACGCTGGTCATGACCTGCGAGAATGACACGGGCAGCACACCGGCCATGAGCCACGCCATCGCAAGCGAGATCGCCGGAGCGGAAACCATCATCGTGCCGGGTTTGCAGCATCTGGGCCTTCTGGAGCAGCCCGAGCTGTTCACGGGCCCGACAAGGGATTTCCTCATCCGCCACGCGGGTTGAGGACAGGAAAGGACACAAGACAATGACGAAACTGACAGGCGGTCAGGCAGCCGTTGAGGCGCTGAAGGCCGAGAAGGCCGATC
This sequence comes from Nioella sediminis, assembly GCF_001879695.1. Taxonomy (GTDB): domain Bacteria; phylum Pseudomonadota; class Alphaproteobacteria; order Rhodobacterales; family Rhodobacteraceae; genus Nioella; species Nioella sediminis. The sequence goes on from NZ_MNBL01000140.1 coordinate 3,335, forward strand.
ATATCTTCGGGCTCATCGGCTCCGCCACGATGGAGATGTTCGATGCGCTCTACGATGCACCCGAGATCCGGTTTATCGGGGTGCACGACGAACGGACCGGGACGCATATGGCTGACGGATTCGCACGGGCCAGCGGTAAGGCGGGCGTGGTGCTGGCGGGGCAGAACGGCCCCGGTGCCACCAACCTCGTGACCGGGCTCGCGCAGGCCAAGGCGGCCTATTCGCCGGTCGTGTCCATCGCGGGGATGCTCTCCTCGGGCCACAAGTACCGCGATGCCTTCCAGGAGGTGGATCAGGAAGCGCTGTTCAAGCCCATCACCAAGCAGACATGGACCGCAACCGGCACCGACCGGGTGCCGGAAATGGTGCGCGAGGCCTTCCGCGTGGCGCAGGCCCCCCGCAAGGGACCGGTGCAGCTGAACCTGCCGCGCGATGTGCTGTCGGGAGAGGCCGAGTTCGGCGCCTTCCCCGGCCCGGAAACCTACGCCCACGCCCCCGCTGCGGGAGCGGAGGACGCGATTGCCAAGGCCGCAGCCATGCTGCGCGGGGCCGCGCGCCCGGTGATCGTCGCAGGTGGCGGCATCAAGATGACCGGTGCCGCCGACGACGCGCTGGCGCTGGCAGAGGCGGCGGGCTGCCCCATCGTGACCTCGCCCGGCCATGGCGATGCGCTGCCCTTCGGCCATCCGCTCAATGCAGGCCAGATGGGCCCGCGAGGCAACCCGGTGGCCTCAAGGCTGGTGAAAGAGGCCGACGTGATCCTCGCGCTTGGCACGCGGCTTGGCTTCAACTCCACCTTCTACAGCTACGACAACATCAACCGCGATGCCGCGATCATCCAGATCGAGCAGGAACCCACGGCCATTGGGCGCTATTTCCCCTCGACCCTTGGCATCCTGGCCGATGCCCCCACGGCGGCGCGGCAACTGGTGGCGGCACTGGCCAAGCTTGATGACCGCAAACTGGCCGAGGCCTGGACGGCGGCCTACAAGACTGAACGGCAGGCGTATCTGGCCAAGCGCGACGCCGATGCGGATGTGGCGACGATGCCGATCCAGCCCTCGGGCCTCTTCAAGACGCTGCGCGACGTGCTGCCGAAAGAGAGCGCGCTGACGATGGATGCGGGTACGCTGTGTCTGCAGGCCACCGACGCGATGAATTACTGGCAGCCCAAAAGCCTCTTCACCCCGCTCGATTTCGGGCTGGTGGGCTTTTCCTTCGCTGCCGGCCTCGGTGTGAAACTGGCCGTGCCCGACCGGCCGGTCATCAGCCTGATGGGCGACGGTGGCTTCGGCATGACCGTGTCGGAACTCTCCACCGCCGTCGATTACGGCATCAACACCGTGACCGTGGTCATGAACAACGGCTGTTGGGGGGCGGAAAAAGCCTATCAGCGCGATTTCTTCGGGCAGCGCTATATCGGCGCCGACATTTCCAGCCCGCCCTTCGACAAGCTGGCGGAACTATACGGCGCGGCGGGCTTCAAGGCGGAAACGCTGGACGAAACAGCCGATTGCATCAAGGCGGCGCTCGACTGCGGAAAGCCTGCTGTCATTGACGTGTCGGTCGACC
>NZ_MNBL01000141.1 GCF_001879695.1 Nioella sediminis
CCGCCGCGACAGCTTCAAACACCGGGGAGGGTGAGGGACTGGGACGGGTCGGGATGTCTGAGCCATTGCGCAAAGGATCGGGCGGGGTCGGACAGCCCGCGTGGCGAAAAATGGACGCGCAGGCCACCGGGCGCGTCCATGTCCCACGGGCCGATGGATGTCAGAGCCCCGTTAGCCAGATGCGGAGCGACCACGATTTCCCAACCGAGCAGGATGCCCTGCCCAAGCCGGGCGGCCTCGATCGCGATGGCATAGCTGTCGAAGGTTGTTTTCGGCTTTGGCGGTGTGCCGATGCCATGGGCCTTCAGGAAATCCGGCCAGTGCAGCCAGTCACGCCGCGTGGGCGCGAATTCCAGCAGCGTAAAATCCAGCAAGTCGGACAGGCTCGGCTGCGCGGGCATTCCTTGCAGCATCGACGGAGCGCAAACCGGAAACACCCGGTCCGGGGCGATCAGCCAGCTTTCCTGCCCCTGCGTTTCGGGGCGACCGTGCAGCACCGCGACATCGAACTGACCGGCAAAGGTTTCGGGTGGGCGGTTTGACGACAGGACCTGAACATTGATCCCCGGATGCGCGCCTTCGAACTCCATGACCCTGCGGTTCAGCCAGCTGGTCGTCAGGCTGTGGTCGCAAAAGACCGTGACGCTTGGGGTTTTGCCTTCCTCTATCGCGGCCTCGACCGCATCGCAGATCATGTCCAGCGCGGCCGGCAGGTCCGCGATCAGGCGTTGCCCTGCCGAGGTCAGTACAATGCCCTTGGGCGTGCGGTTTGCCAGGTTTTGCCCAAGGAAGTCCTCCAACTCTCGCAACTGGCGGCTTACGGCGGCCTGGGTGAGGCCAAGCGCGTCAGCAGCTGCGGTAATGCTGCCGGTCTTTGCAACCGCCACAAAGGCGACGAGCCGGGACGTGGAGGGCAGGAGTCGGCGATATTTTCTCATAACCTTTGGTAATGCAGTTTGACAGAATTCCTCAATATAAAAGCTGGTTCCCTGTCCCTAAGCTTTCAGAAGTGTTGTCAGGAACGGCCATCGCCCCAACGGATGGTATCCGGGCAACGGACATGATCAAGCTGAGGGAGAAGCATTCCATGGATGTCGCGAAAATCACACCGGCCATTGGCGCAGTCTTGACCGGGGTCGACCTGTCTGCCCCGCTGACGCAGGCCATGGCAGATGCGCTCTATGCGCAGTTGATGGACCATCAGGTGATTTTCCTGCGTGGCACCGATCTTCCGCCTGCCGCGCATCTGAAGCTTGCCGAAAGCTTTGGCCAGTTGGACGAGCCGCACCCGCTTTATCCGCATGTGGACGGGTATGAGCAGATCGTTAAGCTGGAAAACGACAGCGGCGCGCCGCCCGATACAAACACGTGGCACACCGACCTGACCTTCAAACGGGTTCAGCCCTTTGCCTCGATCCTTGTGGCGCGGGTCGTGCCAGAGGTTGGTGGCGATACCATGTGGTCCAGCTGCTACGCCGCCTATGACCGCCTGCCCGAGGGGATGAAACAGGATCTGGAGGGGCTGGAGGCGATTCACGACATGGGGGATTTCCGAAATTCCTTCCCCTCCAAGGAACAGCTCGACAGCGCCATGCCGCGCTTTGGCCACATGATCCGGCCCCTCATCGGCACGCATCCGGTGACCGGCCGCAAATTCCTCAACTTCAATGAGGCGTTTGTCACGCATATCCTGGGTCTGCCGACCAACGCCGCCAATTCCCTCAAGACCTGGCTGACCAATCACATGAACAAGCCCGAAGATCAGATGCGCTGGCGCTGGCAGGCCGGTGACATCGCTATGTGGGACAATCGCTGCACCATGCATTATGCGGTGGCCGATTACCTTCCCGCCTACCGCTGCATGAACCGCGTGACCGTCATACGCGACGCCCGAGCCCCGGAGGACTGAGAAAACCCATGACCGACGAAAAATACCCCTACACCGAAGCGCAACGCCAATCGGACGACTGGAACCCGGTCTGGGACAAGATGGCCGAGATGGACCCGGAGTATCTGGAAGGCTTCCTGCATTTCCGCTCGGTCCCGCAAAACCACGGGCCGCTGGAGCAGAAATACAAGGAACTGATCTTCATCGCGATCAACGCGGCGACGACGCATCTTTGGGCGCCGGGCGTGCGGCGGCATATCCAGAACGCGCTCCGCGCAGGGGCCACGCGCGACGAGATCATGGAGGTGATCCAGCTGACCACCATCATGGGCATCCACGCCATGACCATGTCCACCCCGATCCTCGAAGAGGAACTGGCGAAGTTCGAGGAAGAGGCCTCGTTCTGACACTTCCGGGTGCAAAAGCTTGATAGAGGGCGGTTTCGCTGCCATTAGAAGGCGAACGCCGCCCCTCATGCCCCGGAAAGACCCGATATGAGCCAGACCATCTACATTCTGAACGGCCCCAACCTGAACCTGTTGGGCCAGCGACAGCCGGAGTTGTACGGCCATGACACGCTGCAGGATGTGGAGCGCAATTGTGCGGCAGAGGCTTCGGGCTTCGGGGTCGAGGTCAGGCAGATGCAATCGAACCACGAGGGCCAGTTGGTCGACTGGATCCACGAGGCGCGAGAGCAGGCGGCCGGAATCGTGCTGAATGCCGGGGCCTATACCCACACGTCGATTGCCATCATGGATGCGCTGAACACGTTCGACGGCCCTGTGATCGAGGTCCATGTCAGCCAGATCCACAAGCGCGAAAGCTTTCGCCACACGTCATATGTGGGTCAGCGGGCGGATGCGGTTCTGATGGGGTTTGGCGTCAATGGCTATACGTTGGCCGTGCGCCATCTGTGCGAGATGCTGACGACCAAGGCTTGACCGCAACCATCCCCCGCGAGGGCAGGGGAGGCCGCTTTCTTCGCCATGACCCGCCGATCAGGTGGATACGTGGCTCACATCCTTATCAGGCGAGTAGATGTCGAGGATGTTCCAATGCCCGGTCGTGGGCGTCGGGTTGTTGATCATTGCCACGTCCAGAACCGTCGGCTTGCCGCTGGCAATCGCCGCCAGAAGGGCGGGCAAAAGCTCGTCGGCAGAGGTCACCCGCACCCCTTCCGCGCCATAGGCCCGCGCGATCTCGGCATAGCCCGGCCCGTTCGTGGGCGCAGCGGCGGTGCCGGGGAAGGTGGTGCCATATGTCAGCCCGTAATGCGCCTTTTGCAGGCCTGCGATGGTGCCAAATGCGTTGTTGTTCATCACCAGCCAGATGATGCCCAGATCAAGCTCCACCGCCGTGGCCAGCATAGAGGGGTTCTGCCCGAACCCGCCATCGCCCACGAGGCTGAGCACCACCCGGTCGGGTGCGGCCAGCTTGGCACCGATGGCCGCCGGGGGGCCGAACCCCATGGTGGCAAAGCCGCCCGGCGTCAGGATTGACCCCGGCGTGAGGATATCGAACTGCTGGCCCACGCCGTTCTTGTTCCAGCCCACATCGGTGGTGATGATTGCGTCCTCGGGCAGCGCTTTGCGGGTGTCGGCCAGAATGCGTTCGGGCATCATCGGGAAAGCCGGGCTCTCTGCCATCGCCGTGTTTGACGCCTTGAAAGCGGTGCGGAACTCGGCGATTTCGGCCCTCTTCTCCGACCGTGCAAACCCGTCCGGATACATCTCTTTCGCAACACGGGTAAGCACCCGCAGCGCCGCCTTGGCATCTGCCACCACGCCGATCTCGGTCGGATAGTTGCGGCCGATCTCCTGCGGTTCGATGTCGATATGGATGACCTTTGATCCGGGAATGTTGAAGGTATAGCCGGGATACCAGCTGGAACAATCGGCTTCCTTGAACCTTGTGCCGACGGCGAAGACATAGTCGGCATTCAGGCAGGACTGGTTCACCAGTTCCGTGCCCCAGAACCCGGTCATGCCCATGACCAAGGTGTGATCATCGCGCAACGCGCCCTTGCCCATCAGCGAATGCGCCACGGGCAGGCCCATATGCTCCACGAACTCCCGCAACTCCTCGCTCGCCTTGGCCAGCAGGATGCCGCCGCCCACATAGGCCACGGGGCGATCCGCCTTGGCCAGCCGTCCGATGATCTCGCGCGCGGTGTCATCGTCGATAGAGGGTTTCACCAGTGCGCGGGTGTTGTCCCTGATCCGGTCGAAACTGTCCGCCGGGATGCGTGCGCTGAAGATGTCCATCGGCACGTTGACCAGCACCGGACCGGGCTGGCCGCTTTCGGCCAGATGGAACGCCTTTTCGAGGATCTCCGCCATCAGGTCGGCCCGGTCCACCCGCCAGGCGCGTTTCACGAAGGGGCGGTAGATTTCCCATTGCGCGGCGTCGGCATGCAGGTTGACCTCCTGATGCGGGTGTTTGCCGTAGTAATGCGTCGGGATATCGCCTGCGATCACCACCATCGGAATGCAATCCAGCGCCGCATTAGCGACCCCGGTGGCGCAGTTGGTCAATCCCGGCGACAGGTGCGACAGCACAACAGAGGCCTTCCCCGTCACCCGCGCATAGGCATCCGCCGCATGGCTGGCGATCTGTTCATGGCGCACGGTGACAAAGTCGATGGGACTGTCCGCAAGCGCCGCCAGCACCGCGATATTGGTATGGCCGCAGAGGCCGAACACATGGCTGACCTCGCGCCGTTCAAGGAAATCGACGATATGTTCGGCGACGGTCTTGTCCTGAAGTGCTGCGCCGTCCATCACGCGACCTCCTGTCCGAAGAACTCACCGAACAGCTCCTCCTCCGATGGGCGATCCTCGGGGATCGGGCGGCTGACCCAGGTGTAATTCATCATGTGTTTCATCGTAACGTTCTCATTGGTGATGTTGCCGCCCCAGATCCCGCAACCAAGGCTGGAGGTCATCGGCATCCCGTTTGTCCATGCGCCTGCATTGGCCTTGGATTGCGGCTGGCGGACCATCATGCGGCTGACGGGGGCCAGACGGGCCAGCCGGTCGATGTTTTCATCATTGTGGCTGTAGATGCCGCAGGAATGGCCCTTGCCCCCGGTCTCATAGATGGCGCGGACGGTTTCCAGCGCGTCATCGAAGGTCTCGAAGTGGTAAAGCGCCATCAGTGTGGTCAGCTTTTCCTTGGAAAACTTGTGTTCAGGCCCGATCTGGCCCTGGTTTTCAACCATCAGAAACTTGCGATCCTCGGGGATGGCGAACCCGGCCACCGCAGCCGTTTGCTGCGGGCGACAAGCGATGGTGGGGAAGGTACGGTTGCCCTTTTCGTCCCACATGGCCGCCTCAAGCAGGGCCTTTTCCTGCGCGTTGCACAGATAACCGCCTTCGGCCTCCAATGCCTTGACCATGGCGTCATAGATCGAGCGCTGGATGATGATGTTACCATCCGCCGAACAGCCGGACCCGAAGTCGGAGGTTTTGGAAATCCGCGTATTCGCTGCCGCAATCTCGATATCCGCTGTCTCGTCGATGACGATCGAGGAATTGCCCGCACCCACGCCATAGGCCGGTCGGCCAGAGGAGTAGGCGGCCTTCACCATCGGTTTGCCGCCGGTGGCAAGGGTCAGGTCACAGACCTCCATCAGGTGCTGCGTCAGGGGGATCGAGGGCTTGCGGATCGCCTGAAACAGATCCTCCGGCGCGCCCACGGCCCGGCAGGCGGCGCGCATCACTTCGACCATCTCATAGGTCGTCTGCGCGGTGCGGGGGTGGGGGCTGAAGATGACCGCATTACGCGCATTGGCCGAGGACACGCCCGTCACCGGTGGCGTCATTGCCGGGTTGGTCATCGGGATGAGCGAGGCAATCACACCGGCGGGTTTGGCGTATTTGACCAGCCCTTTGGCCTCATCCACCTCCACGATACCGGTCGAGGGCGTGCGCAGCACGTCGCGCAAGACCATGTGGATCTTGAACCGCTTGGCGGGTCGCCCTTCGCGGTCGCCGATGCCGCTTTCATCGACACCCTGCTGTGCCAGACGGGTAAAGGTCTTCTCGTTCCCCGCGTACCACGCAATCGCCTGGCTCAGACGATCCAGGTCTTTCTGGCTCCAGCCCTCGACCTTTGCCATGGCTGCGCGGGCGCGCGATAGCATGTCAGCCACAAGCTGTCGGTCGTCTTCAGTCAGGTCTTTGCCCATGATGGCCCTCGTTGGTTGTGTTGGCTTGCGCCAGAACAGGATCGGGGTGCAGGCGCTTGGATCGCGCCGCCCCGAAGGTGCGTTTCGCCTGGATCAGACAGCGGCGGGCGTGTTCTTCGAGCCCGAGCTCGGCCACGCGGCTCTGATTGGGCAGTTCGATGGAATAATCGACCGGCGGCATCCGTTCGATGATGCCGGTGAAGTCGATCCAGCCCTCGCCGGGGTAGAGTCGCGCATCGCGGGCAAGCTGGATCATGCCTTCGCGCGTGTCGGCGATACCGGGCAGGCAGTCGGATATGTGGAGGAAATGCAGCAGCTCGCTTGGCACATGTAGCAGCTCGCCTATATCGACGCGGCTGAGATGCAGGTAGAGCGTATCGACCAGAATGCCGCCATTTGGCCGGTCTGCGGCGCGCACGATATCGAGCGCCTCGTCCAGGGTTCTGAGCCGCGAGAAGGAGGGAAATTCCAGATCAACACTCAGCCCGTATTTCGCGGCGATATCACAGGTCTCGCCATAGCACTCGACGAGGAAATTCCGGTCGTCGCGGTCGGTTGTCCAGGCGCTCATGATCAGGCGCTTGGCCCCCAGTTCACCGCCCAGTTCCAGCGATGGCTCAAAACTTTTCGGGTCGCAGTCGTCGGTGATCCGCGCAAGTTCGATGTCCAGAACCTTCAGCCCGGTCGTCTTCAGCGCCAGCTTGGTGGCCGCCACCAGCGCCTTGTCCTCGGGCCGGTTCGCAAACTCGCCGGGCACATGCATGGGGATGAAGCGGGGGCTGACCGCGTCATATCCCGCGCGCGCCGCGATATAGACGAGCTCGGGCGCGGAACAGTCGATCAGCGTCAGGTGGGCCAGAGAATATAGCGGCTCTGGCCGGGGCGTTTGGTCTGTCTTCGCCATCGCAGAAGCTCCGCGGAATCATGATACAGGACTGTATATATGTGGTGAAAAGAAAAATATATGACATTTTTAAAATCATCAATCATTTCGCGAGGCCAGATCCTTGCCCTCTGGTTTTTTTTATTATTTACAACGAGTTGAAAGGCGTGGCTTGCGTACCTTCCGACTTGAGGTGACAGGCGGGACAGCGCTTTGGGCAACATCGGATCGCGTTGCGAACGCGCATCTGTTCGAAGGCCGCGCGCGGTGAGGGCGTGGCTGCAAGCGGTCGATCCGGCCTCTTTGCAGGGAGGCAGCGGTTAACTGGTGACGTCCTTGGGCTGGTATTCCGGAAGGAACTTCGGCGGCATCGGCCCCTTGTTGCGGCCGCCCTGCTGCATCTGTTCCCAGCCATGGGCCAGCACCCCGACGGACCGCGACAGGCAGAACAGCCCACGCGACAGGGGGGGCGGGAAGCCAAGCTCGCAGAAGATCACCGCCGTGGCCCCGTCGATATTCATCGCAATCGGACGCCCGCCGCGCTGGCGGCCAAGCTCGTCCTGCACGGCCTCGCCGATCACGGCAAAGCGGCCCGAGACTGTGCCCGCCTCGGCGGCCTCCCGCACCAGCGCCATCAGGCGCGGCGCGCGCGGATCGACGGGTTTGTGAAAGCGGTGGCCAAAGCCCGAGACGATCTTGCCATACTCGGCCCGCCAGGCATCGAGCCCGTCGCGCACTGCCTGATCCAGAGGCGCGCCACCATCCATCCGGGCGGCGATGTCATAGTATAGTTCAGCGCATTGTTCTCCCGCGCCGCCATGCACGTCGCCAAGCATGTTCACACCCGTGGCCATCACGTTGTTCAGCCCCACGCCACAGGTCGCGGCCATGCGGGCGGCAGCGATCGAGGGGGCCTGCGGCCCGTGATCGACCCCGGCTACAAGGGCGCATTCAAAGAGGTCTGCCTCGGCCCGCGTCGGCAGATCGCCGCGCAGCATCAGCCAGATCATCTGCGGGAAACTGACGGTCCCGATCAGGTCCTGAATTGGGTGCCCGCGAAAGGCGATCTTTCCCGGCTCCATGTCGATGATGGAGGTGCGCCACCAATGGCGGATCTCGTCTGCGTCATTCATCTGAGCTTATCCTGAAGATTCTGCTGAAACTATATCAGGTGCGGTCAGCCTGTCGAACTCAGCGGCCATACGGTCGGCATCCGCCTGCTGTCCGGTGATGATCTGAAAAGCCTGGGCGGCCTGATGAATGGCCATGCCAGCCCCGGACATTGTGCGGCATCCCATGGCCCGCGCGATCCGTAGCAGCTCGGTTTCCAGGGGGAAGTACACGATATCCGACACCCAGATATCGGGGCGCACACAGTCGACGGCAATCGCTGTGCCGGGATAGGCGTTCATTCCCATGGGCGTGGCATTGACCACACCGCCCACGTCGCGCAGCGCCGCACGGTCAAGCGTGTCGGGCGCGTGCAGGCGGCACGTGGGGTATTGCGCAGCAAGCCTGTTCAGCAATGCCCGCGTCTGGTCGGGCTCCTTGCTGAAAACGGACAGCGCCCGCACGCCAAGCGTAATCAGCGCATGGGCCACCGCAGCCCCCGCGCCGCCAGCCCCAAGCAGCAGGACATGATCCATTCCCGCACCCGGCAAAGCGGCGCGAAAGGCTGTGGCAAAGCCGCTGATGTCGGTGTTGTGCCCGATCCGGCTGCCGTTGAGGAACTGGACGGTATTTACCGCGCCGATCGCCTTGGCCTCAGGCGATAGCTCGTCCAGCAAGGGCAGAACCTGCACCTTGAACGGATGGGTGATATTGAGGCCCCGAAAGCCTGCCTGTTCCGCGGCGTCGATCATCTGGGCAAGGCTCTGCTCCCGATAGGGGGGCAGGGCGGTGTCCATCCGGGCGTAGCGATAGTCAAGACCATGGGCACGCCCCTCGGCCTCGTGCATCGACGGCGTGAGCGACCCTGAGATCCCGTGCCCGATCAACCCGGCCGTCATGGCGTGCCCCGGGCTCATCTCAGGGGCATCCCGGCGGGGCGCAGCAGACGGCTTTGCGCAGCGATGCGCACAGGCGCGTTGCGCGCGCCATAGCCCGTGTAGCCGTTTCGGCGTTCGACGATCTCGAAGAAGAACCCACCCAGGATCGGCAGGCTGTAGATCTGAAAGAACTCTCCGCCGTCAGTGCGGGAATACAGGATGTTTCCGTCCATCAGGCGCGCCACCATGGCCGCGTCCAGATCGTATATTGACTGGATATGAGCGTAGTAATTGGCGGGAATGGCCAGTCGCTGAAAACCGGACGCGGCCAGCAGGGCGGAAGTTTCGAAAATGTCATCGCTCAGAAGCGCAATATGCTGCACGCCCGCGCCGAACTTGTCGGCGATGAAGGCACCGGCCACGGTCTGTCCCGGTTCGGTGCCGTTCAGGTTGAGCCGGATCTCGCCCTCAGGGGTCTGGATTGCCTGCGAATGGACATGGCCTGCCGGGTCGTGCACATCGACCACGGGCGATTTTCGCATGTCGAAGGTTGACAGGTAGAACAGCAGCCAGCTCTGCATGTCCTCATGGCGCATGGTCTGCGCCAGATGGTCGATCCTGCGCAGGCCCGCTGGTTGCGTCGCCTCGGTGCGGGGGACGGGCAGGAACTCGATGTCCCAGACCCGGTGCAGGTCGGATTTCTCGTCGATGAAATGCACGACGCTTCCGCCGACGCCGCGCACGGCGGGGATGTCCAGCTCTCCCGCGCCCACGGGCTGCGAGAACAGCGACCCGCCAAGTCCCGTTGCGCGTTTGGCGGTCAGCGTCGCATCCTCCACCCGCAGGCCCATGTCGCAGACGGTCGGGCCATGGGCGAGGAAAGCGGAATGGGCAAAGCCGCTTCGTTCGGTGTTGATGACGATATTCACCGCACCTTGCCGCCACAGCTCGACCGATTTGGTCCGGTGCTGACGTTCGCGCCGGAACCGCATGGATCGCAGGGTTTTCCGCATGTCGTCGGCACTGCGTTCATCGGCGGCAAACTCGATGAATTCGAACCCGGTTGCGCGGACCCGTTTGGGCAGGGCGGGGATGTCGAAATTCATACCCGGCTCGGGGCTGTCCACCTCGTCAAGCAGGTTTAGAAGGGCGCGATAGGCGTCTGAGGCCACGGCAGCGGGGCCATTCCTCGTTGCCACGTCATTGGCGGTGGCGATGGACCAGGGGCCGCAATAGCCAGCCCGCGCCAGAACCCGGACGAAGCCTGCAAGGTTCAGATCCCCCTGACCGGGAAGCATCTGGAAGTGATGCGCGAGATATTGCAGGCCCATATCGAGTTTCGGGGCGTCGGACAGCTGCACATGGAAAACCTGCGCGCCGTCGAGGCCGCCCAACCGGGCCGGGCGGGAGCCATCGGCGAGGGAATAGAGGCTGTTCAGCCCAAGACCGAGCGCCGGGCTGTCGATCTCGGCGATCAGCTCCGCCGCAGTATCCTCTCGGGTCAGGGTGCGCGCCCATGGTAGCGCCTGAAAGGCCGCTTTCACCCCGCGCGCCTCGGCCCGCGCGGCAAGCTCCCTAAGGTCTTGCAGAAGCCGGGTCCGATCCGGGGTGGCCTTGGGGGAGGAGGAGGCGCGCACCACCAGAAGATCCGTCCCAAGCGCGCCCATCCGGTCGAACACACGCTCCAGCCGGTCAAAGGCCGCAACTCTCGGGCGACCGTCCAATCCCTCCAACCCATCAAAGGCCAAGAGCGCCGAGATGGTCAGCCCGTGGTCGGAGACAAGCCCGGCCAGATCGCGGGCGCTGCCCTCGTAACCGGTGAAATCCGGCTCCGACAGGTCGATGCCATTGAAACCGGCCTCGGCAATGGCCTTCAGTTTCTGCGGGACGTCACCGGGGACGGCAGAGGTGGCAATTGTCAGTGGCATGGCGTGGCCCCTCAGCCTCCGTATCCAAGCAAGCGTGGCAGGAACAACACCAGATCGGGGAACAGGATCAGCAGCAGCAGCGCCCCGATCAGAACAGCGAGGAAAGCCCAGATCTCGCCGATGATTTCTTTCAGCGGAATGCCCGTTACGGCGTTGATCACGAACAGGAGGATGCCATAGGGCGGCGTGATCAGTCCGATCATCGAATTGACCACCACCAGAACCCCGAAATGCACCAGGTCGATGCCAAGCTCCCGACAGGCGGGAATGAACAGCGGCACGATGACAAGGATGATCGTCGTGGCATCCAGCACGCAGCCAAGGGCCAGGATCAGCAGGTTGACCAGCAGCAGGAAGACCAGCGGGTGAATGTCGATGCCGACCAGCGAATTGGCGACCATGGCGGGGATGTTTTCCGAGACCACCACGAAATTCAGGATCAACGCGCCGCCGATCACAAGGCCCACGGCGGCAGAAGACCGGGCGCTTTCCACGAAGATGTTATAGAGCGCGCGCAGCGACAGGGCGCGGTAGAACAGCCCGGCCAACAGCAGCGCATAGAGCGCGGCGACGGCAGCGGCCTCGGTCGGCGTGGTGACGCCGCCATAGATGCCGTAAAGCAGGATGACCGGCATCAGCAGGGCCGGGAAGGCATTGGCGGTGTGCCTTGGCAGTTGCTTCAGCGGCACCGGTTCTTCCAGTGCGAAGCCGCGCTTTGACGAGATGTAATAGTTCATCGCCATCAGCACGACGCCCATGATCAGGCCGGGCACAATGCCCGCCAGAAACAGCGCCCCGATGGAGGAGTTGGAGACCAGCGCATAGAGCACCATGGGAATCGACGGCGGAATGATCGGCCCGATCGTGGCCGAGGCGGCGGTGATTGCGGCGGCATAGCCGGGGGCGTAGCGGCCCCCCTTGGTCATCATCTGGATGATGATCTTGCCGATCCCGGCGGCATCCGCCACGGCGGAGCCGGACATGCCGGAAAAGATAAGCGACGCCACCACATTCACATGGCCAAGCCCCCCCCGGAACCGGCCCACGGCGGCCACGCAGAATTGCAGCAACCTGTCCGAAATGGTGCCCGCGTTCATGATATTCGCGGCCACGATGAAGAGCGGAACAGCCAGCAGGATGAAACTGCGGTAGAGCCCTTGCAGGATCTTCTCACCGGCAAGCGCGAGGTCCAGCCCGGCAAAGCCCAGATAGACCAGCGAGGCGAGGATGATCGCATAACCAATTGGCGTGCCGATCCCGGCCAGAACGAACAGGGTGACGAGGCAGGAAGCAAGCTCGAAGCTCATGTCGCGTCCTCCCCGTGGCGGATATGGGGCGGTTCGGGATCATGGCCCGGTATCTCGTGGTCGTCGTCGGGCGGGCCATTGCGTAGCACGTCGACGAACCGCCAGGCGTAGCGGGCGATGATGACAATCATGAAGATGGCGTAGACGGAAAAGATCGTGCGCAGCGGAATGCGGTCGCCTGTGAAGGGGTTTTCCACGGTCGAGGTGCGGCGCATCCGCATCCAGTCGATATAGTCCCATGTCGGCAGGAAAGAGATGCCCATGCCGATGACGATGGCAGCGGCGGCGGCAAGCGCCAGCACCTGACGCACGCGGCGCCCGCCTGCGAGGTAGAAGATGTCGAAGGTGACGTGGTCGCGTTCCTTCACGATGAAGGCGCAGCCAAAGAAGACGATCCAGACCCATAGGATCAGGCACAGTTCCAGCGTCCAGCCGAACGGGTTCAGCATCACGTAGCGCGAGAATATCTGGATCAGGAAGGTCAGGAACATCGCCGCGAGCATCATCGCGGCGATGAATTCCGTTCCGTGGGTGAACCACTTGCGAAGCTTGTTCAGCATGAGACGACCTCCGGAACGGAATGATGTATTTAGGGACGATTAGTTACCCAGAGCATTGATTTGCTCAAGCACGCCCTCGGGCCAGGTCTCGGCAAATTCGCTGTCGAGATAGGCCGCCTGAACCGCCTCGCGGAACGCGGCGGTGTCGGGCTCGTAGATCGTCATGCCCTGTTCTTCGAGGAAGGCGACCAGTTCGTCTTCCAGCTGCAGCTGACGCTGACGGCCCAGTTCGGCGGCGTCATCGGCGGCCTGCTGGACGATGGCCTGCTGCTCGGCATCCATGCTCTGCCACACGGCTTCGGAGATGGTGATGTAGTTCAGGTCGACGAGATGCGAGGTCAGCACGATCTGACAGGTCACTTCGTAGAAACGCGCGTCAACCACGGTCGGCAGCGGGTTGTCCTGCCCGTCCACGGCACCGGTCGAAAGGGCGGTGTAGACCTCGGAGAAGGACATCGGCGTCGGCGCTGCACCAAGCGCACGGCCCAGGAACTGCCACGCGTCCGTGCCGGGCATCCGCAGGTTCACGCCTTCCAGATCGGCCGGGGTGTTGACAGTCAGCTCATCGGGGCACTGGCGCAGGTTCACCTGACGGCGGCCCAGATACATCACCGACAGAAGACGCGCGCCAAGATCGTCGATCACGCGCTGCTGGAACGGCTCGAACAGCGGGTCATTGAAGACGGCAACCTGGTGGGCGGCGTCCTGATGGACATAGCCTGCGGTGAAGATCGAGAACTCGGGGAAGAACTGCGCCAGTTCCTGCGCCGAGGAGATTGTCATCTCCAGGTTGCCGCGGCTGATCGCTTCCAGCTCGGTGCCCTGTGCAAAGAGTGTCGCGTTATAGGCGGGCTCGTAGCTGGCAAAGCCCGACACGGCGGGGCCGAAGACCTCTGCCATTGCAACGGACCGCTGGTCGGTTTCCGACCCGGACATGGACAGCCGCAGCTGGATCATGTGGCCATCCGCGAAGGCGGCGCCCGATGCGCTGGCCAGAAGGCCCGCGGCAAGAGTTGCCGACATGGCGGCTCTGCGTGTGAAGTTCAGTTTCATGATGTGTCCTCCCTGACACGAGTTTTGCTGGATGGTCAGCGGTTTGGGTAGTGCCGCCCGTGACAGCCGCAGCTGTCCTGAAAGGGCGTGGTGAATTTCTCTTGCCTGCTGTCTCTCGTCATATTGCCACCCCGACAGTCGGCGTGTCCGCAAAGGTTTCCGGCACCTCCGCCTGTCCGGTCAGCGCGGATTTCTGGATTGCTTCGATGACGCTGAGCGTCCGGGTGCCTTCCCGGCCAGAGACCAGAGGCTCGGTCTCTCCGGCGATGACCGACAGGAAATGCGCAATCTGGTTTTCCAGCGGATCGGAGGAGGGCCGGGCAACAGTGGTCGCGTTGATCGGTTCCCACCAGTCCCGCCTGCCGGTCTGGTTCCAAAGGGTGCAATCGGGCAGCGACAGCGACGCCTCGCTGCCGCCGATCAGGTAGCAGCTTTGCGATGTGGCGGGGTAAACCGGGTATTCGCGCGCGGTCAGTTCCCAGCTCCAGGGTGCAACGATCCCGTCGGACAGGGTCAGCGTGCCGATAGCGCCGGTGTCAAAGCGCATCACCGCACCGGCCACTTCCTCGTTCTCGAAACCGCGACTCGACGGGGCGGCCTGCGCCTGAACGCTGACAATCTCGCCGCAAAGATGGCGCAGAAGGTCGATGTCATGCACCAGATTGACCGAAATCGGCCCGGCCCCCTTGCGGGTCCGCCAGGGGGCGATGTCGAAATAGTGGTCGGGCTTGTAGAACCAGCATTGCGAATGCACCGCGCGGATCGCTCCGACGGCCCCGCTATCGATGATCTGCTTGGCCTTCTGGACCAGCGGGTTATGGCGGCGGTGATGGCCGACGAGCAACGGCACATCCGCCTGTTCTGCCGCCCGTACCAGTTGCATGGCGTCTTTGGCGCTGGCGGAAATCGGTTTTTCGACAAGCACGGCACAGCGGTTGCGAATGCACTCCAGCCCCTGATCCACATGCATCAGGGTCGGGGTGGACAGGATGACCCCATCGGGATGGTCGGAGGCAAACAGCTCCGCAAGGCTGCCGTGGCAGGGAATTCCGTGCTGTGCAGCATACTGGCGGGCCTCGTCACTTGGGTCGACGATAGCAGAGACGTCCGCGCCCGGATTGCGCCAGATGGCCTCTGCGTGACGCCGCCCGACCAATCCCGCGCCGACAATCGCAATGCGTGTCGGGCCATTCATGGCTGTGCGCGTCCCGTGTCGGGGCAATCGCTGCCTGTGGGTGTCATGTCGTCGGCTGATGTCACGTCTGTTCTGGTCCGGTCTGTCGCAGGGGCATTGCGCCCCGTTCTTGTTTGTCGAATCGACGATAGTGGTGCTAGCAGATAAAATCAATAATATATGATATTTTGAAAAACGTAAAAAATCCTGCTAGATTGAAGCTTGTCAGACAAGTTGCTACTTGTCGGGAAAACGAAGGAATACCGGGCAGGAGATCGGTATGATCAAGACACTGAGCACAGTAGGCTCAACCACCTACGACGCGATCAAACGCGATATCATCTTCGGGCGGCTTGCGCCGGGATCGAAGCTGAAGCTGGAGCCGCTGAAATCGCGCTATGCCGCCAGCGTGTCCACCTTGCGCGAAACCCTGAACCGTCTGGCCAGCGAAGGCTTTGTCGCCGCCGAGGAACAACGCGGGTTCTTCGTGACCCCGGTCTCGCGCGAGGATCTGATCGAGATCGCCGATCTGCGGGTGCTACTGGAATGCTCCGCTCTCAAGGTCTCGATCGAGAACGGGGACGCGGATTGGGAAGGCAACCTTGTGGCTGCCCATCACAAGCTGCACCTGATGGAAAAGCAGATGCTGTCCGGGGATGAGACCAACAAGGAACAGTGGAAGCGCTATGACTGGGAATTTCACCTGGCGATGATCCAGGCCTGCAATTCCCGCAACCTGCTGTCCCTGCACGCCACGTTGTTCGACAAGTACCTGCGCTACCAGATGCTCGTGCTGACCCATCGTGGAGAAATCGCAGCGCAGGAACATCGGGCGATGTTCGAAGCGGCGCTCGCGCGGGACGCTGCGAAGGCCCAGGCCATTCTGGAAACCCATATCCGCAACGGCCTGTCCCACGCGATGGCGGCGTTCAACTAGCGCTCCCCGCGCCGGTAGGGGGCCATCAGGGCGGCGGGCACTTCCGCGCGCCGCGCCACCAGGATCAGCGCCACGATGGACAGCACGTAGGGCGCCATCAGGAACAGCTGATAGGGCACGCCCTCGATCGCCGTTTGAAGCCGCAACTGGTAGGCGTCGAAGAAGGCGAACAGCAGCGCGCCGATCAGCGCCTTGCCCGGTCGCCAGCTTGCGAAGACCACCAGAGCAATGCAGATCCAGCCGCGTCCCTGCACCATGCCGGGGAAGAAACTGTTGAACGCCGCCGTGGTCAGGAAGGCCCCGCCAACGGCCATCAGGGCGGATCCCGCCACCACGGCCCCGATGCGAATGCGGATCGGGTTCAGCCCCTGCGCCTCGACCGCATGGGGGTTTTCGCCGGTCATGCGAATGGCCAGCCCAAGGGGCGTGCGCGCCAGAACGTAGGCCATGACCGCAACTGACAGCAGCGCCAGATAGGTCGGTACGCTTTGGGAAAACAGGATCGGCCCGACAATGGGCAGATCCGACAGGATGGGCAGATCCAGAGGCTGAAACGCCTCGATTGCGGGCGGGGTTTCGCCCACCACCACGATCAGCCGGTAGAGGTAATAGGCAAGCGCTGAGGCAAAGAGCGTGATGCCAAGCCCCGAGACATGCTGCGACAGGCCAAGTGGCACCGTCAGCCCCGCATGGATCAGCCCCATCAACGCCCCGCAGATCGCGGCCACCATCAGCCCCACCAGCAGCGGCGCGCCCATGTACACGGCGAGCCAGCCGCTCATCGCGCCCATGGTCATGATGCCCTCAATCCCAAGGTTCAGCACGCCCGAACGTTCGCACAGCAGCGCCCCGAGGACCCCGAAGATCAGCGGCGTCGCAATGCGCAGGACGGCGGCCCACAGGCTCGTGTTCATCAGAAGGTCAATCGCGTCACTCATCGGCGCACCCGGTAGGTTGTAAAGAGAAGGGCCACGATCATGGTCAACAGGCACAGTGCCACGATCACATCGGCGATGAAGCTGGGAACGCCGGTCGCCCGGCTCATGGCATCAGCGCCGACGAAGACCGTGGCCACGAAGACGGCAGCGGCGACCACGCCCGCAGGGTGCAGCGCGGCCAGCATCGCGACGACGATCCCCGCGTAACCGAAGCCGGGGCTCATGGTGGTGGTGACGCCAGCTGTCACGCCCATGACTTCGACTGATCCGGCGAGGCCAGCCAAAGCGCCCGACAGCAGCGCCACGCCCATGATGGTCTTGGGCAGCGAAATTCCCGCGAAGGCAGCCGCCGAGGCATTGAGGCCCGCCGCCCGTGTTTCCGCCCCGAACACCGTGCGCGCCAGCACCAGCCAGACGGCCCCGGCGGCGGCGATGGCGAAGAGAAGCCCGATGTGAAGGCGGGTTCGGGGCACCAGATCAGGCAGGCGGAAATCACCGTCCACCGGCACGGAAGAAGGCCAGCCGAAGGCCAGCGGGTCACGCATCGGGCCCTCGATCATCAGGCCCACGAAGAGGATGACGATGAAATTGAGCAGCAAGGTGGTCACCACCTCATCCACGCCAAAACGCAAGCGCAGGAAGGCAGGCCCCGCCAGCAGCGCGGCACCCGCCGCCATGCCCGCCAGCATCAGCAGCGGAATGCCGATCCAGCCCGGAACCCCGAGCGAGTGACCAATCCACGCAGTGACCAGCGCGCCAACGAAGAACTGTCCCTCGCCGCCGATATTCCACAGCCGCGCGCGGAAGGCGACGGCGGCGGCAAGGCCGGTGAAGATGAGCGGCGTGGCGCGGGTCAGCATTTCCGTGATCGACAGGCGAGAGCCGAGCGCGCCGGTCAGCATCTCGCCATAGGCCGTCAGCGGATTGACCCCCGCCGCAGCAATCAGCCCCGCCGCCAGCAGAAGCGCCGTAAACACGGCTGCCAGAGGCGCGAGGATGACAAGATGCAGGGGCACATGGGCGCGTCGTTCAAGCCGCATGATCGTCCTCCGTCCAGACACCGGCCATCATCAGGCCCAATCGTTGCGGGTCGGCCTCGTCTGCCGAAATGGGCTCCGACAGGCGGCCTTTCACGATGGCCTGAATGCGGTCCGACAGGGCCACGGCTTCCTCCAGTTCTTCCGATATAAGAAGGATCGCGGCGCCCTCGGCCCGCGCCGCCAGCAGTTCCGCATGGACAGCCGCAATCGCGCCCTCATCCAGACCCCGCGTTGGCTGGTTGGCCAGCACGAAACGCGGTCCGTTGGACAGGACACGGCCAAGGATGAGCTTTTGCATATTGCCGCCCGAGAGCAGCCTGATCCGCGTGTCAGGGGCCGCCCCGCGAATGTCGAAGCGCTTGATCAGGTCATCGGTGTAGGCCTTCGCCGCCCCCTGCCGCACGAAGCCTCGTCGGGAAAACTCCGGCGTGCGCAGCCGTTCCAGCACGGCGTTTTCCCACAAGCTAAGCTCGCCCACTACGCCCTCCGCATGGCGGTCCTCCGGCACCCGGCCAGCCCCCGCCCGGATCATGCCGCGCGGTCCCAGATGGCCCACGTCCTGATCGGCCAGTGTCAAGGTGCCCGACGCCGGATGCGCAAGCCCCGACAGAAGCGCGCCAAGCGCCGCCTGACCGTTGCCGGAGACACCGACGATGCCCAGGATTTCGCCCGCATGGACGGTGAAGGACACGTCATCGAGCCGGGTTTCCCCGCCATCCGCCACCCGCACCTTGTCCGCCACCAGCACCGGCGCGCCGATCTGGTGGTCGTGGCGCACGGGCCGTTCCACCTTGCGGCCCACCATGAGTTCGGCCAACTCGCCGGGACTGGTCTCGGACGTCTTGCGTTCGGCCACCATCCTGCCGCCCCTCAGCACCGCCACCCGGTCAGAGGCCGCCATGACCTCGTGCAGCTTGTGGCTGATGAAGATGAGCGACAGGCCTTCCTTGGTCATGTCGCGCAGCGTCTCGAACAGCCTCATTGCCTCGGGCCGGGCCAGCACCGCCGTGGGTTCATCGAGGATCAGCACCTGCGCATCGCGGTAGAGCGCTTTCAGAATTTCCACCCGCTGCCGTTCGCCCACGGACAGCGAACTGACCTTTGCCTCGGGCTTGACCGGCAGGCCGAAGCGGTCGGCAATCGCCATCAGTTTCTTGCGTGCGGCCCCCCGCGCCGATGTCAGCCGCGTCAGCGGCTCTGACCCCAGCATCACGTTTTCCAGAACCGTCAGGTTGCCCGCCAGCGTGAAATGCTGGTGCACCATGCCCACGCCCGCCGCGATGGCCGCGCGGGGCAGGCCGGGGGGCAGCTCTTGCCCGAAGACCTTCACATGCCCCTCATCGGCGGCGTAATGGCCGAAAAGGATGTTCATCAGCGTCGTCTTGCCAGCGCCGTTTTCCCCAAGCAGCGCAAGGATCTCGCCTTGGTCCAACGTCAGGGTCACGTCGTCGTTCGCGGTCAGCGCGCCGAAGCGTTTGGTGATGTTGTGAAGCTCCAGAACCTTGGTCATACGGGCAGGCCTGCGATTGGGGACGGGAAGGGAAGGGCGGGGGCGCGGGTTTCGATCATCCGCGCCAGCGAGAGCAGCGCGAAGTCCGCGCCCTGCGGGCCGATCAGTTGTACGCCAAGGGGCAGGCCATCGGCCATGCCGAAGGGTAGGGCCATGGCGGGCAGGCCCGCGACATTGGCGAGCGCCGCGTTCGGGGCGAAGGCCTCCAGCGCCGCCATATGCGCCTCGGGGTCGCTGCCCGACAGGTCCAAAGCGCCGACGGGCAGGGGGGTAGAAGACAGAACCGGCATCAGCACCGCGTCAGCCGCGACGAAGAGCTTGCGGGCGCGGTTCGTCAGGCGCGCCAACTGCCGGGAGGCGGCGAATAGCGCGGTGGCGGGTGTGGCGCGACCCTCTGCTGCCATGGCAGCGGCGAGGGGCGGCACCTGATCGTCTGGGATTTTCAGCGCGGCCAGCCATTCGGCTAGGGACACGGCCAGGATGGTGCGCGCAATGGCATGGGCCTCGGCCCCTAAGCGGTCGGGCGCGGGGATGTCATGGACCTCGCAGCCCGCGTCGCGCAGCGCCTCGGCGGCGTCTTTCGCCGCGCGCGTTTGGTCCGGGCCGCAGCGGTCGGGCAGGGCCAGCGCAATGCGGGGGCGCTCCGACAGGTGGAAGGGCGCAAGCGGCTGGTAGACGGCTCCGAAGGCGGCCTCCGCGTCGCGCACGGAGCGGGCCAGCACCAGTTCCGACGCGATTCCCATCAGGTGATTGGCGAAATCCGGCCCGCCGGGTGTCGCGCCACGGGAAGGTTTCAGTCCGGTAAGGCCGCAACAGGCGGCGGGCACGCGGATGGACCCGGCGGCATCGGTGGCATGGGCGATGGCGACGAGGCCCGCAGCCACTGCCGCCGCCGCGCCGCCGGACGACCCGCCGGGGGTGAGGTCCGGGTTCCACGGGTTGCGGGCAGGGGGAAGGCCCTCCGGCTCGCAGGTCAGAGACAGGCCGAACGGGGGTGTCGCGGTGATCCCGAAGGCGATCAGGCCGGTGCGCCGCAGGTCCTGCAACAGGTGGCTGTCAGCCTCTGGCTTGCGCGCCTGCGCCCGGATCGCGACGGACCCGGCGGCTTGCGGCAGGCCCTTGGCCACTCCACCCAGGTCCTTCACCAGAAACGGCACCCCATGAAACGGCCCGCGCTGGTCCATTGGCAGCTTATCCGCCGCCGCAGCCCCTGCGCGAGCCAAGTCCTCGTCCAAATGTACCACGGCCCCCAAAGCCTCCTGCGCATGGCAGGCGGCAAGGCTGGCCTCCATCACCTCAGCGGCAGAGACCCGCCCCTCGGCAATGGCGGCGGCAAGGGCCGTGGCGTCAGTCACGTCTGCGTCCCGATCAGGCCGGTTCGCTTTCGTCGATCGGAACGTCCCATTCTCCAGACGCAATGGCCGCCTGCTTGGCCTCCATCGCCGGGATCGCCTCGGCGGGCACTTCGTCGGCCACGTAGATCAGTTCGTTCCCGCCATGGGCCATGAAGGAGTATTCCGTGTAGTTCCGGCCAGTGGGGTTACCTGCCTGCACGTCTGCGACGATGGCCTCAATCGTGGGCCCGTAGTTCCAGATCGCGTTGGCAAAGACGGTGCCCGGGTAACGCGGCGTGTAGTCGATCAGCGAGCCAATGGCCTTGACGCCCCGCGCCTGCGCCGCGTCCGCCGTGCCGATACGTTCGCCGAAGAGGATGTCGGCCCCGGCGTCGATCTGGGCAATCGCCGCTTCCTGCGCACGGGCCGGGTCGAACCAGGCGCCGATAAAGCCGTTGAGGAAGGTGGCATCGGGGTTCACCTCGGCCACCCCCATGCGGAAGGCGTTGATCAGCAGGTTCACCTCGGGGATCGGATAGCCACCGACGGAGCCAAAGACATTGCTTTCGGACATATGGCCCGCCAGCATGCCCGCAAGATAGGCCGCTTCGTGGTTGCGGGTGCCGAAGACGCCGAAATTGTCACCATCCGGCCCGCCGGAAGACCCCATCAGGAACGCGGTTTCGGGATAGTCGCCCGCCACTTCGCGCGCCTCACGCTCCACGGCGTAGGATTCGCCCCAGATGATCTGCGCGCCGCCTTCCGCATATTCGCGCATGGCGCGGGGGTAGTCGGTGGGGGCCACGCCTTCGGAGAATTCATATTCGATGAGGCCAGAGGCCGCGGCCTCCTGCATCGCCAGGTGGATGCGGCTGTTCCAGGCGTTTTCGACGGGCGACATGTGGACGCCTGCGATGCGCACAGCCGATTGCGCGTTCACGCGGCGCACGAAGGCAGGTGTGGCGAGCGTTGCCGCAGCACCAATCATCAGCTGACGGCGGGTGGTGGTGAGTTTCATGGGTGGATCCTCTCTGTTGAGTTCGGTTTTAGTTTTTTTATGTTGGGTTTTCCGCCGAGACCGGCGCGTAGTCCGCCGGGTCGAGCGTTTCCGGGCGGCCGGGCAGGGACAGCGTGGCCAGGCGCGGGGCAGTGTGGGCCAGCACCTTGCCGTGTTTCAGAACCGCCAGCCGCGTGGCCTTCATCCGCACCGCCTCGATCGGGTCTTTGGCCTGCAGCACGACCATGCTCGCCGGGCCGCCCTTGCGGATCGTGGGGTCGGGCAGGCCCATGGCCTTGGCGCCGTTCTGCGTGACCGAGGTAAACGCCCATTCCATCGCCTCGCGTGAGGTCATGGGCACCGCATGGACGCCCATATGGGCCACTTCCAGCATGTCGGCGGACCCGAGCGAATACCACGGGTCCATGGTGCAATCCTGCCCGAAGGCCACGTTGACACCCGCCGCGCGCAGTTCCGGCACACGGGTCAGGCCGCGGCGGCGCGGATAGGTATCGGACCGGCCCTGAAGGGTGATGTTGATCAGCGGATTGGGCACCACGTTCATGCCGCTTTCCGCGATCAGCGGGATGAGCTTCGACGCATAGTAATTGTCATAGGAATGCATCGCGGTGACGTGGCTGGCCGTGACCCGCCCACCAAGCCCGAGCCGCGTGGTCTCATAAGCCAGCGTTTCCACGTGGCGCGACATCGGATCATCGCTTTCGTCGCAATGCAGGTCCAGCATCAGGCCGCGCTCTGCCGCGATCTCCGCCAGCCGCGTGACCGAGCGCGCGCCATCGACCATGGTGCGCTCGAAATGCGGGATGCCGCCCACCACATCGACCCCCATGTCGAGCGAGCGGATCAGGTTTTCCTCTGCCTTTTCCGCGCGGTAGAGCCCGTCTTGCGGGAAGGCTACCAGTTGCAGGTCGATATAGGGGGCGACCTGTTTGCGCACCTCCAGGAGGGCTTCTACGCCGACCAGCGGCGCGGTCGACACGTCCACATGCGACCGGATCGCCAAGAGCCCCTGAGACACCGCAAGGTCGCAATAGCGAAGCGCGCGTTCGATCACCGCGTCGGGCGTCAGCAGCGGCTTCAACTCCCCCCACAGCGCGATGCCCTCCAGCAGCGTACCCGACACGTTCATGCGCGGCAGCCCAAGGCTCAGCGTCGCGTCCATGTGGAAATGTGGGTCGGTGAAGGGCGGGCAGACGAGCCGGTCCTTGGCGTCGATCTCTTCCCGCGCGGTCGCGTCGATCCGGGGCGCGATCTCTGCGATCTTGTCGCCCTGGATGGCGATATCCACCGGCCCCTGTCCGTCCGGCAGGTTTGCCTGCCTTATGATGATGTCCAGCATCCCCCATCTCCCGATTTTTGACTATATGGTAAATAAATTTCGCAAAATCCCCAAACCTTTCGTGGAATTTGCCCCGAAAAAACGCTTCTGTCACATTTTCCGGCACTTACTGGCGGCGATTGCCTGTAAAAAAGTGCCGTTGGGGAAGCTTTGCCCAGACCAACCCCTAAAGAAACGCCGAATCAGATTCGCATGCGCCCTTTTCAGAGTAGCGGGAGCGGTCTATCAATATTCCTGCATTCGATAGGAATCCTCTATTATGCTCGACAAGCTGGAAATGTTCATCGCGGTGGCGAAAGAGGCCCATTTCGGCCGCGCCGCGCAAAGTCTCGGGATCACGCAGCCGACGCTGTCTGCCGGGATCAAGCAACTGGAGGAACAGCTTGGCGTTCAGTTGATCTTTCGCGGCTCGCGCTATGGCGGGCTGACGCCGGAAGGACACAGCGCGCTGGTCTGGGCGCGCAAGATCGTGGGCGACGCGCGGCAGTTGCGCGAGGAAATGCGCTTTTCGCGCCACGGGCTGGCAGGGCAGCTGCGCATCGCGGTCATTCCCACGGCGCTGACCTGGGCGGGCAAGCTGACGACACGGTTTACCGAAAAGCACCCCAATGTGCGCTTCACGATCCTGTCACGCACCTCGATCGAGATCCTGACCATGATCGAAAATCTCGATGTGGATGCGGGGATCTCCTATCTCGACAACGAGCCTACGGGCCGCGTCAGCACTGAGGCGCTCTATGAGGAGCGCTACATGCTGGTCTGCCGCAGCGATTCCCCCTTCGCGGGGCGAAAAGAGGTGCGCTGGCGTGATCTGGACGGCCAAAAACTGTGCCTTCTGACGCCGGACATGCAGAACCGGCGGATCATCAATAAAAACTTCGAGAGCGCGGGCGTGGTGCCGGAGGCGACGGTGGAGTCGAATTCCACGGTGGTTCTGGTCGCCAATGTGCTGGAGGGCGGCTTTCTGACGGTGCTGCCCGCCGATATGGCGCGCTTCCTGACCGGGGGAAAACCCCTTGAAATCATTCCGCTTTCAGGGGCGGGCAGGGGGCATTCCGTGGGGTTGGTCGCGCCATGGCGCGAACCCCATACTCCGGTGCTGGATGCGCTTCTGTCCGAAGCACGGCGGATGTCGGAGGTGCCTTGATAGGGAATTTCTATCAACTGACGGAAAAGCGATATTGAATCACGAAGGTCGCGCGGGTGAATAGGGCCCTGACAAGACCGGAGCCAGCCATGTCCCTTTCCCAGCCCGCCCCGAGTGCAGAGGAGATCCGCGAGATCGTCGCCTCTCAACTGCATCTCGAAGGACCGCTTCTTCCCATTTTTCATGCATTGCAGGACGCGTTCGGCTGTGTGCCGGAAGGCGCCCTGCCGGTGATCGCAGATGCGCTGAACATCACCCGCGCCGAGGTGCACGGGGTGATGAGCTTTTACCACGATTTCCGCGAGGTTCCGGCGGGCCGTCACGTGGTCAAGATTTGCCGCGCCGAAGCCTGCCAGGCCGTGGGCGCCGATGCTCTGGCAGCACGAACGCTGGAAAAACTGGGCACCGAATGGCACGGCACCACCGCCAATGGCGCGGTGACGATCGAGCCGGTCTATTGCCTCGGCCTCTGTGCCTGCGGCCCCGCCGCGATGGTGGACAACAAGGTCGTGGGCCGCGTCGATGACGCGAAAATGGCGAAACTGCTGGCGGAGGCGGGCGCATGAAGATCTACGTTCCCCTCGACAGCGCCGCCAAGGCGCTTGGCGCGGATGAGGTGGCAGGCGCGATTGCCGCTGAGGCCGCTGCGCGTGGTATGGATGTGCAGGTCATCCGCAACGGCACCCGCGGCATGATCTGGCTGGAACCGCTGGTGGAAGTGGATCAGGACGGCACCCGCGTGGGCTATGGCCCGGTGTCGGTCGAGGATGTTCCGGCGCTCCTTGACGGCAAGCTGGCCTCGCTCGGCCCCGTGGAGGATATCCCCTTCCTCGCCAAGCAGACCCGCCTGACCTTCGCCCGCGTGGGCGTGATCGACCCGCTGGACCTCGCCGATTACGAGGCGCATGGCGGCTTGGCCGGTCTGCGCCGCGCGATTGCGATGACGGGCGCGGAGATTGTCAAGGAAGTCACCGACTCCGGCCTGCGCGGTCGCGGCGGGGCAGGCTTCCCCACGGGGATCAAGTGGAACACGGTTCTGGGCGCGGAGGCCGACCAGAAATACATCGTCTGCAACGCAGATGAAGGCGACAGCGGCACCTTCGCCGACCGCATGGTGATGGAAGGCGACCCCTTCTGCCTGATCGAAGGCATGGCGATCGCAGGTCTCGGCGTCGGCGCGACCAAGGGCTATGTCTACCTGCGCTCGGAATACCCCGATGCGATTGCGGTGATGGAAGAGGCCGTGCGCCGGGCGCGGGCTGCGGGGGTTCTGGGGGCCGATGTGCTCGGCTCCGGCAAGGGTTTCGACATGGAGATTCGCGTCGGCGCGGGGGCTTACGTGTGCGGTGAGGAAACCTCTCTGCTCAACTCCCTCGAAGGCAAGCGCGGGATCGTGCGTGCCAAGCCGCCGCTGCCTGCTCTGGAAGGCTTCCTCGGCAAGCCCACGGTGGTGAACAACGTGCTGTCGCTCGCGACCGTGCCGGTCATCTTCGAAAAGGGCGCGGCCCATTACGCGGGCTTCGGGCTTGGCCGGTCGAAGGGAACCATGCCGATCCAGATCGCGGGCAATGTGAAATTCGGCGGGCTGTTTGAAACGGCCTTCGGCATGCCGCTCGGCACATTGGTAAACGAGGTCGCAGGCGGCACCGCCTCGGGCCGTCCGGTAAAGGCGGTTCAGGTCGGCGGGCCTCTGGGCGCTTACCTGCATCCCGACCAGTTCGACACGCCCTTTGGATATGAGGAGTTCGACCAGGCGGGCGGGCTGATCGGCCATGCTGGCGTGGTGATCTTCGATGACAGCGCCGACATGCTGAAAATGGCGCGCTTCGCGATGGAGTTCTGCGCAGTCGAAAGCTGCGGCAAGTGTACGCCCTGCCGGATCGGCGCGGTGCGCGGCGTTGAAACCATCGACCGGATCGCGGAAGGCGATGCCGGGGCCATCCCGCTGCTGACGGACCTCTGCGAGACGATGAAAGACGGCTCGCTCTGCGCGCTTGGCGGGTTCACACCGTTCCCGGTAATGTCGGCGCTGACGCATTTCCCCGATGATTTCGCGCGCCAGAAGGAGGCCGCGGAATGAACTGTTCAATGACTGGTTTCGCCGCCTTCGGCGTCGACCAGCCGGGGGGCGCTGCCCCCCGGACCCCCCGAGGTATTTTCGCCAAGATGAAGGCGATGGAGGTTGTGGCATGAAAGACCTGATCATTCCCTGGGACGCCGACCGCGATTTCGGCACCCCCGCCAAGGAAGGCAAGCCCGTCACCCTGACCATCGACGGCTTCGAGGTGACCGTGCCGGAAGGCACCTCCGTCATGCGCGCGGCGTCCGAGGCCGGGATGCAGATCCCCAAGCTGTGCGCGACCGACAGTCTGGAGGCTTTCGGGTCCTGCCGCCTGTGCGTGGTGGAAATCGAAGGCCGTCGCGGCACCCCAGCCTCCTGCACGACGCCGGTGGCCGAGGGCATGGTGGTTCACACCCAGTCCCAGAAGGTCAAGAAAATCCGCAAGGGCGTGATGGAGCTTTATATCTCCGACCACCCGCTGGACTGCCTGACCTGTGCGGCCAATGGCGATTGCGAATTGCAGGACATGGCTGGCATGGTCGGTCTGCGCGACGTGCGCTACGAAGAGCCCAAATCGGGTGGTTTCGCCAACCACTTCATGGCGCGCGACACCTCGGGCGAGGCCAACGCCGAGTGGCTGCCCAAGGACGACTCCAACCCCTATTTCACCTATGATCCGTCCAAATGCATCGTCTGCTCGCGCTGCGTGCGGGCCTGCGAGGAGGTGCAGGGCACCTTCGCGCTGACGATCCAGGGCCGGGGCTTTGACAGCCGCGTCTCCGCCGGGGCCGCGGGCGACGATTTCCTGTCCTCCGATTGCGTCAGCTGTGGCGCCTGCGTGCAGGCCTGCCCGACTGCGACCCTGCAGGAAAAATCGGTGATCGAACTGGGCACGCCCGAACGCTCGGTCATCACCACCTGCGCCTATTGCGGGGTGGGCTGTTCCTTCAAGGCGGAGCTCAATGGCGACGACCTGGTCCGCATGGTGCCCTACAAGCACGGCAAGGCGAACCGGGGTCATTCCTGCGTGAAGGGTCGCTTCGCCTATGGCTACGCCACCCACACCGACCGCATTCTGAACCCGATGATCCGCGACTCGATTGACCAGCCCTGGAAAGAGGTCAGCTGGGACGAGGCGCTGAGCTTCGCCGCGACCAAGATGCGCGGGTTGCAGGAGACCTACGGCAAGAAGTCCATCGGCGTCATCACCTCCAGCCGTTGCACCAACGAGGAAACCTTCCTCGTCCAGAAGCTGGCGCGCGGCGTCTTTGGCAACAACAACACCGATACCTGTGCGCGGGTGTGCCACTCACCGACCGGCTACGGTCTGGGCCAGACTTTCGGCACCTCGGCGGGCACGCAGGATTTCGACAGCGTCGAACATACCGATGTGGTGATCGTGATCGGTGCGAACCCGACCGATGGCCACCCGGTTTTCGCGAGTCGCCTGAAGAAGCGCCTGCGCGCGGGCGCGAAGCTGATCGTCATCGACCCGCGCCGGATCGACCTGGTGAAATCGGCCCATATCAAGGCCGCCCATCACCTGCCGCTGCGTCCGGGCACCAACGTGTCCGTCGTGACCTCGCTCGCCCATGTCATCGTGACCGAGGGTCTGATGGATGAGGCCTTCATCCGTGAACGGTGCGATTGGGAAGAATTCCAGGAATACGCGGAATTCGTCAGTGACCCGCGCCACAGCCCCGAAGCCAACGAGATGCTGACTGGCGTCCCGGCGGAGGAGCTGCGCAAGGCCGCGCGGCTTTTCGCCACCGGCGGCAATGGCGCGATCTATTACGGGCTTGGCGTGACGGAGCACAGCCAGGGCTCCACCACCGTCATGGGCATCGCCAACCTCGCCATGCTGACCGGCAATATCGGCCGCAAGGGCGTGGGCGTGAACCCGCTGCGCGGGCAAAACAACGTGCAAGGGTCCTGCGACATGGGCAGCTTCCCGCATGAACTGCCGGGCTATCGCCATGTGAAACTGCCCGAAGTGCGCGAGATCTTTGAGAAGGCATGGGGCGTGGAGATCGACCCTGAACCCGGCCTGCGCATCCCCAACATGCTGGATGCCGCCGTCGATGGCACATTCAAGGGGCTCTACTGCCAGGGCGAGGACATCCTGCAATCGGACCCCGACACGAAACACGTGGCGGCGGGC
>NZ_MNBL01000142.1 GCF_001879695.1 Nioella sediminis
CGTGATCGTGCACGATCTCTTCCTCAACGAGACCGCGAACTACGCGCATGTCTTCCTGCCCGGCTCCACCTTCCTCGAAAAGGACGGGACCTTCACCAATGCCGAACGCCGCATCAACCGCGTGCGCAAGGTAATGGCGCCGCGCAATGGCTATGCTGATTGGGAAGTGACGCAACTGCTGGCCAACGCCATGGGCGCGGGCTGGCATTACACCCACCCCTCCCAGATCATGGAGGAAATCTCCGCCACCACGCCCTCTTTCGCCGGTGTCACCTATGACATGCTGGAGGAAAAGGGCTCGGTCCAGTGGCCCTGCAACGAGGCGAACCCCGATGGTACGCCGCTGATGCATGTCGACGGCTTCGTGCGCGGCAAGGGGCGGTTCATCGTCACCGAATATGTGGCGACCGATGAAAAGACCGGCCCGCGCTTCCCGCTTCTGCTGACCACCGGGCGCATTCTGTCCCAGTACAACGTTGGCGCGCAGACGCGGCGCACGGCGAACTCGGTCTGGCATGAGGAAGACGTGCTGGAGATTCACCCCCATGACGCGGAAAACCGCGGTCTGAACGATGGGGACTGGGTGCGTCTGGCGTCCCGCTCCGGCGAAACCACGCTGCGGGCGAAGATCACCGACCGGGTCAGCCCCGGCGTGGTCTACACCACCTTCCACCACCCCGACACCCAAGCCAATGTCATCACCACCGATTTCTCGGACTGGGCCACCAACTGCCCGGAATACAAGGTGACGGCGGTGCAGGTCGCGCCCTCGAACGGGCCGTCGGAATGGCAGGAGGACTACAACGCGCAGGCGGCCCAATCGCGCCGCATCCTGCCGGCGGCGGAATAGCGATGGCGCGACCCCTGTCACGGTCCTTGCCGGGCCTCTCGGTGCAGGCGGACGGGCAATTGTCCGTCCGGCGCAACCTGCCCGAAGAGGTGCCGGTCGCGGTGGTGTTCGATGGCTCCACCCAGGCCGTGATGATGGCCAGCCCCGGTGATATCGCCGACTTCGCCCATGGGTTTGCCCTGTCAGAGGGGTTCATCGAGACGCTCGACCAGATCGAGGATTTCGAAGTGGTGGAGCATGAGGCCGGGATCGAGGCGCGCTTCTGGCTGACCGGCGACCGCTCACAGGCGCTGGAAACCCGGCGACGCAAGATGGCCGGTCCCGTGGGTTGTGGCCTATGCGGGATCGACAGCCTGGAGGAAGCCACCCGCGCGTTGCCTACAGTCACCGCCGAGCCGCGCCTTTCGGCCAGCGAAGTGGCCCATGCCACCGACGACCTGCGCGCGCAGCAGCCTTTGCATGACCAGACCCGCGCAGTCCACGCGGCGGGGTTCCTCATGCCGGGGCAGGGCATCGTGATGGCGCGCGAGGATGTGGGGCGGCACAACGCGCTCGACAAGCTCATTGGTGCGCTGGCCCTTCAGGGGATCAACCCCGCCACCGGTGCCTTCGTCATGACCAGCCGCGTGTCGGTGGAACTGATCCAGAAAACCGCCATGGCGGGCTGTCCCTGTCTCATCGCCGTCTCTGCCCCCACGGCGCACGCCCTTCGCCTTGCCGATCAGGCAGGCCTTACCGTTGCCGCCTTCGCCCGTGGCGGCGGCTTCGATCTCTATTCCCATCCGCATCGCATCATCCCCGAGGCCCAAGATGTCCCCTGAAAAAATGGTCACCATGGCCAACCAGATCGCCACCTTCTTCAAGTCCCAGCCCGGCACCGATCAGGCGGACCGGATCGCCGCGCATCTGAGCGATTTCTGGGACCCGCGCATGCGCGCGCAACTGCAGGCCTATGTCTCCGAAGGTGGCAAGGGACTGGATGCACTGGTGTTGGACGCGGCGCAGAAGATCTGACATTTTCGCTGCCTATCGGCATCAAATTATCCTTTATGGGTCGCAGGTTAGCCCCATTAGCCCTTGCAATGGCTTGAAGCTGCCCACACGTCATGACAGAAGGCGCCACCCGATCCGTGCAGGGGGTCGTCACCTGGAGGGCTGAGATGCTCGATATTACTGCCATGCGCGAAAACCTGTCAGAGGTTTACGATCTCGCGCCCAATGCAGACCTGGCCGAGGAACTGGCCCCGATCTATGCCAAGATGGACCGCGTGGTGACCCCAGTGGACTGGGTGCGTCACGCGCCATACGTGGCCGCAATCAACCGGTTGAAGCGCGAGCGGAACGCGGTGATCCTCGCCCATAACTACATGACGCCGGACATCTATCACGGGATTTCCGATTTCGTGGGCGACAGCCTGCAACTGGCCATGGAAGCGCAGCGCACCGATGCCGAGGTGATCGTGCAATGCGGCGTGCATTTCATGGCCGAGACCTCGAAGATCCTCAGCCCCGAAAAGCGCGTGCTGATGCCGGATATGGAGGCGGGCTGTTCTCTTGCGGAATCGATCACCGCCGAGGGCATCGCCCAGATGCGGGCAAAATATCCCGGCGCGCCGGTTGTCTCTTACGTGAACACCACCGCCGAGGTGAAAGCCGCCTCCGACATTTGCTGCACGTCCTCGAACGCCGCGCAGATCGTGGCGGCTCTGGACGCCGATACGATCATCATGACCCCCGACCAGTATCTGGCCCAGAACGTCGCCCGCGACGTGCCGCAGAAAAACGTGGTCTGGTGGGAAGGATCGTGCATCGTGCACGAACAGTTTACGGCCGAGGACATCAAGGATTTCCGTGAATGGAACCCCGGCACCCGCATCATCGCGCATCCCGAATGCCCGCCATCGGTGGTCGAGGCATCGGATTTTTCCGGCTCCACCAAGGGGATTATCGACTATGTGGCGCGCGAAAAGCCCGAAAACGCGATGCTGCTGACGGAATGCTCCATGGCCTCGAACATCGCCGACGCACTGCCCGAGGTCGAGTTCGTCGGCCCCTGCAACATGTGCCCCTATATGAAGAAGATCACGCTGGAAAAGGTGCTCTGGTCGCTCCACACCATGTCGCCCGAGGTGCATGTGGACGAAGAGATCGCCGCGAAAGCGCGCCTTGCCGTTCAGCGGATGATCGACCTCAGCCGCGAATTGGGGATCTGAAGCGGTGATCCGCACCGACCGTATCGTCATCGTGGGCGCAGGCCTTGGCGCGCTCTACGCGGCGCTGGAACTGGCACCGCGCCCGGTCCTAATGATCTCGCCCGAGGCTTTGGGTGACGGGGCCAGTTCTGCATGGGCACAGGGCGGTGTCGCTGCCGCCATGGCGGCCAGCGACAGCCCCGAGGCCCATGCCACCGACACGGTGAAGGCCGGGGCAGGGACGGTGGATGCCGAGGTTGCCGCGATGGTCACCCGCGTCGCACGCGACCATATCCTCGACCTGACCAGCCTTGGCACCCCCTTCGATCGCGACGACAAGGGCGGTTATGTCATGAGCCGCGAGGCCGCCCATTCCGCCGCCCGCGTCGTTCGCGTGCAGGGCGATCAGGCGGGCAAGCAGATCATGGAAACGCTGATCGCCGCGTTGCGGGATACGCCGTCCGTTCAGGTCATCGAGGGGGCGCTTGCCACCCGGCTGGAATCGGAAGGTGACCGTGTCACCGGTGTCTGGATCACCTCTGCGCACACGCCGTCCGGCGAGGTTCTGATCGAGGCACCCGCCGTGCTGCTGGCCGGTGGCGGATCGGGGGGGCTCTACGCCCACACCACCAACCCGCCGCGCATCCGGGGGCAGGTGATCGGCATGGCCGCGCGGGCAGGGGCGCTGATGGCCGACCCGGAATTCGTGCAGTTCCACCCGACCGGTTTTGACATCGGCGAAGACCCCGCGCCGCTCGCCACCGAGGCCCTGCGCGGCGAAGGCGCGGTGCTGATCAACAAGGCGGGTGAGCGCTTCATGCTCAACGTGCACCCCGATGCCGAACTGGCCCCGCGCGACATCGTCGCCCGCGCGATCTTTGCCGAGACCCAGGCCGGGAACCGCCCGATGCTGGACACGTGCGCGGCCCTCGGGGCGCGGGTGCTGACCATGTTCCCCTCGGTCGCCGAAACCTGCGCCCGCGCGGGGATCGATCCGGTTGCGGACCCTATCCCCGTGGCCGTCGCCGCCCATTACCACATGGGCGGGATCGCGGCGAATCAGGCCGGTCGGACCAGCCTTGGCGGGCTCTGGGTCTGTGGCGAGGCGTCGTCGACCGGCCTGCATGGTGCGAACCGGCTCGCCTCCAACGGGCTGCTGGAGGCGCTGGTCTATGCGCGCAACGCCGCCGGTGATATCGCGGGGACCCTGCCTTTGACCGAAGCGGCACCTGTGACCATCCGCTTTCCGGATGGCGGCAGCACCCCTGACCCGGACGCGGTGGCGGACCTGCGCCAGACCATGACGACCCATGTCGGGGTGCGCCGGACAGCCACAGGCCTGAAGACCGCGCTCGCCACCATCGCCCGGCTGGAAGCGGACCATGCGCACGATCCCTCCTTCCTCAACATGACCTCCACAGCGACCCTGATCGCCGCCGCCGCCCTCGCGCGGGAAGAAAGCCGGGGCGGTCACTGGCGCGACGATTTCCCGAATGCGAACCCGGATCTCGCGCATCGCACCCTGATCCACCTGCCGGACGCCCTGGCGATCCGGGCCGCCGCCGCAAAGGACACCGCGTAATGCAGCATGCCGACCTGCCCGACCTGATCCTGGAACCGCTGGTACGTGCTGCCCTGATGGAAGACCTCGGCACCTATGGCGACGTGACCACCCGCGCCGTGATCCCCGCCGGAGTGACCTATGACGCCCGGCTGAATGCGCGGGCAGAGGGCGTTGTGTCGGGCATGCAGATCGCGCGGATGGCCTTTCACCTGGTCGATCCCACGCTGAAGGTGGAGGTGCTGCGACCCGACGGGTCGCCCTGCGCCCCCGGCGACACGCTGATGACCATCAAGGGCAGCGCCGCGTCGATCCTCTCGGGTGAGCGGGTGGCGCTCAATTTCGCGGGCCGCCTGTCGGGGATCGCGACACTGACCGCGCAATTCGTCAAGGAAACCGACGGCACCGCGACGCGCATCACCTGCACGCGCAAGACCACGCCGGGGCTCAGGATCGTCGAAAAACAGGCGGTGCTGCATGGCGGTGGCTTCAACCACCGCTTCAGCCTGTCGGACGCCATTCTTATAAAAGATAACCACATCGCGGCCGCGGGCGGCGTGCGCGCGGTGCTGGAGGCGGCGAAGGGCAGCGCATCGCATATGATGCGGGTGGAGATCGAGGTTGATACGCTCGACCAACTGGCCGAGGTGCTGGAGGTCGGCGGGGCTGATGTGGTGCTGCTCGACAATATGGACACGCCGACCCTGCGCGAAGCGGTGAACATGGTTGCAGGCCGCATGGTCACCGAGGCGTCGGGCAACATGACCCTGCCACGCATTGCCGAGGTCGCTGCAACCGGGGTGTATTACATATCCTCGGGTGCCTTGACCCATTCCGCCAAGACGCTGGATCTCGGTCTGGATTTCTGACCAACCGGAACGCAGAGAAAAGTTTTCCCGAAAACTTTTCGAATGCGCGCGCCGGGCGGAAAAATCTTCTGGAAGATTTTTCACGCCCTGGTCAGAGGTCGTAGACCAACCGGAACCCCTGGTGCGGCGTGGCCGTGTCCGGCGCATTCCCATGACGCGCCGCGATGCGATACCGGTAGCAATAGGAGATATGGCACAGGAACGAGCCGCCCTTTTGCAGCTTGTAGCCGTCCTTGCCCCGATGTGCCGCCAGAGTCGCCTTCTTGAGCGACTTCACCCGAAAGGGCTCCGACGTCCACTCCCACACATTGCCGACCATGTTGAAAAGCCCATAGCCATTGGGCTCAAAGGATCGGGCAGGCGCGGTTGCAATGAATCCGTCGGCCCCGGTGTTGCGGTGCGGGAACTGACCCTGCCAGATATTGCAGGGCAAAAACGTTGTATCGTCCGGTTCCTCATCCCCCCAGGGAAAGCGCACATCGCCAAGCCCGCCGCGCGCGGCGTGTTCCCATTCGGCCTCGCTCGGCAGCCGTCCACCCGCCCAGATGGCAAAGGCCTGCGCGTCATTCCAGCTGACCTGCACCACCGGATGATCCTCGTGATAGGCCTCCGGCACCAATGGCCCGTGCGGCAATCGCCAGCTGGCCCCATCGACCATGCGCCACCATTCGGTGCCGACGACCCCCTGTGTGGGGGGCGCGTTGGGCGGCAAAAAGCTGAAGAAGACGAAGGAATTGCCGAAGCGCTCGGCCTCCGTGACATATCCGGTTTCGGCCACGAACCGGGCGAAACGGGCATTGGTGACCGTGGTGGCGTCGATGGCGAAGGGCTTGACCCGTTTGCGCTTTATCGGGCTTTCCCCGTCCATGGGCAGACCGGGGCGGGCCGTGCCCACCAATGCAGTGCCACCGGGAATCGGGATCGCCTGTGCCTTGCCGCTGACCCCGGTGCCGGGCGTCATGGCCGGGGCAGGGGGTGCTTCGCCGTCTCGGACCGGGGCGCAGCAGGATTTGGATGTGTCGGGATCGGTCATCTCGGCCTTCGCATGTCACTGGCCGCAGTCATGGCGGGAATGCCGGGCCAGGTCCAGCCCGGCTGTCGCTATATCCCGCCGCGCGGGGTCAGCGGAGCGCGGCTTTTGTCATTCCCGGCATCGGTGGTCTTTTTCAGCAGCGCCAGAAGCTGCGCTTTTTCATCCTCGTCGAGCCCAGACAGGATTTCCCCCTGCAGATCCCGCACCACGGGCCGCACGCGCGCCAGCAGGTCCTGCCCGGCCTGTGTGACCGTCAGGACCCGCGCGCGCCGGTCCCTGGGGCTGACCTCCCTTGCAACGAATCCCTTCTGTTCCAGCCGGTCGATCACGCCGCCAAGCGTCGTCTGATCATAGGCAATCGCGCCCGCAAGCGCGGCCTGCGCGATGCCTGGACGGGCGTCGATCGCCGACAGGGCCGCGAATTGCACCGGGGTCAGTTCCACCCCTTCGGCTGCCATCCGGTCCGCGAAGACCGCCACCGAGATCTGGTTCAGCCTGCGCACCAGATGCCCCGCCATGTTGTAGATCTCGACCATCCCGGCCTCCTGCTTGGATCATCAGGATAGGCGAAACGCGGGAGAGTTGACAAGCATACTAATAATCAGCATACTTAATATATCGAATCCAAGGGAGGACGCCATGGGCGAGCAATTGGGCACGTTGGAAGAGCTGCCGCAGGACTATCGCGATGACATGACCGCAGCGGGGGTCGCGCCGCTCTGGCCGATGATGCGCAACGTGTTGCCCCATGGCGCCCCCAACCCGGTCACCAGGCCGGGCCACTGGAATTATGACGCGATCCGCCCCCTGCTGCTGCGCGCGGGCGAGCTGACGCCGGTCGAAAAGGCCGAGCGTCGTGTTCTGGTCCTCTCCGATCCCGGTCGCGGGGCAGGGGCAATGCAGGCGACCTCCTCGATCTATCTGGGGCTGCAGCTGCTTTTGCCGGGCGAAACCGCCCCGGCCCATGTTCACACGCCCTCTGCTGTGCGGATCGTGGTGGAAGGCAAGGGCGGCTATACCGTCGTCGACGGAGAAAAACTGCCGATGGAGGAGGGCGATCTGGTGCTGACCCCCGGCGGCGAATGGCATGACCATGGACATGAGGGGACCGAGCCGGTCGTTTGGCTTGACGCGCTCGACCTGCCGCTGTTCGTCTATCTCGAAGGCTCTTACGCCACTGAAGGCCCGCTCCAGGCGCAGCGCAATCGCCCCGATGCCAGCCAGGTGGAATATCTGTCTTCCGGTCTTGCCCCGAGCCGCAAACTGGGCGCAGGCGCGCGCCGCTACCCGATGATGCGTTACCCCTGGGGCCGGACCGAGGCCGCTTTGAACGAAATGGCCGCCTATACCGATGGCGACTGCGCCGAGCTGGACTACGTGAACCCCGAAACCGGCGCCGATGTGCTGCCCACCATGGGCTTCACCGCCATGCGGATCGGGGCCGGTCAGCGCCATGCGCCGCCGCTGCGCAGTTCCTCTGCGGCCTTCCATGTGGTCAAGGGACAGGGCAAAACCACCATCAACGGCGAAACCATCGCATGGGGTCCGAAAGATACCTTCACCGCCCCGGTCTTCGCCGAGATCACCCATGAAGCAGGGGAAGACGCCTATCTGGTGCGCGTCCATGACCGCCCGCTTCAGGAAAAGCTAGGCTACTACGAGGAACGCGCACGATGACCGACTATCTTTTCGACACCCCCAAGGTGCAGTCCATCCCCGTGAAGGGGGAGATGGCCCAATACCCGGTGCACCGCATCTTCTGCGTGGGCCGCAACTATGCCGCCCATGCCGCCGAAATGGGGGTGGAGGTCGACCGCGAGGCGCCCTTCTACTTCACCAAGTCGCCTCAGGCGGTGCTGGCCAGCGGATCGACCCTGCCGTATCCGCCGGGGACCGAGAATTTCCACTACGAAATGGAGTTGGTTCTGGTCATCGGCAAACCCGTCTTCCGGGTATCGGTCGCGGGGGCGGCATCAGCGATCTACGCCTATGGCTGCGGTCTCGACATGACTCGCCGTGACCTGCAGCTGGCCGCCCGCGCCAAGCAGCGGCCCTGGGATCTGGGCAAGGATGTAGAAGGCTCTGCGGTGCTGACCGGTCTGACCAAAGCAGAGGAGATGGGAGAGATCGGCCCGCAGCGCATCCATCTGGAGGTGAATGGCGAGGTCAAGCAGGACGCTTTGCTGTCCGATCTCATCCATGGCGTGGCCGAAATCGTCGCGGACCTGTCGAAGTTCTACCACCTCGCCCCCGGCGACGTGATCATGACCGGCACACCGGCGGGCGTCGGCCCCGTTGTGGCGGGCGATGTGATCACCGGCGGCGTCGACGGGTTGGAGCCGATTTCCCTCACCATCGGCGCGCCGGAATGATCCACGTTCACGGATATTTCCGCAGCTCCTCTGCCTATCGGCTGCGCATTGCGCTGAACCTCAAGGGCGTGGCGCATGACTTCACCTCGGTGCATCTGCGCCGGGGCGGGGGGGAGCAGAAGCGCCCCGAGTTTCGGGCGCTGAACCCGCAGGCGCTGGTCCCGGCGTTGGAGGCGGATGGGCTGGTCCTGACGCAATCGCTGGCGATCGTGGAATGGCTGGACGAGACCTATCCCGACCCCGCGCTGTTGCCATCGGACAAGGATCTGCGCGCGCAGGTCCGGGCCTTTGCACAGGTCATCGCCTGTGACGTGCATCCCCTGCAGAATCTGCGGGTGCTGGACTATCTGGAACAGCATTTCGGGGCCGATCAGGCGGTGAAAGACGCCTGGTGCCAACGCTGGATCAGGGATGGGCTGGAGGCGTGCGAGGCGCTATTGGCCAAACAGACCCACGGTGGCAGCTTCTGCTTTGGCGACATGCCGGGGCTTGCCGATATCTGCCTGGTCCCGCAGGTCTTTTCAGCGGCGCGGTTCAAGCTTGATATCAGCCACCTGACACGGGTGAACGCGGTCTATGACGCCTGTCAGGCGCTTCCCGCCTTCGCCGACGCGGCCCCCGGCCTGCAACCCGACGCGGAGCCGTAAGGCCCCGCCACAGATCACATCAGTTTCCCGAAACGGAAACCATCCCGCCCAAACTGTCAATTTACTTGGGTGAACCGGAAAGTCATGCTTCGAGAAGGAGTGCACGACATGGCACAAGACAGGATCATCATCGCCGGTGGCGGCATTGGCGGGCTGGCCACGGCGATTGGGCTCGCACAGAAGGGCATCCGCTCGCTGGTGCTGGAAAAGGCCCCGGAACTGGGAGAGATCGGCGCGGGCATCCAGCTTGGCCCCAATGCCTTTCATGCTTTCGATTATCTGGGCGTTGGCGACGCGGCGCGGAACATGGCCGTCTATATCGACAATCTGCGCCTGATGGATGCGATCAGCGGCAACGAGATCACCCGCATCCCGCTGGACGATGCCTTCCGCACCCGCTTCGGCAACCCCTATGCGGTGGTGCATCGCGGCGATCTGCACGGGGTTTTCCTGCGCGCCTGTATCGAGCATGATCTGGTCGAGCTGCGCACCAATGCGGGCGTTGCCGATTATGAACAGGATGACAGCAGCGCCACCGCAATCCTTGAGAACGGAGAACGGGTGACGGGCAGCGCTTTGATTGGCGCGGACGGTCTGTGGTCCAATATCCGCAAGCGGGTGGTGGGTGACGGCAAACCGCGCGTTTCGGGCCACACCACCTATCGCAGCGTCATCCCGGTCGAGGACATGCCCGAGGATCTGCGCTGGAACGCCGCCACACTCTGGGCGGGGCCGAAATGCCATATCGTGCACTACCCGTTGTCGGGCTGGAAGCTCTTTAACCTCGTGGTCACCTATCACAATGACGCGGCGGAGCCTGTGGCGGGCAAACCCGTATCCCATGACGAGGTGCGCCGCGGGTTCGAGCATGTGAACCCGGTCGCGCGCCAGATCATCGAGAAGGGCAGGGATTGGAAGCTGTGGGTTCTGTGCGACCGCGATCCGGTGGTGAACTGGCAGGATGGGCGCGTGGTGCTGCTTGGCGATGCGGCGCACCCGCAGTTGCAGTATTTCGCGCAAGGCGCCTGCATGGCGATGGAGGACGCGGTGGCGCTGGCCCACCAGATGGAGGCCTGTTCCGGCGACGCCAGCCGCGCTTTCCCCGCCTATCAGGAGATGCGCCGCCTTCGCACCGCCCGCATCCAGTTGCAATCGCGCGAGATCGGGGACCATATCTACCATGCCTCCGGCGCGCATGCGGAACTGCGCAACGCGGTGATGAGCGCCCGCAGCCCCGAGGAATGGTACGACATGATCGCCTGGCTTTACGGCTCCACCGGGCTGGATGGGGCGGTGTCGTCGGAAACCCTGCGCAACAGGAGTGCATAATATCCGTTGCGTGGGACAGAAAATTAGGTTACCGAACGGTTGGTCGTTTTATTTGAAACGAAATCGGGGGAGCAAACGCGCCGGTTGAAATGGTATCGACAAGAATAGTTATGTCGTATATCTAAATTGGCGGAGGAAGACCTGTTCGAGATAGAATCATGTGTATCCGCGCGAAATTGCGGCTACGCTTCGGTCAAAAGGGAGGAAACCGATAATGACCATTACTCGTCGTAACCTGATGAAGACCACCGGCGCCGCCGGTATGGCCGTGATTGGCGCAACCGTTCTGCCCAAGGCAGCGCGCGCCAACGAATTCACCCTGCGCCTGCACCAGTTCCTGCCCGCGCAGGCCAACATTCCCGCGCAGGTGCTGGACCCCTGGGCCGATGCGATCGAGGAGCAGTCCGGTGGCCGCATCACAGTGGAACGCTACCCCTCCATGCAGCTTGGCGGCACGCCCCCCGATCTGATCGACCAGGCCATTGACGGCATTGCCGATGTGGTCTGGACTGTGGCGGGTTACACCCCGGGCCGTTTCCCACGCACCGAAGTGTTCGAACTGCCCTTCATGATGACCAGCGCCGGGCCGACCAGCCGCGCCTACTGGACCATGGCCGAGCGTCACATGATGGATGCCGATTTCGCAGCCTTCAAGCCGATCGCCGTCTGGGTCCATGGCCCCGGCCTGATCCACTCCGCCGACCCGATCCGCACCCCTGCGGACCTGAACGGCGTCAAGCTGCGCGCACCGACCCGCGTGACCAACGCCATGTTCTCGAACCTTGGCGCCACCACCGTCGGCATGCCGGTTCCGGCAATCCCGGAAGCGCTGTCGCGCGGCGTGGTCGATGCGACCGTCATCCCGTGGGAGGTCGTGGGCATCCTGCGCGTTCAGGAACTGGTGGAAAACCACACCATCTTCCCGAATGCCTCGCTCTACACCACCTCGTTCATCTTCGGCATGAACCAGGCGTCCTATGACGCGCTGCCTGCTGACCTTCAGGCGGTGATCGACGCCAATTCCGGCGCGGACACGTCCGAATGGGCCGGCCGCACCATGCAGGAATTTGACGAGCCCTCGCGCATGGCCGCCGAAGACCGTGGCAACAACATCATCGAACTGACCGAGGACGAGGTGAACATGTGGCGCGAAGCGGCGCAGCCCACCATCGACAACTGGGTCGCCGAGATGGACGAAGCCGGCATGGACGGCACCGGCCTTCTGGCCGAGGCCCGCGCGCTGATCGCGGAATACAGCGCCTGATCGAACCGGCCCCCGTATGCCTGAAGGCACGCGGGGGCCGTATTCTATCTGCAATGATGGGGGGTGAGATGCCCAATCTGGTGGACCGGCTGGCCCGTGGCATGGCCGTTCTCGGTGGAATGATCCTGACCGTTCTGGTGATCCTCGTTTTCGTCAGCGTCCTTGGGCGCGGGCTGAACACGTTCGGCAATTCCGACTGGCTGACCGGCGTCGCGGGTGGCTTTGCCGAGTGGCTGATCGGCACCGGCGTTGGCCCGATCGAAGGCGATTTCGAGGTTGTCGAATCCGGCATCGCCTTCGTGATCTTCTGTTTCCTGCCCATCTGCCAGCTCTATGGCGGCCACGCGGCGGTGGATGTCTTCACCTCGCTGATGCCCACGGGCGTCAACAAGTTTCTCCAGACCCTGTGGGAAGTTGTTCTGACGGGCGTCCTGATCCTGATCACCGTGCAGCTTTATGAAGGCATGATGGACAAATACCATAACGGGCAGACCTCGTTCCTGCTGCAATACCCGGTCTGGTGGGCCTACGCCGCCAGCCTCGTCGCGGCCATCGTGACCTCTCTGGTCGGTATCTATTGCGCCGTGGCCCGCGTGATCGAGCTGTTCAGCGGTCGCGCCATTCTTCCTGGCTCCGGGGGGGCGGTCCATTGACGATGTTCGAACTTGGGGCCTGGTCCTTCCCCGTCCTGCTTCTGCTGATCTTCCTGCGCATGCCCATTGGCCTTGCGATGTTCCTTGCGGGCGTTGTCGGGCTGTGGATGGCCACCGGCGATACGTCGATGTTCATGGCGCGGCTGAAGACGGAAACCTTCACCACCTTTTCTAGCTATTCGCTGTCCATCGTGCCGATGTTCCTGCTGATGGGGCAGTTCGCGACCCTCTCGGGCATGTCCACATCGCTGTTCAAGGCCGCTGAAAGCTGGCTTGGTCACCGCAAAGGCGGTGTCGCCATGGCCTCGGTCGGGGCCTGTGCGGGCTTTGGCGCGATCTGCGGCTCGTCGCTGGCCACCGCCGCCACCATGGGCCGGGTCGCTCTGCCTGAACTCAAGCGCTACGGCTATTCCGGCGGCTTCTCCACCGCCACACTGGCCGCGGGCGGCACGCTTGGCATCCTGATCCCCCCATCGGTGATCCTGGTGATCTACGCGATCCTGACGGAACAGAACATCGCCTCTCTCTTCCTCGCGGCGCTGGTGCCCGGCATCCTTGCGGCGCTTGGCTATATCCTGACGATCTCGATCTATGTGCGCATCAACCCCAAGGCGGCAGGCACCCGTCCGCCCGTGCCCATGGCCGAGCGCATCCGGGCGATGCTGGATGTCTGGCCTGTAATCCTTGTCTTCGGCCTTGTCGTGGGCGGCATCTATCTGGGCTGGTTCACGCCGACCGAGGGCGCCTCCGTCGGGGCGTTTGGCACCGGGCTGATTGCCTTCTTCAACGGCACGCTCACGTGGAAAGTGTTCAAGGAAAGCATCATTGCCACCGCCATCGGCACCGCGATGATCTTCTTCATCGTGCTCGGCGCGCATCTCTATAACGGCTTCCTCGCGCTCAGCCAGGTGCCGCAGACCCTATCGGAATTCGTGTTGGCGCAGGGCTTTTCGCCTTGGATGATCCTCGCCCTGATCCTGATCTTCTACCTCGTCTTCGGCTGCCTGATGGATTCGCTGTCGATGATCCTGCTGACGATCCCGATCTTCTTCCCGGTCATTTCGGTGCTGGATTTCGGCCTTGTCGACATGATCGGCCTGCAGACCGTCCGGCTGGAGGCGGCGATAGCCCAGGGGCTGGATGCGGCGCCAGAGCTGATACGACAGGCGCAGGATCTGCTGGCCGCTGGCACCGAGCTGACCCGCGACCAGTTCCGCGAATTGGGCATGCGCCCGGTCACGCAATTCCAGCTGGAAGACGTGGCCACGACCAGAACCGCGATCTGGTTCGGCATCCTCGTGTTGATCGTGGTCGAGGTCGGGCTGATCACCCCGCCGGTTGGGATGAACCTGTTCATCATCAACGCGATGGACCGGGAGACGCCGATGGTCGAGACCTACAAGGCGGTGATGTACTTCGTCACCTCTGACCTGGTGCGCGTGGTGATCCTGGTTCTGTTCCCGGCCATCACCCTGTTTTTGCTGCCGCTTTAGGCGGTCTCAAACCCCCGGTGCCCTGGTGCCGGGGG
Organism: Nioella sediminis; assembly: GCF_001879695.1. Lineage (GTDB taxonomy): Bacteria > Pseudomonadota > Alphaproteobacteria > Rhodobacterales > Rhodobacteraceae > Nioella > Nioella sediminis. The sequence goes on from NZ_MNBL01000142.1 coordinate 14,299, forward strand.
TTCTTGCGTCGCATATCGTTATGTGACATAACTATTATGTGATGAAAGAGAAAGGCAAAGCCCATGCGCATTCAGGATCAGGTGGCCATCGTCACGGGTGGCGGGTCAGGGCTCGGGGCCGCGACGGCGCGGCATCTGGCGGGGCAGGGGGCGAAGGTCGCGATCCTCGACTATGACGGCGCGCGGGCCGAGGCTGTCGCGGCAGAGATCGGCGGCATCGCCGTGCAACTGGACGTGGGCGACGAACCCGCCGTCGGCACGGCGGTGGCGCAGGTGGCGGAGCAACTCGGCCAGGCCGCCCGGATCGCGGTTAACTGCGCGGGCGTGGGCCTTGCGGCCCGGATCGTCGGGCGCGAGGGCAAGATGTCCTTCGACGTGTTCGAACGCACCCTGCGCGTCAATCTCTTCGGCACCTACAATGTGATGAGCCACGCCGCACGGCTGATGTCGGAGCTGGAGCCGACCGAGACCGGCGAACGCGGGGTGATCGTCAACACCGCCTCCGTCGCCTATCAGGACGGTCAGCTGGGGCAGGCGGCCTATGCGGCCTCCAAAGGCGCGATTGCCGCCATGTGCCTGCCCGCCGCGCGGGAGTTTGCCAAGCAGGGCATCCGCGTCATGGCCATCGCGCCGGGTCTTTTCCACACCCCGATGATGGAGGGCCTTCCCGAAGAGGTCACCGCCCAGATTACCGCGAACATTCCCTTCCCGGCGCGGCTCGGCCAGCCGCAGGAATATGCGCTGATGGCCGCCCAGATCATCGAAAATCCCTATCTCAACGGCACCACGATCCGCCTTGATGGCGCGGTCCGGCTGCCGCCGCGCTGAAAGATCCCCCATGTCCGACATTCTGAAGATCGAGATCGAGGAGGGCATAGCCACCCTCACCATGAACCGCCCCGGCAAGCGCAACGCCATGTGCGACGAGCTGCTGCACGCGATTGATGCCTTCTTTTCCAACCCGCCCGAGGGGGTGAAGGTGGTGATCCTGACCGGGACCGAAGGGCATTATTGCTCCGGCCTCGACCTGTCGGAGCATCAGCAGCGCGATGCGGAAGGAACCATGCGCCATTCGCGCGGCTGGCACGCGATCATGGACAAGATCCAGTATGGTGGGCTGCCGGTGGTGTCGGCCATGTTCGGGGCCGTGATCGGCGGCGGGCTGGAACTGGCGACCTCCACCCATGTGCGGATTGCAGAGCCTTCGACGATCTTCCAACTGCCCGAAGGCAAGCGCGGCATTTATGTGGGGGGCGGCGCATCCGTGCGCGTCGGGCGTATCCTTGGCGCCGACCGCATGGTCGAGATGATGCTGACGGGCCGTAAATACGGCGCGGAGGAGGGGCTGGCCCTTGGCCTCACCCATTACAGCGTGGGGGAGGGCGAGGCGCTGCCCATGGCGCGCAAGCTGGCCGCGCAGATCGCGTCGAATGCGCCGCTTTCCAACTACATCATGATCCAGGCCATCAGCCGTATCGAGGACATGGCCAAGGCCGACGGGCTCTTCACCGAAAGCCTCTGCGCTGCGCTGACCCAGACCAGCCCCCATGCGCTGGAGGGGTTGCAGGCCTTCCTGCAAAAACGCGACCCGAAGTTCGGATAAGGCCATGAGCAAGCCCAACCCCGCCCCACCTGTCGTTACCCGCGTCTCCGACGCCACCCTGCGCGGCTTCGTCGGCTACCACATGAAGCGTGCGTTCAACGTGGTGCAGGCCGATCTGGCCACGACGCTGAAACCCTTTGACCTGCGCATGATCACCTATTCGGCGCTTGTCCTGATCGTCGACAACCCCGGCCTGCGCCAGTCGCAACTGGCGGATGCGATGGACATTGAGCGGCCCAACCTTGTCGTCATCATAGATGAGCTGGAACGCCGCGACCTCATCTTGCGAGAGAAAGTCCCGACCGACCGGCGTGCTTATGCGCTGGTGCCGACGCTGGCGGGGCGGCAGCTTTGCGCCCGGGCGATCGAGGCGGTGAAGTCCCATGAGGCGCGGCTGCTTCAGGGGGTGGGGATGACCGAATACGCGCAGGTGCTGGATGTTCTGCGCCGGATCGAAGCCAAAGGCACAAAGGAATGACCGCCATGAAGCGCACCACCGATTTCCTGCCCCATGCCGTGACGCGAACCGTGCGGCCTGACGGGTCGATCCTGCTGCATTCGGACATTCCGCTTGGCCCCGTCATGCGGCGCACCGGCGACTGGCTGCACCGTTGGGCCATCGAAGCGCCCGACCGCGTGTTCCTGGCCGAGCGCAGCGGCGCGGGCTGGCGCACCGTGACCTATCGCGAGGCGCTGCAAATGGTGCGGGCGCTGGCCGAAAGTCTGCTGGCGCGGGGGCTGGACCAGGATAGCCCGATCCTGATCCTGTCGGGCAATGGGGTGGATCATGGCTTGCTGTCGCTCGCTGGCCAATATGCGGGCGTGCCCATTGTGCCGGTGGCCGAGCAATATTCGCTGATCCACGGCGCCCATGGCCGGTTGCGTCACGCGGTGGACCTGGTGCGCCCCGCCATGGCCTATACCGTCGATGCTGCGCATTATGGCGAGGCGCTGGACCTCGACTGTTTCGACGGGGTGGAGATTGTCGCCAGCCACACCCATGGCCGCCCCGGCGTGACGGCGTTCGAGACGCTGTTGCAGGGTGATGACAGCACCGATATCGACGCCGCCTTCGACGCGGTGACGCCTGCGACCGTGGCCAAGATCCTGATGACCTCGGGTTCCACCTCCTCGCCCAAGGGGGTGCTGACGACCCAAGGCATGATGTGCGTGAACCAGACGCAACTGGCCGACGCCCTGCCGATGCTGCGCGCCCGCCCGCCGCGCATCGTGGACTGGCTGCCGTGGAACCATGTCTTCGGCGGTTCGCATAATTTCAACATGATGCTGGCGAATGGCGGGTCGCTCTATATCGACAACGGCAAACCGGTGCCGGGGCTGTTTGAGCGGACGGTGGAAAACCTGCGCCTGATGACCGGAACGCTCAGCTTCAACGTGCCCGTGGGCTACGGGATGCTTCTGAAGGCGCTGAAGGCAGACGCGGGGCTACGCCGCCGCTTTTTCGAGGATCTCGACCTGATCTTCTACGCCGGCGCGTCCCTGCCGCAGGAGGTCTGGCAGGGGTTCGAGGTGATGGCGATGGAGGTGAAGGGCGAGGTGCCGTTGATCACCACAAGCTGGGGCCTGACCGAAACCGCGCCCGCCGTGATGCTGCAGCATGAGCCGATCGACCGCTCGGGCGTCGTCGGTGTGCCGTTGCCGGGCTGCACGGTGAAGCTGCTTCCGGACAGCGATATGCGCTGCGAGGTGCGGGTGAAGGGGCCCAATGTGATGCCCGGCTATCTGGATGCGCCGGAGAAAACGGCGGAGGCGTTCGATGAGGACGGGTTCTTCCTGACCGGCGACGCGATGGTGTTTGTGGACCCCGACGACCCCAATAAGGGCATGAAGTTCGACGGGCGCATTTCCGAAGATTTCAAGCTGCTGACGGGCACCTGGGTGCGCGCGGCGCAGCTGCGCATCGACATGCTGGCCTGTCTCTCGCCCCTTGCCGCCGATCTGGTGATCACCGGGGCGGATCGCGACCAGATCGGGGTGATGATTTTCCCCAATATGGGCGAGTTGAAGTCCGAGGGTTTTTCGGATGCGGCCGACGCCGGGGCACTGTCCGACAAGGCCCTGCTTGGCGAAATCCACCGCCGCCTTGCCGAACGCGCCCGCGAGATCAGCGGCAGTTCCACTCGCGTCGCCCGCGCCATCGTGCTGGCCGAGCCGCCCTCGATGCCCGAGGGCGAGATGACCGCCAAGGGCAACCTCAATTTCCGCAAGGTTCTGAACCGGCGGGCCGATCTGCTGGCCCGGCTCTATGCCGACAGCGATCCTTGCGTCACCACGATCTGAAAAGGCCAAGCCAATGGTAGACCTGACAAAAATCCGCGCCATCGACATCCACACCCATGCCGAGGAACCCTGCGGTTGCCATGCCGATGACGGCTATGATGACCTGCAAGCCACCATGGCGCAGTATTTCCGCGCGCCCTGGCAACACCCCCCGACCGTGCCCGAAACCGCCGCCCATTACCGCGAACAGAACATCGCCGCGGTGATCTTCCCCGTCGATGCGGAACGCGAAACCGGCTACCGGCGCTACAAGAACGAGGAGGTGGCCGAACTGGCCGCAGAAAACAGCGACGTGCTGATCCCGTTTGCCTCCATCGACCCGTGGAAGGGCAAGATGGGCGTGCGCGAGGCCAAGCGGCTGATGCGCGATTTCGGCATCAAGGGCTTCAAGTTCCACCCCACGATGCAGGGTTTTTATCCCAATGACCGCATGGCCTATGCGCTTTATGAGGCGATTGAGGAGGAAGGCGGCATCGCCCTTTTCCACACCGGTCAGACCGGGGTGGGCAGCGGCATGCCCGGCGGCAACGGGATGCGGCTGAAATACTCCAATCCGATGTATATGGATGACGTGGCGGTCGATTTCCCCGACCTCAAGATCATCCTCGCCCACCCCTCCTTCCCCTGGCAGGAGGAGGCGCTCGCCGTCGCGCAGCACAAGCCCAATGTCTATATCGACCTCTCGGGCTGGTCGCCCAAGTATTTCCCCGAGATCCTTGTGAAATACTGCAACTCGATCCTGCGCAAGAAGGTCCTCTTCGGCTCCGACTGGCCGATGATCACGCCGGAACGCTGGCTCGCGGATTTCGAGAAGATCGCCATCAAGGACGAACTGCGCCCGGATATCATCAAGGGCAACGCCGCCCGGCTTCTGGGGCTGGAATGATGGAGCCCCCGCGCCTGACGCCCTTCTGCACGCTTCATGTGCAGCTTGGCCCCCTGCGGGAAATGGGGCCGGGCCGCGCCGGGCAGCGGCGGATCATTCCCATCACGGGCGGTAGGGTCACGGGGCGCATCGAAGGCGCTATCCTGAATCTCGGCGCTGACTGGCAGACGATCTTTGCCGACGGGGCCGCCGATATCGACACGCGCTACGCGATGGAAACCGAGGACGGCGCGCTCATCGAGATCGTGAACAAGGGCGTGCGTCACGGCCCCCCCGAGATGATGGAACGGCTTGCGCGCGGCGAGGCCGTGGACCCCGCCGACTACTACTTCCGCACTACGGCCCGGCTGGAATCCGGCGACCCGCGTTACCGATGGGTCAATCACCTGATCCTGGTGGGCCGCGGGGCGCGCGGTGCCTCGGGCGTCGAGATGCATCTTTTCGCCGTGGAGTAACCCCGATGAAACCCTTTACCGCCCCATTGGACGACATCCTCTTCACGCTGACCCATGTGGCGGGCGCGAACAGCACCCCCGACTGGGACGCCGAAATGGCCCGCGAAATCGGTACCCATTTTGCGGCCTTCGCGGAAGGGGAAATCGCGCCCCTCGATGAACCGGGCGACCGGCAGGGCTGCCGGCTGGAAAACGGGCGGGTGCGGATGCCCGATGGCTTCGGCGCGGTCTACAAGGCCTATGCCGAGCAGGGCTGGCCGGGTCTCACCGCGCCCGAGGAGCATGGCGGGCAGGGCATGGGCGCGCTGATGCTGGCGATCACGTCCGAGATCTTTTCCGGCGCGAACCATTCCTTGCAGATGGTCACGGGCCTCGTGCCCGGCGCGGTCCGCGTGCTGACCCGCTTCGGCACGGAAGACCAGCAGGTGCGCCATATTCCGGGCCTTGCCTCGGGCGAGACACTGGCCACCATGTGCCTGACCGAACCCGGCGCGGGATCTGACCTCTCCCGCATCCGCTGCCGGGCCGCGCAGGTAGGCGACCATTGGCAGATCAGCGGCGAGAAAATCTTCATCTCGGGCGGCGATCAGGACATGAGCGAGGAGATCCTGCACCTCGTCCTCGCCCGCACCTCGGATCATGGCGTGAAGGGCCTGTCGCTGTTCCTCTGTCCCTCCACGAAGGCCGATGGCACCCGAAACAGTGTCACCGTGACCCGGATCGAGGAGAAGATGGGCCTTCACGCCTCGCCCACCTGCCAGTTGGCCTTCGACGGGGCCGAGGCGGAGCTGATCGGGGCCGAAGGGCAGGGGCTCATGGCCATGTTCACCATGATGAACCACGCCCGCGCCGATGTGGCGCTGCAGGGCGTGGCCCATGCCGCGCGCGCCTATGACGTGGCAAGCACCTATGCCGCCGAACGCCAGCAGGGCCGCAAGACAGACGGCAGCCCCGCAACGCTCGCCGATCACGCCGATGTGCAGCGCCTCCTGACCGAGATCGACGCGCTGGCCATGGGCGGCCGCGCGATCTGCCACCTTGCCTGCGTGGCGATGGAACGGGGCGACGCGCCGGACCTGGTGGAGGTCCTGACCCCGATTGCCAAGGTCGCCTGCACCGAGGGCGGCATGCGCGCGGCGGAACTGGGGATGCAGGTGCTTGGCGGCTATGGCTACCTGTCCGAATACCGGCTGGAACAGACCTATCGCGACGCGAGGATCACCGCGATCTATGAGGGCGCGAACGGCATCCACGAACGGATGCTTGCCACCCGGCTTCTGACCGGCGCGCCGGGGGCGGCGTTTGACGCCTTCCTGCAAGGCGAGGACCATGCCGGGTTGCTGCCGCTTTGGCAGCGCGCCCGTGCGACGGTGCAGGAGGCCGCGGATCCGACGCCCCTTGCCCATGATGTCATGGCACTCACCATCCTCACGCTTCTGGCAGCGCTCTACGCCCGGATCGCGAAGGCCGCGGATCAGCACCCTGACCCTGCGCGGATCAGGCGGCTGGCCGGGGAAGGGATCCGCACCGCCCGAAGCTTTGCCCCGGCACATGCGACGAGGCTGGGGCTCTGATCCTTTCAGCTTGGTGAAAATACCTCGGGGGAGTCGCCCTCGGGCGACGGGGGCAGAGCCCCCTTTCCCGTAACAGCATCGCGGCCCGTCAGGGCCGCGCGGGTCGACGTGCTGAAGGCACGGCGAAATCGCTGTTTCATTTGCACGACCGGTGTACAGGGGGTGTACGGGGGGTGTACGCGTGGTGCCCCCCCTCAATTCGCCGGTGCAGCCAGCCCCAGAATCGCCCGCGCCTGCTGCCAGCTGGCCACCGGACGCTCGTATTTTTCACACAGCTCCACAGCCCGCGCGACAAGCGCCGCGTTGGAAGGGGCGAGCCTTTCGCGGTCGAGCCGCATGTTGTCTTCCAGCCCCGTGCGTGCGTGCCCGCCCGCGGCAATTGCCCATTCATTCACCACGATCTGGTTGGGTCCGATCCCTGCGGCGCACCAGGGCGCGTCCTCTCCAAAGAGCCGCTTCACGGTGCGGATGTAGAAGTCGAACACCTCGCGATCCACCGGCATGGCGTTCTTCACGC
>NZ_MNBL01000143.1 GCF_001879695.1 Nioella sediminis
CGTGCTGAAGGCACGGCGAAATCGCTGTTTCATTTGCACGACCGGTGTACAGGGGGTGTACGGGGGGTGTACGCGTGGTGCCCCCCCTCAATTCGCCGGTGCAGCCAGCCCCAGAATCGCCCGCGCCTGCTGCCAGCTGGCCACCGGACGCTCGTATTTTTCACACAGCTCCACAGCCCGCGCGACAAGCGCCGCGTTGGAAGGGGCGAGCCTTTCGCGGTCGAGCCGCATGTTGTCTTCCAGCCCCGTGCGTGCGTGCCCGCCCGCGGCAATTGCCCATTCATTCACCACGATCTGGTTGGGTCCGATCCCTGCGGCGCACCAGGGCGCGTCCTCTCCAAAGAGCCGCTTCACGGTGCGGATGTAGAAGTCGAACACCTCGCGATCCACCGGCATGGCGTTCTTCACGCCCATCACGAATTGCACATAGGGCGTGCCTTGCAGCTCGCCCCGGTCCTGCATCAGCTTGGCCTGGAAAATATGAGACAGATCAAATGCTTCTATCTCGGGCTTCACGTTGTACTTTATCATCTCCGAGGCCAGCCACGCGACCAGATCGGGCGGGTTTTCATAGACCCGCGTGGGGAAGTTGTTCGACCCCACCGACAGCGACGCCATGTCGGGTGCAAGCGAAAGCATGCCGCCGCGTTCTGTGCCCGCGCCGGACCGGCCGCCAGTCGACAGCTGCACGATCATGCCCGGGCAATGCGTCTTCAGCCCCTCCATCAGGCGGCCGAATTTCTCGGGGTCGCTGGTGGTCGTCCCGTCATCGTTGCGCACATGGCAATGGGCAATGGACGCGCCCGCCTCGAAGGCTTCCTGCGTGCTTTCGATCTGTTCCTCGACCGTGATCGGCACCGCAGGATTGTTGGCCTTTGTGGGAACCGATCCGGTGATCGCCACGCAGATGATGCAAGGGTTTGACATGTCGTGTTTTTCCATTCTGAAAGGCCCGCCGATCCTGCCGCCGGGCCTGGCTTTCGTCAAATGTCGAAGAAGACGGTTTCTTCCTCGCCCTGCAGCCTGATGTCGAACCGATAGACCGTTTGCCCGTCGCGTTCCGTGCGCTTCGCGATCAGTGTGGCGCGGCGGCGTTCCCATTCGATCAGGTTCAGCACCGGGTCGGCGGCATTGGCCTCGGCCTCGTCCTCGAAATAGAGCCGCGTATTCAGCCCGATATTGATGCCGCGCGCCACGATCCACAGGTTGATATGCGGGGCCTGGGTTCCGACATTGCGGCCCCTTGTGCGGCCCGGTTTCACAGTGTCGAACGCCCATTCGCCGGTAGCGAAATCGGTGATCACGCGACCCCAACCGCGAAAGCCCTCTTCCACCTCGCCGCCGCCTTCGGGATGCGCATAGATGCCATCGGCATTGGCCTGCCAGGCCTCCAGCAGCACATCCTTGACCGGGCTGCCGGTGCCGTCGATCACGATGCCCTCGACGCGGATGCGTTCGCCCCTGGCATTGGGTCCGGCGATGTCCCAGCCCAGTTCCTGCCGGTAGATGTCAAAGCCCGCCGCGCCGGGGGCAAGGCCGATATGGACGTAAGGTCCGGCGGTCTGAGAGGCGGTTTCCTTCAGGTAATCAAGCGATTGGGTCATCAGTTCCCCTCCAGCCGGTTTTCAAACATCGTCGAGCGGCGCCCGCGCAGGACGATGTCGAACTTGTAGGCGATGCTGTCGAGCGGGATCGTCGCATTCTTGTCCAGCGCCGCGATCAGCTGCCCGATGGCGGCCTTGTCGCGGATGGTGTTGACGATGGGACAGGTGGCAATCAGCGGGTCGCCCTCGAAATACATCTGGGTGATCAGCCGCTGTGCGAAAGCGTGCCCGAAGATCGACAGGTGGATATGTGCCGGTCGCCAGTCATTGACCCAGTTGCGCCACGGGTAGGCGCCGGGCTTGACCGTGCGGAAGAAGTAATAGCCGTTTTCGTCGGTGATCGTGCGCCCGCAGCCGCCGAAATTCGGGTCGATGGGGGCAAGATAGGTGTCCTTCTTGTGGCGGTAGCGCCCGCCCGCATTGGCCTGCCAGACCTCGACCAGCGTATTGGGCACGGGCCGCCCGTTTTCATCCAGCACCCGGCCATGCACGATGATCCGTTCGCCAATGGGGCTTTGACCCGGCTGTGCGTAGTTCTTGATCAGGTCGTTATCGAGCGGGTCCACATCGTTGTGACCGAAGGTCGGCCCGGTGATCTCGGAAATCGAGTTCTGTAGCGAGATCAGCGAATATTGCGGGCTGCGCGTGACGCTGGTCTTGTAGTCCTTGTCATAGGCGGGGGGATGCCACATCCGGTCCCGCTGATAGTATTCGCCTGGCTTGGTCATTGCGGCGCTCCTCCTTCAAGGCTGGGAAATATCGCGCGTTTCCCGGATTACTCTTTTTCCATCTCGTCATAGGTCTGCTTGGCCAATTTCAGCGCGTGATTGGCGCGCGGGACACCGGCGTAGATGGCGACATGCTGGAAGGCCTCCAGAACGTCCTGTTTGCTGGCCCCGGTGCGTGCTGTGGCGCGGATATGCATGGGGATTTCCTCGAAATTGCCAAGGGCGGCCAGCAGGGCGAGCGTCAGCATCGAGCGTTCGCGGTCGCTGATCCCGTCCGAGGCCCAGACGGTGCCCCAGGCCCCTTCTGTGATCAGCGTCTGGAAGGGCTCGTCAAAGGCGGTCTTGGCGGCCTCGGCCCGGTCCACATGGGCGTCGCCCAGGATCTTGCGGCGCACGGTCATGCCGGTTTCAAAGCGGTCAGACATGGGCATGCTCCTTCAGGAAATCGGTCAGCAGGGCGGCATAGGCGGCGGGGTTCTCGACGCAAGGCAGGTGGCCCGCGCCGTCGATAACCTCGAAACGGCTGCCCGCGATCATCGCGGCGGTTCCGTGCACCAGATCGGGCGGGCTGGCCCCGTCATCGCTGCCCGCGATGGCCAGCGTGGGCAGGCTCAGCGCCTTCGTGCTCTCTGTCAGATCGGCCCCCGCGATGGCGTGGCAGCAGCCGAGATAGCCCTCCACCGGCGTCCGCGTCAGCATATTGCGCCAGACACTCAGCTCGGGCCGGGTCAGGAAGGCGGGGGAAAACCAGCGTTCCATCACCGCATCGGCCAGCGCCTCGATCCCGCCTGCACGGATCGCGTCGATGCGGGTCTGCCACATGGCGGCCTCGCCCATCTTGGCGGCGGTATTGGACAGGACCAGCGCGCGAATGAGGTCAGGCCTGCGCGCGGCCAG
>NZ_MNBL01000144.1 GCF_001879695.1 Nioella sediminis
AGAGCCCCACGAAAACGCAATCGGAAACGCCCAACCCGTCCAGCAGCGCCTCGGCGTCGCTGACCAGATCCGCCATCGCGTAAGGGGCAGCGGGGCAGTCCGACAGCCCATGCCCGCGCTTGTCGAAGCGGATGATCCGAAGGCCAGCGGGCAGAAGCGGTAGGATCTGGTCCCACAGCCGCATATCGGTGCCGAGCGAATTGGCGAAGACCACCGGGACTCCCGCCGTTTCGCCATCCTCGCGCCAGTTCAGCTTGACGCCATTTGCCTTGAGAACGCGCATCAGAAGGGCAGCCCCACGTAATTGGTGGCAAAGACCTTCTGCGCGTCTGGATTGTCGCGCAGGAACTCCAGGTCGGCGCGCTGCATCTTAATATCGAACCCGTTCATGTCGGGGAAGCGGTGCAGCATCATCGTGGTGTTCCAGCTGAAGCGTTCCGCCTTCCAGATCCGGGCCAGCGCCTTCTCGGAATAGCGGTCGATGCCCTCGCTGTCCTTTTCCTCGTAGAACTGCATCAGCCCGTGATAGAGGTAATGGATGTCGGAGGCCGCCGTGTTCAGCCCCTTGGCGCCCGTGGGCGGCACGATATGGGCGGCGTCACCGCAGAGGAACAGCCGGCCCCACCGCATCGGTTCCGTCACGAAACTGCGCAGGGGGGCGATGCTTTTCTCGATCGAGGGGCCGGTGACCAGTGTTTCGGCGGTCTTTGCGGGCAGGCGGCGGCGCAGCTCGTCCCAGAACATCTGATCGGACCAGTCCTCGGCATGATCGGACAGTGAGCACTGGATGTAATAGCGGCTGCGCGTCCAGCTGCGTTGCGAACAGAGCGCGAAGCCACGGTCGGAGTTGGAATAGATCAGTTCCTCATGCACCGGCGGTGTGTCGGACAGCAGCCCGAGCCAGCCGAAGGGATAAACCTTCTCGTATTCGGTGCGCACGGTCAGCGGGATGGTCTGGCGGCTGACCCCATGGAACCCGTCGCAGCCCGCGATGAAATCGCAGTCGATCCGCTTTTCGCTGCCCTCATGGGTGAAGGTGACGTAAGGCGCGTCGCTGTCGGCCCCGTTGATCACCACATTGTCCACCTCGAACAACGTCTTGGCCCCACAGGCCTCGCGCGCATCATAGAGATCGCGGGTCAGTTCGGTCTGGCCATAGACCACGACGCTTTCGCCGGTCGTCTCGACGAAATCCACCCGGAACTGATCTTCGCCATAGGCGATCACGGTGCCGTCATGGATAATGCTTTCGGCATCCATCCGCTCGGCCACGCCCGCCTCGCGCATCAGGGTCACGAGCCCGGTTTCCAGCACACCCGCGCGGATGCGGCCAAGCACGTAGTCGCGGGTCTTGCGTTCCAGAACCACCGCGTCAATGCCCTTGCGATGTAGTAGCTGCCCCAGCAACAGCCCCGACGGACCGCCCCCTATAATCACCACCTGACTGCGCATGAGATCCTCCCAGAAATCAGACTAGACCTGTTGGATTGGATTTAGCATAACTGTTTATGCGTGAAAAATGACATGTTGGGCATTATGCTTTCCCAAATGGATAACAAAGCGATCCGCAGCCGCATCAAGCTGCGCCATATCCAGTGTTTCACCGAGACCGTGCGGCAAGGCAGCCTGAAACGCGCTGCGGAACGGTTGAACCTGACGCAGCCCGCGATTTCCAAGACCCTGAAGGAGCTGGAACAGATCCTCGGCAAGACGCTGCTTCTGCGCAGCCGGGCCGGGGTCAGCCTGACCGATGCGGGGCAGGTCTTTGCGCATTTCGCGGATATGAGCCTGTCGGCGCTGGATCACGGGCTCGATGGCATCGCGCAGCTCGATGCGACGGGAAAGCGGGCCGAAATCAGCATCGGTGCGCTTCCTTCCGTCGCGGCGGCCCTGTTGCCCCGTGCGGTGGTGGAGTTCGAACGCCTGTCGCCAAGCGCCTCGCTGCGGGTGCTGGACGGGCCGATTGCCTATCTGGTGGACCAGCTGCGCAGCGGCGCCGTGGGCATGGTGATCGGGCGGCTTGGCGATCCGTCGATCATGCAGAACCTGAGCTTCACGCAGCTCTACCAGGAAGAGGTGGATTTCGTGGTGCGCCCCGGCCATCCGCTGCTCGATGCCCCCCGGCTGGAGGATATCGTGAACTGGCCGGTGATCTACCCGCCCGCCGCCGCCGCGATCCGGCCTCTGGTGGAACGGTTCCTGATCGGCCATGGCATCGGCGCGCTGCCGAAGGCGCTGGAAACGGTTTCGGGGGCCTTTGGCCGGGTCTATACGCGGGAAAGCGATGCGGTCTGGATCATCTCTCGCGGCGTGGTCTGGAACGAACTGGCAGAGGGGCGGCTGGTGCGGCTGCCGTTCGATACCGGGATGACGCGGGGGCCGGTGGGTCTGCTGCGCCGTGAGGATGCGGAACCGGGGGCAGAAGAAGGGCTGTTCGTGACCGCCCTGACCCGGACCATCGCCCAGATGCGGCTGGCGGGCTGATCTTCCTGCGCGGCTCTGCGATGCGGATCGAGTGGCGAAACCGGGCTGGCAGGCGTGCGTGGGTGAGGCTAGTCTGTCCTCATCAGGCAGGCGGACAGGTCCCATGACGATCTACAATCTCGGCTCGATCAATATCGACCATTCCTACCGGATGGATCATCTTCCCGCGCCCGGCGAGACCATTGCGGCGCGGACGCTTCAGACCGGGCTCGGCGGCAAGGGGGCAAACCAGTCCATCGCCATCGCCCGCGCGGGCGGGTCCGTGCGCCATATCGGGGCCATCGGACCGGAAGGGCCGTGGACGGTGGACCGGCTGGCGGCGGATGGGGTGGATGTGAGCCATGTGGCGCGGGGCGAGGTGCCGACGGGACATGCCATCATCGCGGTCGATGACGCGGCGGAGAATGCCATTATCCTTTTTCCCGGTGCGAACCGGCAGGTGACAGCCGATCAGGTGGAAACGGTGCTTGGCAGCGCTCAGCCCGGCGACTGGCTGCTTTTGCAGAACGAAACAAGCGCGGGGGTCGAGGCCGCCCGGCTGGCGCGGGGCAGGGGGTTGAAGGTCTGTTACTGCGCCGCCCCCTTCGACCCGGAGGCGGTGCGCGACATCCTGCCGTTCACCGACCTTCTGTCCGTCAACGAGGTGGAGGAAGCGCAGCTTCGCGCCGCCCTGCCGCATGGCGCGCTCGACGGGATCGACCGGTTGGTGACCTATGGCAGCCGGGGGGCGGCCTATATCGCGGGCGCGGCGGCGACGCGGGTCGATGCCTTCAGCGTCGTCCCCGTCGACACCACCGGCGCGGGCGATACCTTTTTGGGCTATGCGCTGTCGGGGATAGATGCGGGCCGGCCGCTGGATCAGGCCCTGATCCGCGCTGCGGCGGCAGCCGCCATCCAGGTCACCCGCCCCGGCGCGGCAGAGGCCATTCCCATGGGCGATGAGGTGGATACGTTCCTGGCGGAGCGCGGCTAGGGGCGGGGCTGGTCCCGAGCCTCTCGCGGGGTCATGCCGGTCCAGCCGCGAAAGGCGCGGTAGAAGGAATTGGGGTCGCGGAAGGCCAGCAGGTACGAGATTTCCTCGATGCTGACATCGTCGCGGCGCAGGTAATGCAGGGAGAGTTCCGTGCGCGTGGCGTTCAGGATGGTTTGAAAGCTGGTGCCTTCGTTGCTCAGCCGTCTGTGCAGGCTGCGGGTCGATAGCCCCAGATGGCTGCCGACCGCATCCGCCGTGGCACGGCCCGCTGGCAGCATCTCGATCAGCGCCGCCCGCACCCGGTCTGCACAGGCCTGCCGCGCACCAAGCGCAACGAGATCCCGCCGCAGCCGCGGTTCGAACATCTGCCACAGGTCGTCATCATGGCTGATGAGCGGCAGGGTTGCATCCCGTGGCGACAGGCGCAGGCCAGAGCCATGCCCGTACTGCACCGGGGTGCCAAGATAGTTGTCCAGCCGCGCGCGGTCGCCCTCATAGGCGGGCAGGTCTACCCGATCGGGCACCACCTGTTCGCCGGTGAGGTTGCGCAGAATGTTGACCAGGAAGACAAGCTCGAAGGCCGCAAGGCTGTCGGGCAGGGGATCATGGGGCGACAGCGAGGCAAAGCGCAGGGACAGCCCGTCGAGGTCGCTTTGAAGGCTCAACCGGAACGGCCCCGCCAGCGGTTTGAACAGCGACAGCCGCTGAAAGCCGATCTCGACGGTCGGGCTACAGGAAAAGGCGAAGAGGGCGGGGATGAACTGGCCCTTGGCAGAGATCATCGCAAGGTCGAACGCCATCTCCGCGCTGCCATGTTCCGTCTCTGCTGCCCGCCACAGGGCAAAGACTTGCGCAGCGGTCGCGCCGCGCCCCTCTCTGGCGAAGAAATCACTCGGCAGACCGGCGCGGGCCAGAACCTTTTCGGAGGGCAGTTTCAGCCCGAGGCAGAGACGCTCCATATGCTTTGCTATGGGGAAACGGTCGGGGGTGGACATAGGCGGCTCCGGGATTGTCAGGGTCAGTATAGGGGCGCAGGCCCTCAGTAGCACTTGCAAATCCTGCCAATCCGGTTGCGAACCCTGCCAGTGGCGCCTCAGCCCGGATCGCCGCCGCTGCCGGCGCTGGCGAGGTAAGGGTCCAGGCTGCGGGTGAAGGCGTCGATGAAATCCAGCACGATGGGCGTGCGGCTGCCGGTGGCCGGGCGCAGGATGGTCAGCCGGTGATGGATGGGCGGCGTGAAGGGGCGGATCACGACCCCTCGCCCCTCGAACTGCGCAGCATCCAATGCGCTGACCACGGACGCGCCCATGCCCTCGGCCACGATGGTGCAGGCGGCGGTGAACTGGCGCACTTCGATCCAGGAATTGATCTCGACCCCGTAATTGGAAAACGCGCGGCTTAGCCGGTGAAAGAAGCGGCTGTCGCGGCGGGTGTGGATCATCTTTTCCTCGGCCAGGTCAATCGGGGTGATGTGGCTTTTCGCGGCCAGCCGATGCCCCTTGGGCAGGATGCAGACCGACCGGATCAGCACATCGCTGCTTTCCGTGGCGGGGTGGCCGGGAAAGGCGTCGGTGATGCCGCAATCATATTGCTCGCCGATGATCCATTCGAGAATGCGTTCGGGTCGGTCAGGCTCCAGCGTCACCGTGACGCCGGGCCGGTCCGCCAGAAAGCGCATCAGCACGCCGGGCAGGTGGCTGGTGGCAAACCCCGGCAGGCAGGCGATGCGGATGTGCCCGGCGGTGCGCTCGGTCAGGTCGCGGCGCAGGTCTTCGAGATGCTCCAGCCCGTCCAGAACCCGGCGTACCTCGGTCAGCAGGTAGCGCGACTCACTTGTCGGGTGCAGCAGCCCCTGTCGGCGCTCGAACAGCTCGAAGCCGATGGATTTGGAGAAATCCGACAGCAATCGGCTGACAGCGGGTTGTGACACCCCAAGCGCCTGAGCGGCCTTTGTGACATTGCCCGTTTCCGCGACAGCGCGGAAGGCTTCCAGTTGTCTGAGCTGAAATTTCAATGGGTTATCTTTCTTTCTGCTTCTGCGAAAGCGACTGTTTTCAAACGCAGAACATAATACAATGTTATGAAATAGGACATAAAAAATTCACTTGAATTATTTCCGTCTCTCCCGAAAGCTGCCGCGCATAACTGCTGCATTTCTGTCAGGGAGAGAAGAAATGACCTTCACCAAGACGCTATTGGCGAGTTCCGCCCTCGTGGGCCTGATGGCCGGGGCTGCCGCCGCACAGACCGAGATTCACTGGTGGCACGCCATGGGCGGCGCCAACGGTGAGCGCATCGACCGTATGGCCGCCGAGTTCAACGCCATGCAGTCCGACTACGTGATCGTGCCCACCTACAAGGGAAACTACACCGAGACCATGACCGCCGCCATCGCCGCCTTCCGCGCCGGTGAGCAGCCGCATCTGGTGCAGGTCTTCGAGGTCGGCACCGCCACCATGATGGCCGCAGAGGGCGCGATCTACCCGGTTGAGGAAATGATGGCCGATGCCGGTGAGCCCTTCGATGGCGACGCCTATCTGCCCGCCGTTGTGTCCTATTACGAAACCCCGGAAGGCGAACTGCTGTCGATGCCCTTCAACAGCTCGTCCCCGGTTCTGTGGTACAATGCCGACGCGCTGGCCGCGGCTGGCGTCGACGTGCCCACCACCTGGGACGAAATGGAAACCGCCGCTCAGGCATTGGTCGATAGTGGCATGGAATGCGGCTTCTCCTTTGGTTGGCAAAGCTGGGTGATGATCGAGAATTACTCGGCTTGGCATGACATGCCCATGGGCACCCAGGAAAACGGTTTTGCCGGGTTCGATACCGAATTCACCTTCAACACCGAAGCTGTCGCCAACCGTCTGCAGCGCATCGCTGACATGCAGGAGGGCAACCTCTTCGTCTATGGCGGTCGTCGCGGTGACTCGCTGCCGATGTTCACCAATGGCGAATGCGGCATGTGGATGAACTCCTCCGCCTATTACGGGTCGATGGTGGCACAGGCGGAGTTCGAGTTCGGTCAGGCCATGCTGCCGCTCGACACCGATCTTGCGGATGCGCCGCAGAACTCCATCATCGGGGGCGCGACCCTGTGGGCGCTGCGTGGCCATGATGCGGCGGAATACGAAGGCCTGGCCCAGTTCATGACTTACCTGTCCTCGCCCGAGGTGCAGGCCTGGTGGAGCCAGGAAACCGGCTATGTGCCGATCACCACGGCGGCATACGAGCTGGGGCAGGAGCAGGGCTTCTACGCGGAAAACCCCGGAACCGACACTGCCATCCAGCAGCTTAGCCTGAACGCCCCCACCCCGAATTCCCGTGGCATCCGCTTCGGCAACTTCGTGCAGGTGCGTGATGTGATCAACGAAGAGCTGGAAGCGCTGTGGGCCGGTGATCAGACCGCCCAGGAAGCGCTCGACAATGCGGTTGAACGCGGCAACGAGCTGCTGCGCCGCTTCGAGCGGTCCGTGAACTGATCGCGTCCACCTGACGCGAGAACGCCCGGCGGCTTCATCCAGTCGCCGGGCCTTTCCCTTCCGCACCCGGTTCCTTCCCGATGCTCAAGCGCGTTCACTTCCCGGCGTCCCTGCTGCCTTACCTTCTGGTCGCGCCGCAGGTCATCATCACGCTGATCTTCTTCATCTGGCCCGCAAGCCAGGCGGTCTACCAGTCCTTCCTGATCGAGGACGCCTTCGGTTTCTCGACGGAATTCGTCTGGTTCGAAAACTTCGAATACCTGCTGCAGGACGACCATTACCGCGACAGCTTTGGCCGGACGATCTTCTTCTCCGCCGCCGTCGCGTTTCTTTCGATGAGTTTCGCGCTGATCCTCGCGGGCTTTGCCGACCGGGTGATCCGCGGCTCGACCACCTACCGCACGCTTCTGATCTGGCCCTATGCGGTGGCGCCGGTTCTGGCCGGGGCGCTATTTTTGTTCATGTTCAATCCGACCATCGGGATCTTCCCCTATCTGCTTGAAATGGTTGGGTATGACTGGAACCACTACCTCAATGGCCGTCAGGCGATGTTTCTTGTGATCATCGCCGCCGCGTGGAAACAGGTGGCCTATAACTTTCTGTTCTACCTTGCCGCCATGCAGTCGATTCCGCGCTCGATCATCGAAGCTGCGGCCATTGACGGGGCAGGCCCGATTCGGCGCTTTGCGACGATCATCTTCCCGCTGATCTCGCCCACCACCTTCTTCCTGCTGGTCATCAACGCGGTCTATGCGTTCTTCGAAACATTCGGGATCATCCATGCGGTCACGCAAGGCGGCCCTGCCAATTCCACCACGACGCTGGTCTACAAGGTCTATAATGACGGCTTCATCGGCCTCGACCTTGGCGGATCGGCGGCACAGTCGGTCATCCTGATGTTCATGGTCATCGTGATGACGGTGATCCAGTTCCGCTTCATCGAAAAGAGGGTTCAGTACTGATGGTTGAAAATCGTCCCCTCCTGTCGATCCTGGCCCATATCGTGCTGCTGCTTGGCGTCGCCATCGTGGCGCTGCCGGTCTGGATCACCTTTGTCGGTGCCAGCCACGAGGCCGAGCGGATGCTGCAAACGCCCATCCCGATGCTGCCCGGCGATCAGTTCTTCGTGAACCTGCGCCAGACCCTGTGGGGATCCGGGCTGGAAGGCACCAATACCGCGCCCGTGTGGATGATGCTGATGAACTCGATGGTCATGGCGCTGATGATCGCCATCGGCAAAATCGCCATTTCGCTGCTGTCGGCCTTTGCCATCGTCTATTTCAAGTTCCCCTTCCGCATGGGCTTCTTCTGGATGATCTTCATCACCCTGATGCTGCCGGTCGAGGTGCGCATCCTGCCCACCTTCGAGGTGATCGCGGACCTTGGCATGCTGAACAGCTATTGGGGCCTGACGGTGCCGCTGATTGCCTCGGCCACGGCCACCTTCATGTTCCGGCAGGTCTTCCTGACCATCCCCGACGAGATGCTGGAAAGTGCCCGGATCGACGGGGCGGGGCCGATGCGGTTCTTCTGGGACATCGTCATTCCGCTGTCGCGCACCAATATCGCGGCGCTCTTCGTGATCCTCTTCATCTATGGCTGGAACCAGTATCTCTGGCCACTTCTGATCACCACCGACACCGACATGATGACCATCGTGGTCTCGATCAAGCAGATGCTGGAGGCGGCAGAACAGTCGCCCCAGTGGAACATCATCATGATGACGGCCCTTCTGGCCATGATCCCGCCGATCTTCGTGGTGATCGCAATGCAAAAGCTCTTCGTGCAAGGGCTGACCGAGACCGACAAATAGGACGCGCCAAATGGCTGGAATTACGCTCGACTCCCTTACGAAATCCTATGGGCCGACCGAGGTCTTGCATCACATCGGCGCGGACATCGAAGATGGCGAGTTCGTCGTCATCGTTGGCCCCTCGGGCTGTGGCAAGTCCACGCTTCTGCGGATGATCGCGGGGCTGGAAAGCATCACCTCGGGCGAGGTGTTTATTGGCGACAAGATGGTCAACGGGCTGGAACCGGCGGACCGCGACATTGCCATGGTGTTCCAGAACTACGCGCTTTATCCGCATATGACCGTGCGCCAGAACATGGCCTATGGGCTCAAGATCCGGAAGATGCCCAAGGCCGAGATCGACCGCCGCGTGCAGGAGGCGGCCGAGATTCTGGAGATCGCGCAGTATCTCGACCGCAAGCCCCGGCAACTGTCGGGCGGTCAGCGGCAGCGCGTCGCCATGGGCCGTGCCATCGTGCGCGACCCGCAGGTGTTCCTGTTTGATGAGCCGCTGTCGAACCTTGACGCCAAGCTGCGGGTGCAGATGCGGCTGGAGATCCGCAAACTGCAAAAGCGGCTTGGGGTGACGTCGATTTTCGTGACCCATGATCAGGTCGAGGCGATGACGCTTGGCGACCGGCTGATGGTTCTGAACGGCGGCTATGTGGAACAGTTCGGCACCCCGATCGAGCTTTATGAGCGACCCGCATCCGTCTTCGTGGCGGGTTTCATCGGCAGCCCCGCGATGAATTTTTTCCGTGCGACCGCCGATGACCTCTCTGTCACGCTTCCCAATGGCGCGGTGGTGCCCACGGCTCAATCCGCGCGCGGCGGCGTGATCTGCGGATTGCGGCCCGAGCATCTTGTGCGCGACCCGTCCGGCCCCATCGAAATGGAGGTCGAACTTCTGGAACATCTGGGCGGAGTCACCCTGCTGCATGGGCCGCTTCAGGGCACGGATCAGCAGATGGTGATCAGCCTGGAGGGTATTTCGGAGATTCAGATCGGTGACAGTCTGCGGTTCTCGCTGCCGCCTGAGCTGGTGCATCTCTTTGACGCGCAGACCGACCGGCGGATCGGCTGAGATGGTGGACCGGCTCTCCCCTCTGCGCCGGGCCCCGGGCATCGTGCGGCTCCATGGGCACCGGGCCGCGCGGGGGGTCTTGCCGGAAAACACGCTGCTGGCCTTTCGCAACACCTTCGATATCGGCGTGCAGGTGGTGGAGCTTGATATCCTCTCCACCCGCGATGGTATTCCGGTCATCACCCACAATCCCCGGCTCATGTCCGCCTCGACCCGCGACGCCGAGGGCAACTGGCTGTCGGGGGAGGGGCCGCGCATTCATGATCTGACCTATGAGGAGCTGAGCCGCTACGATGTGGGCGGGCTGCGCGCGGGCACCGCCTATGCCGCGCGCTATCCCGATCAGGCCTTTCTGAACGGCCTGAGGATCCCCCGTTTCGAAGATCTCGCGCGGATACTGGCAGAGCCCGCCTATCGGAAGATCTGGCTGAATATCGAGATCAAGAGCCACCCGGACCATCCCGAATTCACGCCGCCGATCCCCGACTATGTCGCCTCGGTGCTGTCGGTCCTGCGCGCCCATGGTCTGGAGGACCGCGCGATCCTGCAAAGCTTCGACTGGCGGGTGCTGGAAGAGGTGGCGCGCAAGGCGCCCGATCTGCCGCGCTCCTATCTCAGCTACCTGCCGCGTCCCAATCCGCCTATGGATGCGAATGTGTTTGACGGCTCGCCCTGGATCGGATCGGCCCCCTGGGCGCGGTTCGACGGGTCGCTGCCCCGCATCATCTCGCAGATGGGGGGAACGCTCTGGTGTCCGTATCATGAGGATCTGGACCCCGAGGCGGTGGCGCTGGCCCATGATCTGGGACTGATCGTCAATACCTGGACGGTGAACAGCCCCGAGGACATCCTGCGGGCCATTGATGCGGGGGTGGATGGGATCATCACCGATTACCCGTCCCGCGCGCAGCGGCTCTTGCTGGATCGCGGCCTGAGCTGGCGGGAGGACATTCGCCCGATCCGCGCCACGGGCTGACTCGGCATCCGTCTTCCACAGACGGACCTCGCTCTGCTGCAGCCGCCGCAGGAGCGGCCCAATGCCCTTGCAAGGG
>NZ_MNBL01000145.1 GCF_001879695.1 Nioella sediminis
GGCGAAATCCCGGTATATCAGGCTGCCAGGTCGATCCAGACCGGCACGTGGTCCGACGGCTTTTCCCGCGCGCGGATGTCCTTGTCGATCTGGCACTCCTCCAGCAGATCCGCCGCCTGCGGGCTGAGCAGCAGGTGGTCAATGCGGATGCCATCGTTCCGCTGCCAGGCACCGGCCTGGTAGTCCCAGAAGGAATAGTGATCCGGCCCCGCCACCCGGGCGCGGAACGCTTCGGTAAAGCCGAGGTTCAGAATCCGGCGATAGGCGGCGCGGCTTTCGGGCCGGGCCAGTGCATCGTCTTTCCAGGCCTCGGGCCGGGCGGCGTCCTCATCCTGGGGAATGATGTTGTAATCGCCCGCCATCACCACCGGCATTTCCTCGGCCAGCAGCGCCCGCGCGCGCGCCTCCATTCGCGCCATCCACGCGAGCTTGTAATCGTATTTGGGGCCGGGGCAGGGGTTGCCATTGGGCAGGTACAGCCCACAGAGCCGCACCGCATGGGCCTCGCCCACCACCGTCGCTTCGATCCAGCGGGCCTGTTCGTCCGTCTCATCGCCGGCCAAGCCGCGCGTGACGTCCTCCAGCGGCAGTTTCGACAGGATGGCAACGCCGTTGAAGCTCTTCTGCCCGTGGGTCTCCACGTTATAGCCGCGTTCCTCGAACATCTCGCGGGGGAAGTTTTCATCCACCGACTTGATCTCCTGCAACAGCGCCACGTCGGGCTGTGATTCGTCCAGCCAGTCGCACAGCGCCGGATAGCGCGCCTTGATTCCGTTGATGTTGAAGGTGGCGATCTTCATGGCGCGGGTCCTGTTCGTGTTCAATGTACAGATATTGCACTCATTTTTGCCGGTCTGGCCGGCAAAGCCAAGGGGGGTTGCCATTAAAGTGTCAATGTGACACTATTAATTCAAGCGACGTGACCCAAAGAGTGGACCAGACCCATGCGTAATTTCCTGACTGTCCTGTTCGTGATCTTCCTGCTCCTGCCGATGCGGGTCATGGCCGATGATGACGCGGCGGCAGACATTGCACCGCTGGTCCCCGGCGTGGAGATCTCGGCACAACAATAATATCGAGCGACCAGACCCATGATCAGACAGACCGTCCTTATCATCGCCATCTTGCTTGCGCTGCCCTTTGCCGCGCGGGCCCAGGAGGATTCGCTTGTCGCGGGCTACCGCGCCGAGCTGACCGCGCTGCGCGAAGCGGCTGCATCCACCCCGGCGCTCGGCATCGTGCGGGGTCAGCTCAGCCGCGCTTTCATCGAAAGCGACATTGTCTTTTCCCGCCGCTATCTCGACAATTGGAGCCAGCTTTTGCAGGACCGTTGGGCGCAGCATGATACGTTCTTTTCCACCCAGCTTCAGACCCTGAATACCTGGGACGAGGCGCTGACCGAAGGCCGCATTACCCGCGCAGAGGCCGAGGCCGCGCTGGCCCCCGCCGTGGAACAGGTCGCGGTGATTGCCGGACATATCCCCGACTGGCTGGAAGACGATGTCGCACGTATGGCCGAACGTGGCTTGTGGACCGATCTGGCGCAGGAAATCGGCTGCTGCGATGCGCTCTATTACCATGCGCTGTCCGAGGCCGATGCGGTCTGGGGCGTCGCACTCAGCCCCGATCCGTCGGCGATTGCCGCCTTGCAGATCATCCCCGCCGTGCCAACGCCTGACAGCCCCGATGCGACGACCGCCGACATGGCCTTTGCCTGGCTTGCTTCGCGGGCCGAGGGCCTTGTGGCCGATGGGGCGGCCAGCCCCGCTCGCCGCCGGGCTCTGCTGATCGAGGCGCGCCTGCTGGAAGAGCTGTTCGGCCTGCCCGGTGACGTGCAGCTGGAACGCAGCCTGACCACGCTGGCCACCCGCGAGGGTTTTGCCGCGCAGCCGGTTGCGCCGCTGATCCGCATGGCCGCCCTGACCGAACCGGGGCCGCTGCGCGACCTGCTGCTTGGCCATGCCGCCGCCCGGCTGGACAGCCGCGCCGACCACCTGCGCGCCGGGGCCGAGGCCGAAGGGGGCGCGCTCGACCGCATGGTCACCGCCGATGCCAGTCCGACCCGCCAGATGACAGCGTCCAGCAGCGGGTATTCCGCAGCGTCCCCGATGATCCCGCCCTCGACCATGCCCACGCCCGCGCCCCTGCCGGAAGCGGCGCAGAACTCGGACGCGGAGGCCGCGGACCTGGTGGATGAGGCCCTTGCCGCGCTGTTGCACGCCGGTTCCGGGGCAGGGGATATCAGCCTTTATGTCAGCATCGCCGACATGGCCGAACGCGCCGATGCGTTGATCGGGTCGGGCACATCGCTCGGCCTTGTGGAAACCCTTTTGCCCGAAGCGGACTAGGCAGGTTACGGCGTGCCCCCGTCTTCCGGTGCGCCGCCCGTCAGCCAGGCCCGCGCGTCAGCCTCTGCATCTGGCGCAAAGGAGCGGATTTCGAGGTTCGGGACCAACAGGCTTTCCACGGCGGCAAGGTTCCTGACCCATCCCTGATCGGTCAGCACCGCGATCTTATCCACCTTGCGGATCATCG
This sequence comes from Nioella sediminis, assembly GCF_001879695.1. Classification (GTDB taxonomy): domain Bacteria; phylum Pseudomonadota; class Alphaproteobacteria; order Rhodobacterales; family Rhodobacteraceae; genus Nioella; species Nioella sediminis. Next base: position 2,536 of record NZ_MNBL01000145.1, read on the forward strand.
CCATCAGTTGCCCCCAGTGGCGCAACTCGACCCCGATCGCGCCAAGTGTCGGCCATTCCACCCCCTCGGCGCGCAGCAGCGCCGCGCCATGGCGCATGTCCTTGACCACCGGCACCAGCATGGTGAGCGCGATCTCCATCGCCACAGAATCCATCTGTCCCGTGACGTCCATGACCAGAAGGTTCGGGGCGTCGAGCGTTGCGGTGAATGTGGGTTGGGTCATCGGACAGCTCCTTTATCGGCTGTCCCCATGCTGCGCGCTATGGGCGTGTCGGGCCTTGATCGGTGTCAAGCCGTGACCGGATTGCCCGCCCGCCCCCTACATCGAGAAAGAGGTGCCGCACCCGCAGGAGGATGTGGCGTTCGGGTTCTCGATGGTGAACCGCGCGCCGATCAGTTCCTCGGTGAAGTCGATCACCGCATCCGACAGGAAGGGCAGGGACACGCTGTCTACCACAACTTTCTGACCGCTGCCTTCCAGCACAAGGTCATCCTCGGACGGCGCGTCGAGCGTGATTTCGTACTGGAACCCGGAACAGCCGCCGCCCTCGACGGCGACGCGCAGGGCCTTTTCCTCGCCCGAGGCCGCGTTGATTTCGGCGATCCGGGCAAAGGCGCGGTCGGTGACTTTCGGGGGCAGGGTCAGCATGGGCAGGGTTCCGGGGTCGGATTGAATCTGGGCGTGTGATACAAAAATAGGGCGTGTAACATCCACTCACAAGAGAGTGACGTTCACAACCTGAACCCAGGCGACCGACGGGGCGACATATGGGCAGCCAGGCTGGGAATGATCCGGTGTTCTGGTCACGCCAGGAAAGGTCCGACATGCACCCGCACCGCATCAAATCCACCCTTGTCCATTTCGTCCTGTCCGCTCTGGTCGCGGTCCTGTCCCTGACCATGCCAGCCGCTGCTCAGACCGACAGCTTGCCGATCCAGGCGATCCGGGACCGCGTTGCGCTGCTCTATGAAGCCCATGACCGGCTGTATGATCTCGACGTATCCGACGACACTCTGCGGGCGGTCTTCGATCGGCGGGGCGTGACGGAGGAGGGGTATGATTACCTCTCATCCTCTTCCGGCGGGCTGTTCCTGTCCTGGTCGCATCTGCGCCCGCTCTATCGCAGCGCTGACCGCACCCTGTCGGGATGGGTACGCGCCGTGCGCGCCGGGCGCTACACCACGGATGAAGCCGAGGCGGTCCTGCGCCCCGCCCTCGACCGGTTCGAAACGCTGCATGACCAGATCGGCGACTGGCTGGAGGCCGAGGCAGAGGCCCGCGCCGTCAGCGCCCATCTCAATGGCCTGCATCAGTGGGAGGCCGCGCGCGCGGTTCTGCCCGCGCTGGACCGGCCGGACTATGCCCTGATCGGTCGGTTGGAGATCTTCCCGCGCGAGGACGGCCCCCTCGACCCGCGTCCGGAGGCCGAGGCGCTGGCGCGGGCCGTTGCACATGCTGCGCCCGGGGACCACCGCCGTCTTGCGGCCAGCACCGCGGCCCTGATCCGCCTGACCGATCCTGCCGCTGCCGATGCGCTGGAAGAGCTGATTGAGCTGTTGGCGGATCGGACCGATCTGCTGCGTCAGCCGGTTTCCGTGATCCTCGACGAGGCCGATGCGCTGCCGGATGACAGCCGTGCCCGTGCAGAACTGTTGGCCCGCGCGCAGGACCGGCTGACCTATCACCTGCTGCACGACACCCGACTGGCCGCCGGGGCCGCCGCCGTGGCCGGAGAGGAAGAGCGGGAGGAGGTGATCGCCGCGCTTCTGGCGCAGGCCCGCCGCCTGATCCGCCTGCGCAACGACCTGATCGACCCGACCCGGCCCAACTCGCCTGCCCTGCGCTTCGTGTCCGTGCTGCATGCCAGCCTGCTGACGCTTGGTGTCAGCGAGGATGCGGTGCCGGAAGTCCGGGAACTGCGCGTTATCATTTCGGAGGTCGGCAGCGCCGTTGCATTGGCCGGACAGCGCCCGCCGACGGCGATTTTCGCGGGCGCTTTCGGGGCGGCCTCCGGGCTGGCCGGTCAAAGCGCGGCGGGCATCCATCAGGCGGCCGATTGTCTCGAACTGCTCAATGCGGCCATTGCCAATAACGATCAATCCGTCACCGGCAGCGCCGACTGCTCGCGAGAGCTGGAGCGCATGTTGCAGGGGCGGGCCTTCGTGGCGGAAGCCGCACAGGGCTTTCTGGAAAGCACGGTCGCGCAGCTGCCGGTGATCGGCCCGCTGGTCTCGACCGTGATCGGCTGGTTCTTGACCGAGTGACCCCTCGTCAGCTGCCACGCCCGCTGCTATAGCCCCAAGGATAACAGCGGACAGAGAGCCGCGGGAACCACAAGGCAGAAGGAGGCAGGGGCGATGGCAGCACCCTATGCCTGCAACCCGGATGAAAGCCGTGGCAGGCTGTTCACAGAGGAAGAGAGCGCCTTCCGCTCTCCCTTCCAGCGCGACCGCGACCGGATCATCCACGCGGGTGCCTTTCGGCGTCTCAAGCACAAGACGCAGGTCTTCGTGGAACACGAAGGCGACTATTTCCGCACCCGGCTGACCCATTCCATCGAGGTGGCGCAGGTGGCGCGCACCATCGCCCGCGCCCTTGGCCTGAACGAGGATCTGACCGAGGCGGTGGCGCTGGCCCATGACCTGGGACACACGCCCTTTGGCCATACCGGCGAGGATGCTCTGAACGCCCTGATGGCCCCCTATGGCGGCTTCGATCACAACGCGCAGGCGCTGAAGATCGTGACCTCGCTGGAACGGAATTATGCAGGCTTCGACGGGCTGAACCTGACCTGGGAAACGCTGGAAGGGATCGCCAAGCATAATGGCCCGGTGCCCGCGCCGCTGCCCTTCGCGCTGGCCGATTACAACGCCCGCCACGATCTGGAACTGGACACCCATGCCAGCGGCGAGGCGCAGGTGGCTGCCGTCTCGGACGATGTGGCCTATAACAACCACGATCTGGCCGACGGGTTGCGGGCGGGACTGTTCACCGATGCCGAGGCGGCGGAGCTGCCCATTGTGGGCGCGGCCTATGCGGAGGTGGACCGGGATTGGCCGGGGCTGGACAGAAAACGCCGCCGGGCCGAGGCGCTGCGGCGGGTTTTCGGGGTGATGGTCGGTGACGTGATCGACACGTCGCGCGCACGGCTTGCGGATGCGGACCCGCACAGCGTCGAAGAGCTTCGCGGCGCAGGGCGGCCCATGGTGCGCTTTTCGGATGCGCTTTTTACGGATCTGAAGGAGATCCGCGCCTTCCTCTTCTCGCGCATGTACCGCGCGCCCTCGGTGGTCGAGATGCGCAGCCGTGTGACACGGGTGGTCGAAGAGCTCTTCCCGCTCTACATGGCGCGGCCCGAACTGTTGCCCGAGGAATGGAAGCAGGACGTGGAAGCGGCCCGCGATGAGGTGGCGCGGGCCCGGCTGGTCGCGGATTATATCGCCGGGATGACAGACCGATTTGCGCTGCAACAGCATGGCGAACTGATCGGAAACGCGTGACAGGCGGCGCGGGGCGTGCTCTGCTTCTTGGCAAGAGTTGTCCCGAAAGGAGTTTTCGATGATCCGGATGATTGCATCGGTCTGTGTCCTGGCGCTGGCTGCAAGTGCCAGTATGGCCCAGAACCTGCCGCAAGGGCGCTATGAGCTGAATAGTTGCAGCGGCAACCCCTATTCCGATGGCGGGATGGAGCTGAACGGGTCGCAGATCCTGTTCTACGAAAGCGCCTGCACCGTGTCGAACCCGGAAGCGGTGCGGGGTATGGAGGGGGCCTGGCTCTATGACGCGCAATGTTCGGGCGAGGGCGAGACCTGGACCGCGCGTTATATGATCATGCCGGGTTGGGAGAATGATGTGGTCTTCGTGCAGGAGCACTGGGCCGGGGTCTATGCCTATTGCGGGCCGGTGACTTCCTACGAGCCGGAACCGCCTGCACCGGGCGGGTCCAGCAAGTAACGCGGTTTCGCCGCGCATCGCGCGTCGACCGGGCAACGGCCTTCCTCAACCTCCCGCTTCGCGGGAGGCCTCGTCAGGCCGTGTTGCCACGGGAATGTGGCCAGAGCGATGCGGATGGTGGGCGGTGCCGTCTGTGGCGCGGATGGCAGGGGCTCTGCCCCCGTCGCTTCGCTCCTCCCCCGAGGTATTTTTGCCAAGATGAAAGGGCGGGGCGGCTCGGTGATTGACCTTGGCGGTGCCCGTGATAAACCCGCGGCCAATCAGACAGGACCCGTGACATGACCCTTTTCGCCGATATCCGTGCGCTTGTGATCGAAAGCCTTGAGGCGCTGGCCTCGGACGGGGCGTTGCCCTCTGGGCTCGACATGAAGAACGTCGCCGTGGAACCGCCGCGCGATGCGGCGCATGGGGATATGGCGACGAATGCGGCGATGGTGCTGGCGAAACCTGCGGGCATGAAGCCGCGCGACATCGCCGAGGCACTGGCTGGCAGGCTGGCTGGCGATGACCGGATCGAGACCGCCGAAGTGGCGGGGCCCGGCTTTCTGAACCTGAGGCTGTCGGAGGCGACCTGGCGGGGTGTCATTGCCGGTGTGCTGGCGGAGGGCGCGGATTATGGCCGCTCCGGCATGGGGCAGGGACAGAAGGTCAACGTGGAATATGTGTCCGCCAACCCCACCGGCCCCCTGCATGTGGGCCACACGCGGGGTGCTGTGTTTGGTGACGCGCTGGCCTCGCTGCTCGATTTTGCGGGCCATGAGGTGACGCGCGAATACTATATCAACGATGGTGGCGCACAGGTCGATGTGCTGGCGCGCTCCGTCTACCTGCGCTACCTAGAGGCCCATGGACAGGAAGTGGCGTTCGAGGATGGCACCTATCCGGGCGATTACCTGATCGAGGTGGGCGAGGCGCTGAAAGCCAGAGTGGGCGATGCCTATGTGGGCAAGCCCGAGGCCGATTGGCTGGTGGAGGTACGCAACTTCGCCACCGACGCGATGATGGCGCTGATCCGCGAGGATCTGGCCGCGCTCGGCGTGAAGATGGACCTGTTCTATTCCGAGAAGTCGCTTTACGGCACGGGCCGGATCGAAGCCGCGATCGAGGATCTGAAGGCCAAGGGCCTGATCTACAAGGGCGTGCTGGAGCCCCCCAAGGGCAAGACACCCGAGGATTGGGAGCCGCGCGAACAGACCCTGTTCAAATCCACCGATTACGGCGATGACGTGGACCGCCCGATCATGAAATCGGACGGGGCCTGGACTTATTTCGCCCCCGACATCGCCTATCACTACGACAAGGTGCAACGGGGCTTCGATGCGCTGATCGACGTGTTCGGGGCCGACCATGGCGGCTATGTCAAGCGGATGAAGGCGGCTGTCTCGGCGCTGTCGTCGGGGCGGGTGCCTCTCGATATCAAGCTGACGCAGCTGGTGAAGCTTTACCAGAACGGGCAGCCCTTCAAGATGTCGAAGCGGGCGGGGACGTTCGTGACGTTGCGCGATGTGGTGGACCTGGTGGGTGCGGACGTGACGCGTTTCGTCATGCTGACCCGCAAGAACGACGCTCCCCTGGATTTCGACCTGGATAAAGTGCGCGAGCAATCCAAGGACAACCCGGTGTTCTACGTGCAATACGCCCATGCGCGGATCTGCTCGGTGATGCGCAAGGCCGCGGAGGCGGGGATTGCCGCCGATGCGTCCGACCTGTCTTCCATCGCCCATCCGGCGGAGTTCGCGCTGGCCGCGAAGCTGGCGGAATGGCCGCGCCTGGTGGAGATTGCCGCCGCCAGCCACGAGCCGCATCGCGTGGCCTTCTACCTCTATGATCTGGCCAGCGAGTTCCACGGGCTGTGGAACAAAGGCAACGCCGAACCCGCCCTGCGCTTCCTGCAGGAGGACGACCCTGTTGCATCGAAAGCAAAACTTGCCCTCATCGGTGCCGTTCAGGTTGTTATTTCCAACGGTCTTGGTATCTTGGGCGTGACACCGGTCGAAGAAATGCGCTGAGGGCAGCCCCGAACATAACGGGGCGTTCATCGAAAAAGCGAAGGCCGGGGATCGAGCAGGCTATGAAATACCCGGTATGCCGCGCCTTATGCGGACTGCCCATGCCGGGAAGCGAGGGCAGGCATGGCAGATATTGAGTATTATGATGAACCCGCGTCCCGGTATGACACCGAGGGCGCAACCGCCGCGTCGGGCATGTCCATTATCGTGAACTGGATCGGTGCGTTGATGTCGGTGGCGCTGATCGTCGGGCTGGCGATCTGGGCCTGGCAACTGACGGTGCGCGATGTCTCTGGCGTGCCGGTGATCCGGGCGCTGGAAGGGCCGATGCGGGTGGCCCCGGAAAACCCCGGCGGCACCGTGGCAGACCATCAGGGGTTGGCGGTGAACCGCATTACGGAAGGGGCGGAGGCCGCGCCGGCCGCAGACCGGATCGTACTGGCCCCGGCACCGCTGGACATCGAAGAGATCGACCTGAGCTCTGCCAGCCTTCCGGCGGACAGCACCGCGCCTGCGGACAGCGCGGGCGAGGAAACGCTGGCGCTGATCGACCGGCTTCTGGAAGAGGCCACGCCGCTGGAACCGCTTGACCCCGTGGCCGAGCCCGACGTTGCCGCTGCCGAAAACCCGGTGGAGGCCGCCGTGGCAGAGGCGCTCGCCGGGTCGCCGCGCCCGGTGATCGAGGTGATCTCCGCCGCCATTCCCGGTGTCAGCCGCTCGCTGAGGCCGCTCAGCCGCCCGGAAGAGGTGGTGCTGGTGGCCTCGCTGGACCCGGCCGCGCCCGTGTCCACGCCATCTGCCTCGGCTGACGTGACCGAGCTTGACCCGGAAGGGCTGGCGACCGGCACCCGGCTGGTGCAACTCGGAGCCTTTGACGACGCCGAGACCGCGCGAGAGGAATGGGCCCGGCTGGCGCGTCTCTACCCGGATTTCTTCCGCGACAAGGATCGGGTGATCCAGCGGGCGGTGTCCGGCGGGCGGGCCTTCTTCCGCCTGCGCGCGCATGGCTTTGATGACCTGTCGGATGCCCGCCGCTTCTGCACCGCGCTGAATGCCCAGGGCGCGCCCTGTATCCCCGTCACCGTGCGTTAAACCCCCGTGCACGCCGCGAAAAGCGCCACGATCCTCGGCTGTCTCGGCCCGCAACTCTCGCGAGCGGAGGCGGCGTTTTTTGCGGATGTGGCCCCGGTGGGGTTCATCCTCTTTGCCCGCAACGTGGACACGCCGGATCAGGTACGGCGACTGACCGGCGATCTGCGCGACGCCGTGGGTTGGCACACGCCGATTTTCGTGGATCAGGAAGGGGGCCGGGTGCAGCGCCTGCGCGCACCGCATTGGCGCGAATGGCTACCGCCTCTGGATCAGGTGGCCAAGGCCGGACCAGAGCGCGCGGCGCGGTCGATGTATCTGCGCAGCTATCTTATCGGGCGGGAACATCTGGCGCTTGGCATCGACGGCAATTGCGCGCCCTGTGCGGATATCGCGCGGGATCAGACGCACCCTTTCCTGCGCAATCGCTGCTACGGGGAAGATGCTGAAACCGTTGTGAAAATATCGCGCGCCGTGGCCGAGGGACTGTCGGATGCCGGGGTGTTTCCGGTGATGAAGCATATGCCGGGCCATGGGCTGGGAACGCTCGACAGCCACCACGAGTTGCCGCATGTGACCGCCGCGCGAGAGGCGCTGGACAGGACGGATTTCGCCGCCTTCCGGGCGCTGAACGATCTGCACTGGGGCATGAGCGCGCATCTGGTCTTTGACCGGATCGACCCCGATGCCCCCGCAACGCTCAGCCCTGTCATGATCCGGCTGATCCGCAAGGAGATCGGGTTTGACGGGCTGCTGATGACCGATGATCTGTCGATGAACGCGCTGCCGGGCGGGATCGGCAACCGGGCAGCCGGGGCAATTGCCGCAGGCTGTGATGTGGCGCTGCATTGCAACGGCAAGCGCGAAGAGATGGATCAGGTCGTTGCGGCGGCAGGAGGGTTGGGGGAAGCCGCTTCGAAGCGGCTTGGTCGCGCCCTTGGCAGCCGTCGCCCCGCCAGTGATCTGTCCGAGGCGGAGGCACTGGCGGAGCTGTCAGCGCTTCTGACATAAGGGCCGGCCTGACACACCCGCTC
>NZ_MNBL01000146.1 GCF_001879695.1 Nioella sediminis
GCCTCGGCCTTTGCCACGGCGTTGTCGGGGTCGATCCCGAATAGAAAGAGTTGCAGCCCGCCGCCGCGCGGGGGCGTTTCCGGGACAAAGCCAAGCAGGGGGTGGCTGTGATAGGTGCCGTCGGAATGCAGCTGCATCAGCATCTGGCCGTGGCGAATGATGGCGAAATCATCGGTCAGTTGAAAGGCGGGCAGGCCGAAGACGTCTTTCAGGAACGCGGCCAGCGCACGCACATTCGGGGTCAGAAGATTGACGCCGATGCCGGTCAGGCTGCGGCCGAAGTCCTCTGCGGGGACGGTTTCCAGATCCATGGGCGCACCTCGCTTACTCGGCGGCTTCCTGAATCCCGATGAAGCCGCCCGATTGACGGTTCCAATAGCGCGCATAGAGCCCGCCCGCGTCAAGCAGCGCGTCATGAGAGCCCTCTTCCACGACACGGCCCTGATCCAGCACGATGATCCGGTCCATCTGGGCGATGGTGGACAGGCGGTGCGCGATGGCGATGACGGTCTTGCCCTCCATCACGTCGCCAAGCGTGTCCTGAATTGCGGCCTCAACCTCTGAATCGAGCGCGCTCGTGGCCTCGTCCAGCACCAGA
>NZ_MNBL01000147.1 GCF_001879695.1 Nioella sediminis
TCCAGTTCGGTCTCGACTGAGAAATTCCCGTTAGGCAGGGAGACGTCCTTCCTGGACCCGGGCTGATCCCTCGCCAAACCTGCACGCTCCCCCGTCCCAAGGGGAGCGTGCTTTGCCATTGACGGGGACTTGCGTCGGTCGCATGGATCGCAATGTCGGTTTCCCCCGGCGTGATGCCCGCAAACAGGGTAAACAGGCGGCAATCCCAACAGGAAGCGGTTCCATGTTCCTCAGCGTTTTCGACATCTTCAAGATCGGTATCGGCCCGTCCTCGTCCCACACGATGGGGCCAATGACGGCGGCGGCGCAGTTCCTCGAACAGCTGCGCACCGGATTGCGGGAACCCGGCGCCGGAGATGTGGCGCGGGTCATGTGCTCTTTGCACGGGTCCTTGGCGTTTACCGGCAAGGGCCATGCGACCGACCGGGCCGTGATCCTGGGGCTATTGGGGTTTCTTCCGGCCACGATCGACCCGGACAAGGCGGAAGTGGCGGAAGCAGTGCTGAAAGACAGCCACACCCTGACGCCGGAGGGTTTGCCCCCCCTGTCATTTGATCCCGAAAAGGACGTGGTGTTCGATTTCGGGCCGCCGCTGCCGGGCCATGCCAACGGGATGATCCTGCGGGGCTTTGATGCGGCCGGGAACCTCTATATGGAGGAAACCTATTACTCCATCGGCGGCGGTTTCGTGATGACCGCGGCCGAACTTGATCGCCACAAGCAGGGCGGGGCCGAGGAGCTCCATGCGGAGAAAGCCGCACACGGGTATCCCTATCCGTTCGGTTCGGCGGAGGAGATGCTGCGCATGGGGCAGATCTCGGGCAAGTCCATTGCCGAGATGAAATGGGAAAACGAGGCCACACATGGTGGCCGCGCCGAGGTCAAAACGCGACTGGACGCGATCTGGTCAACTATGGACGCCTGTATCGACCGGGGACTCTCCCAGGAGGGGATCCTTCCCGGCGGGCTGAAGGTACGACGCCGGGCGAAGGCGATCCACGAACAGCTGCTCTCCGAGCGTGGCACGAACCTGGCGCAGCCGCACACCGTCAATGACTGGCTCAGCGTCTACGCCATGGCCGTCAACGAAGAGAACGCCGCTGGCGGCAAGGTCGTGACGTCGCCCACGAACGGAGCTGCCGGGGTCGTCCCGGCTGTCCTGCGCTACTACCGCGATCATTGCATCGGCGCCACCGAAGAGGGTCGGCGTACCTTCCTGATGACCGCTGCCGCGGTAGGCGGCCTGATCAAGCATAATGCCTCGATCTCGGGCGCGGAGGTCGGCTGTCAGGGCGAGGTCGGGTCCGCCGCCGCGATGGCCGCTGCCGGGCTTTGCGCCGCCTTGGGAGGCACGAACGAGCAGATCGAGAACGCCGCCGAGATCGCGCTCGAACACCATCTGGGCATGACCTGCGACCCGGTCGCGGGCCTGGTGCAGGTGCCCTGCATCGAACGCAACGGGTTGGGGGCGATCAAAGCTGTCTCCGCCGCTTCGCTGGCTTTGCGCGGCGACGGGCAGCATTTTATGCCCCTGGACAACTGTATCGAGGCTATGCGCCAGACCGGGATCGACATGAGCGAGAACTACAAGGAAACCAGCCGTGGCGGCCTTGCCGTGAATATTCCGGAATGCTGAGAACATCTTGATCACTCCGCTGCCGTGGCTTCTGCGGCCTGAATCCGTTCTTCCTCTTCGATGTATCGAAGCAGCATTTCCTTCGCCGCCTCGTCCGTGACCTTGAAATCGCTGATCCGGTTGCGGTTGAGCATATGCCGCAGCTTGGGCAGGTTGCGGGCACCGAGCGCGCCGTCGAGCCGTTCGTTCAGCTGACCCGCCGCCGATTTGGCGCGCAGCCACTGGCGCAGGTATTCGTGATCGGTCGGGGCCCGTTCGCACCAGACGCGCTCGAAGGTCATCATGATGAAATCCTGTACGGATTTGTACAGGTGGCGCCGGTCTTCCTTGAAGGGGTAGTTGAAGATGTCGGCCACGATTTCGTAGGACGGCCAATAGAAGATATGCTCTTCGTCCTTGAATTCCCGCATCACTTCGTCGATGGCAACGCGCAGCACGGCCTTGGATACGCTGTTGGCGCTGATGCAGCTTTCATCGCGGAAGGTGGCGATCAACGGAATGGGCGACAGGGTCAGGATGATCTTGGCATCCGGGCGATGCTTGCGGATCAGGCGGTAGATTTCCCGTAGATTGTCGGCGTTTTCCTGGGCGGTCGAAACACGGAATTTATGACGTTCGGGGTCGTACTTGTCCTTCGGCAGGGTGCGCCAGAAGACACCTCCGGTCGGTTCGTCATACCAGACCTCGGACAGGCCAAGGGTCAGGATGAAGACGTCGGTTTCATTGAAGAGCCGCAGCGTTTCAGCGCGTACATCTTCGTCATAGCCGAACTCTTCCGACTTGTAGCCATGCCACAGGGGCGCGTCGAAGCTCTTGGCCTCGAACGCCCATTCGAACTGCTGGCGGATGACGAAGGTGTTGACCATTCCCTCGCCGCAGCTGACCACATAGGCGTTGCTTTCCTTGTTGCGGGTCAGCACGTTGTAATGGCGAGAGGCCAGCCAGTCCGAGATATAGGCGGCAAAGCAGCTGCCGAAGGCGGTCACTTTCGTGGTTTCATTGATGCAGGGGGCGGGAGGTTCCCAGCCTTTCAGCACATAGTCCAGAACAGCCGTTTCCGGCATCATCTGCATGGCCTTGGGTGGGCGGCTGCCCTTTGATCCCCGGAACCATGTCTGGTGGACACGTCCCTCTTTCGTGGATTCGTTGCCTGCCACACGATCTGCCGCCTTGGTCACCGCGGCCGGGTCCAATAGTTTGGTCATCTTGTACCTTCTGCTCGATCCGGGCTTTTGTGCCCGGTTTTCCTGAATCGTAGCAGAGATGACGAAAAAATGAATCCCCTTTTCTTGGAAGGGGTTCGGAATGTGTCAGACGGGGGCGCGCATGGTATCTCCGGGGTCGAAACCGGCATCCATGGTGATGATCTGATCGCAGCTTTCACCGGCCACGCGCGCGGCGATGATCTGGGCCGCCGCGCGGCCGATCTCCAGCCTGCGCGTGTCCATCGTGGCCAGGCGCATCGGCAGACCATCAAGGATCTCCACCGCGTTGAACCCGGCAAGCCCCAAATCCTGGGGAATGCGAATGCCCTTCTCAAGGCAATACAGCAGCCCGCCTGCGCCGATCATATCATTGGAATAGTAGAGGAAATCGAGGTCGGAGTGCCGCGTCAGCATCTCTTGTGTCATCTCGCGTCCTTTGCCCAGGCCCGAACCGCCGGAGTAGAAGATGCGATCCACCAGATCGACTCCGGCCTCGTTCAGAACGGCTTCAAACCCTTCCAGCCGTTTCCGCGCCCGGTAATCCAGCGGCATCTTGGTGCCCATGAAGCCGATCCGCCTATAGCCGCGCAACAGGATCTCTTTTGCCATGCGCGCCCCGGCGGCGCGGTGGCTGATGCCGACCATCGCGTCGATCGGGTCGCCATCGGCATCCATGATCTCGACCACCGGAATGCCGGAATTGGTCAGCATGGCAATCGACGCCTCGGAATGCTCGATCCCCGCAACGATCATGCCCGACGGCCGCCAGGACAGCATCTCGTAGATCACTTCCTCTTCGCGTTCCGGCTTGTAGTGGGTTGCCCCGAAGACCGGTTGCAGCGGTGTGTCATCCAGCACGTCCGAGATGCCCGCCAAGACCTGCGGGAACACCATGTTGGACAGCGACGGGATGACCACACCGACAAGATTGACGCGCGACGAGGCCAGCGCCCCGGCGATCTTGTTGGGTACGTAGCCGAGCGACCGGGCTGCCTCCAGAACCCGCGCCCTTGTGGCCTGCGAAACGTCCCCCCGGTTGCGCAACACACGGCTGACCGTCATTTCCGACACGCGCGCGGCCTCGGCCACATCGCGAAGGGTCAGTTGAGGTCGACCTGGATCTTGGCTTCTGGGGGGCAAGGCGGCGGGCTCCGGTTGATTGCGATAACACGACTGTTACGCACTTCCGGGCGGCTTGTCCAAACCAGAACGTCGCAGACGGATTTTTCCCGGCCAAGCGCTTGCCAGCGCGGACGGAATTGGCCAGAACGGGCAAAGGCTGGCCCCGTGGCTCAACTGGATAGAGCAGCCCCCTCCTAAGGGGCAGGTTGCAGGTTCGAATCCTGCCGGGGTCACCACTTTAGTCGATGAAATGCACCAGCCCTTCGCGGACCAGCCGACGCAGCAAGACAGCTTTGCCCGCATCGTCCAGATCACCCGGCAGATCAGCCATCGTGAAGCGCGGGGTGGAGATTGCATATTCCAGCGGTTCGCGGGCATGGGCGGGCAGGGTGATCACGGTGCCTTGGCAGGACAGGGCGACGCTGTCGGGCTGGTCGCCCTTCGCGGGCACATCTGTCAGGCGGTAGATCAGAGTCGGGCGGGCCCCCATCACGCTGTCGGGGCCAAGCCCGTCAAGCCGCGCCATCTGGGCAAGTTGATCATGCGCGCGGGGCAGGCGGGTGGCGATGAAATCTTCGCGGAACTCGTTCAGCACGGGGTCCAGAGTGGCACCTGACAGCTTGCCCAGAAGAGCCGAGAATTTGGCCTCGGCCCCGCTGCCTTCAAAGCCCTCATTGGCAAAGCCCGGCGGCAGTCCCTCGCGGAATTCGGCGTCACTCAGGGCCATTTTCCGCACCGCCTCGACCATCACATCGGCCCAGGACCGCATCATCAGCCCCGTCGTGATATGCAGGCTAGTCTGGTCGGTCGACACCGCATCATGGGTCAGCCCTCGGGGCACATAGACCATGTCGCCCGGTTCCAGCACGAAACTGTCGGTCATCTCGCCGATCGGGACGTCATGGGGGTTGAAGGCCTGTTCCTCCAGCGGAAGGTGAACGGGCGTGTCGTAGATGCGCCATTCCTTGGTGCCCTCGACCTGCAGAACCAGAACGTCATGTCCGTCGTAGTGGGCCTTGAAACCCTGGCTATGGGCGGGGGTCATGTAGATGTTTGTCTGCACGCGGGCGGAGAAGACCTTCTCCAGCTCCCGGCAGAACATGGCCAGCTTCGGCAGCCGTTCCTGAAGGTTCGACATGATGATCGTCGCGCCCTCGGCGAAGAGCTGATTGACCGCGACCGGATCAACGAAGCCGCTGCCATAGGCGAAATCGGCTGCGGTAATCTCCCGATCCGCCTGGACAACGTTCACTTCGGGCACTGACAGCCCGAGCGTTGAGACCGCCCAGTCAATATCGGCGCTCGCCAGCAGGCTGGAATAGTAATCCGCCTGCCCCCTGCGAATGACCAGATGCTTCTTTTCAAACGAATGGTCGAAGAAGTCCTTTGCGGTGACCGGTGCAATGGCCTGATCGAAACTCATGGACATCTGTCCGCTCTCCCATCTGCTGACTGGAGCGTCAGCTCTGCATCGTGCCGGAGGGGCCGCAACCGGCGTGAATTGGCCGATGGACGGAGGCGGGCATTGACGGGCTTACCTGTTGTCCATATAGTTCGTGTGAGTATTACACATGATTTGGCAGCAAGGAAGGCCACCATGTCTAAAAAAGATAAGACCGGCCAAAAGACGCTGACCGACAGCGATATTTCTACCGCGCGTCCGGCCCGGCGGGCCGTGCTTGGCCTGATGGCAGCGAGTGGAGTTGTGGCGCTGACCCCGTCGACAGCGCAGGCCAGCGACGTGGACAACGGAAACTGGACCGACAGCGGGTCTTGTCCGCGTGGCGGAGGTGGGGCCTATACCGGCCACACCGATAGCGACAATGGCCGCATTACGGATCGAGGCGGCTATGGGCGCGGTGCGCCTTACTGCTGATTTCGGTGCAACATCTGCTATAGTTCACGTCGGGCCCCTAGGGGCCCGTGCATTCATCAGACCAAAGGATTGGACCGCCAATATGACCGAGAAATCCGACAAGACCCTGACGGATAGCGATATTCAGGTGGGCCGCAGTGGACGGCGGCGGTTCCTTGGTCTGGCTGCCGCCGGTGGCACGGTTGCGATTCTACCGGGTCAGGCGCAGGCCGCCGATGGCGATACCGGATCATGGAGCGATGGCAACGCCTGCCCGCGTGGTCCCGGCGGCACCCGCACCGGCTATACCGACAGCGACAATGGCAGCATTTCGGACAGGTCCGGCTATGGTCGCGGGCGGCCCAACAATTGCTAGGCCGGACCCCGGTCAGATCATCTTGATCACGTCCTTGTCGATCGCCAGCATATAGCCCCGGCGGGCGATGTTCTTGACCAGCAATTCGCTGACCATCTGATTGCCGAGCGTATCGCGCAGGCGTTTGATTCGCGTGGCCCCGGCGGCTTCCTCGCAATCCGATGCCGGTTTCCCGGACACCATTGATTCGATTTCCGCGCCGGACAGCACGTCGTCATCCATCCGCGCCTCGGCCAGAACCGACAGGGTTTCCATCGCGGCGGCGGTCAGCTTGAATTCCATGTTGTTGAGGTAGACGACCCCCTCTTCACGGCTGACGACCAGCGAAGACACCTGGATGCCAGACCGCTCGATCTCATGCATGCGGCGGTTCAGGGTGATGATCGTGACGAGGAAGACGAGACAGGCAATCAGCAGCGCCGTGGCGAAGACGATCAGCACGAAGATGATCGCGCGATAGCTGGCCAGAACCTTGGAAAAGGTGGTCCCGGATTGCGCCAGAATCTCAAGGATTCTTATGGATTCCGTGGTGGTCAACGCATCGTTGACGACGAAGATCTCCTCGACCGCGTCGTTGAACGCGCCTGCATCGGGCAGGTAGGAGAACAACAAAATCGCCGCCACCGCGAGGATGGCGACGACTGCCACGATCCCGAGCTGTACGACCCGGGTACCGGTGATCCGCGACTCAGAAGCGGAGGTAGTATTGTCCTGCACGGTCTCTCCTCGAATCGAGGCCGGTCTCGTCGAAGACCGACATAACTTCCAGGAGCTGCCAGCCGCCCGTCAGGCGACCTGCGATGTTCGACGCAGCGGCGCCAACCGAACAGGCAGAATCCGGCAACTCGATCACACCGTAATGCAGGCGGAGCGGGTTATCCATCTTTGCCTTGTAATCGGCGAAGCAAGTTGCGTTGGCCGTAGTGGCGAGCCCGATGAGGGCGAGGGAAAGAATAAGCTGTTTCATGAGGTTGAGTTAGTGTCAGATGGCCCTGTCATTCAATATCAGACGCCCGAAAACGGCCTGTTATCCGATATCGAGGGGCTGATATTGCCTGTCTGACCGGGTCAGGGGGATTTTGGACGCACCAGCCGCGCATGCCCGCGGTGTTTCATGACGTGCCCCCAACACTCATCTACCCGGAGACCAACCCATGTTTAAATCCCTTCCCAAATCCCTTGCCGCCGTGGGGCTGGCCGTGACCGTCGCCCTGACGGGCACCTTCGCCAGCACCACCGAAGCCCGCGCCGACCGCGATGACCTGCGCACCTTTCTGGGTGCAGCCGCTGGTATCGTGATTCTCGGCAACATCCTGAATGACCGTCACAACCGCACCCACTACTATGCGCCCGCGCCGGTCACGCGCTACGTTGCCCCGCCCGCCACGCATTATGTGGTGCCGCAGGTGATCGTGCCGAACCTCGTGGCCCCAAGGTCCTGCCACCGCCGCTTCGAGGGTCCGAATGTCGATATGCGCGCTTTCGGTGCCCATTGTTTGCAGCAGCACGTGCCCCATTATGCGGCCCTGCCCGGCAGCTGCCGCGAACGCATCTTCACCTATCAGGGCTGGCGCGACGTCTATGATGCGCAATGCCTTTACCGCCATGGCTGGGTTCGGTCGTAACGGCTGACCAGCTTTCGTCGAGCAGTGCGACGGAAGGCGGCGGGGCTGTGGCCCCGTCGTCTTTTTGTTGTGTCTGTAGGGCTGCCATGGTTTCTGGCCGCATGGCAGAGGGACCGGATTTCAGTTTCGAGATGCAGATCGGCGGCCGCGTGGCCGGCGTGGACGAGGTGGGGCGGGGTCCCTTGGCCGGGCCAGTGACTGCCGCCGCCGTAGTGCTGGACCCTGCCGCGATCCCCGAGGGGCTGAACGATTCCAAGAAGCTGACCGCCCGCAAGCGCACGGCGCTGCTGGAAACGATGCTGACCAGTGCCGAGGTGTCGCTTGGGTGGGCCAGCGTCGAGGAGATTGACGCGCTCAACATCCGCAACGCCACCTTCCTTGCCATGACCCGCGCCCTTGCCGGGCTTGCCCCCGTTGATCACGCCCTTGTGGATGGCAACGCCTTGCCGCCCGATCTGCCCTGTCCCGCCACCACGATCATCAAGGGCGACGGGCGCAGCCTGTCGATTGCCGCGGCATCAATTGCGGCAAAAGTTGGGCGAGATGCGCACATGATGGCGCTTTCAAGGCAATTTCCGGGCTATGGTTGGGAGAGGAACGCAGGCTACCCCACAGCGGATCACAGACAGGCGCTTCTAGATTTGGGGGTGACCCCTCACCATAGACGCAGCTTCAAGCCCGTCCACAATATCTTGTATCAAGAAAAATCTATAACCTCCTGATTCAAAAAAGAAATTGACGGCGAATCACCTTTGACTCATCCTTGGGGCACAAAATGAGTGCCCGAAAGAGGCGCCAAGTCAGAGGCAGTAATGACCAAGAAAACGCAAGACACGGGGGCGTCCGCGCTTCCGCTGAACACCATATTGTCCGGGGACTGCATCGATGTGATGAACAGTCTGCCCGAAGCGTCCGTCGATCTGATCTTCGCGGACCCGCCCTATAACCTGCAGCTCAAAGGCAACCTGCACCGGCCCGACAATTCCATGGTGGATGCCGTGGATGACCATTGGGACCAGTTCGACAGCTTTGCCGTCTATGACCGCTTCACCAGAGAATGGCTGAAAGCGGCACAGCGGCTGCTGAAGCCAAATGGTGCGATCTGGGTCATCGGCAGCTATCACAACATCTTCCGTGTCGGGGCCGAGCTTCAGAACCAGGGCTACTGGATTCTGAATGACGTGGTCTGGCGTAAATCGAACCCGATGCCGAACTTCCGGGGCAAACGCCTGACCAACGCGCATGAAACGATGATCTGGGCGTCGAAATCCGAGGGCGCGAAATACACCTTCAACTATGAGGCGCTGAAGTCCCTGAACGAGGGTGTGCAGATGCGGTCGGACTGGGTTCTGCCGATCTGCAACGGGCATGAGCGTTTGAAGGATGAAAAGGGCGACAAGGCCCATCCGACGCAGAAACCCGAAAGCCTGCTGCACCGCATTCTGGTTGCCACGACCAATCCCGGTGACGTCGTGCTCGACCCGTTCTTCGGGACCGGCACCACCGGCGCGGTCGCCAAGAAACTGGGCCGCGACTATATCGGGATCGAGCGTGAAGCGGCCTATCGTGACGTGGCCGAGAAACGCCTGAAATCCATCCGCCGGTTCGACCGGTCTTCGCTGGAGGTCACCACCTCCAAACGGGCAGAGCCGCGCATTCCCTTCGGCCAACTGGTGGA
Source organism: Nioella sediminis (assembly GCF_001879695.1). Lineage (GTDB taxonomy): Bacteria > Pseudomonadota > Alphaproteobacteria > Rhodobacterales > Rhodobacteraceae > Nioella > Nioella sediminis. The sequence goes on from NZ_MNBL01000147.1 coordinate 9,498, forward strand.
ACGCGGGTTGCTGAACCCCGGCGAAGAGCTGGTCAGCCCGCGCGGCAAGGTGGCCAAGATCCGCGCCGATGGAACGCTTGTGGTGTCCAACACCAAGGGCTCTATCCATCAGGTGGGCGCCAAGCTGGAAGGCGCACCGTCCTGCAATGGCTGGACCTACTGGCACTTCCGGCGTGAAGGCAAAACCGTGCCGATTGATATCCTGCGCCAGCAGGTCCGGTCGGAACTCAGCGGCTGAGAACACCAAGAAATTACCGCCCGTGCCTGTGGTCTGAATGGTCGCGGCACGACACCTATCCCCGCCCGCGGCAACGCGCTGGCGGGGCTTTTTCACGTCACTGTGACTGGACTCAGGGATATCTACCTACTAGTTGGTAGATATGACCATGAAAGCCAATCTCTTGACTCACGCCGAAGCCTTGGCCCGCAGCCGCGGGATCGACGCGTTCAGCTATGCCGATCTTGCTGCCGCCACCGGCATCCGCAAGGCGAGTGTTCATTATCACTTTGCCACCAAGGCCGATCTGACTCTCGCTTTGATTGAAGACTATGCCGCGCGTGTCGCTGACAGGCTGAACCAAATCGAAGCCCAAAGCGCCGCTGCCTCTGGTGCCTTGCGTGATTTCCTGCAGCTTTATCATGACGCGCTTGGTACAGGTGACAGCCTATGCCTCTGCGTGGCTTTCAGTGCGGCGACGGACAGCCTGCCCGAAGCGAGCGTCACGCGGGTCGAAGCCTTTCGCAATGACGTGACCGCTTGGCTCAACGCCCAGTTCGACCGCGCGCGACAGGACGGATCGGTTCGCGCCCTGTCCGATCCCGCGCAGGAGGCCGCCGCGCTGTTTGCCCTTGTCGAAGGCGCACAGCTCGTCGCCCGCGCCGCCCGCAACCCTGACCGCTTCACCGATGCGGTCGCACACTTCTCTGACCGACTGCTGATGGGAGCCATCCAATGAAACTCAACGCCGACTTCTCCAAACGCGTTGTCATCCGGCCCGACGACTACGATTGGGTCGATTCCCCCGCATCGGGCGTTCAGCGGATGATGCTGGACCGGATCGGGGAAGAGGTGGCCCGCGCCACGACCATCGTGCGCTTTGCCCCGAACAGCCAGTTCGATCCCCATACCCATGGCGGAGGCGAGGAGTTTCTGGTGCTGGAGGGCGTCTTCTCGGACGAACACGGCGACTACCCGGCGGGCAGCTATGTGCGCAATCCGATCGGCACGTCACATCGCCCCCATATCGGGCCAGAGGGCTGCACGATCCTGGTCAAGCTGTGTCAGTTTTCCGAAACGGATACCGATCAGAAGGCCATCGACACGCGCAAGGCGGCGTTCCTGCCCGGATCGCGCCCCGGCCTGACGGTCCTGCCGCTGCATTCACATGAGGCGGAGAATGTCGCGCTCGTCAGATGGGCCCCCGGCACGCGCTTTGCCGATCATGCCCATTGGGGCGGTGAAGAGATCTTCGTGATCGAAGGCACCTTTCAGGACGAGCATGGCGACTATCCCGCCGGCACCTGGATCCGCAGCCCGCACCTGTCGCGCCACAACCCGTGGTCGGATGAGGGATGCCTGATCTATGTAAAGACCGGGCACCTGCCGGACATGGCGGCCTAGCTGGCCCCGCGCGGCATGGGTGTCTTGCCCTTGTTGTAAGCCTGCCAGTCTGTGACTTCCGGGTAATACATCTGCCGCCAGCGGCGCACGCGCGGGTTCATGTGCCTGCGCCAGAGCGGCGGGAACAGGGCAATGGCGGTCATCGCCGGATAGCCAAGTGGTAGCTGCGGGGCGTCGGCCTCTGAGTATGTCTGCAACAGCGGGAAGCGACGGCTTGGCTTGTAGTGGTGGTCCGAATGGCGTTGCAGGTTGATCAGCAGCCAGTTGGACACGCGATGCGAGGCGTTCCAGCTGTGGCGCGGCTGGACATGCTCGTATTTGCCATTGCCCAGGTGCTTTCGCGTCAGTCCGTAATGTTCGATATAGTTGGTCAGCTCCAATAGCGACACGGCGATAAAGGCGGCGAACAGGAACAGGCCAAGCCCGGCCCATCCGCCGACGATCAGCACCAGAATGATCATCGCGCCCTGCAATGCCCAATAGCGCCAGAACGGGTTGGCCGCGTCATGCCAGGGCCGCCCCTTGCGGGCCAGCATCGCCTTCTCGGCCCGGAAGGCGGATTTCGGGCAGTCACGCAGCACCCGCCAGAAAAACCGGTGGAAACCCTCGTTATAGCGCGCCGTCACTGGGTCACGCGGGGTACCCACATGGATGTGGTGAACCAGCAGATGTTCGCTGCGGAAATGACTGTAGAGCACCGAGGCCATCAGCAGATCGCCCAACCAGCGTTCCAGCTTGTTTTTCTGGTGCATCAGCTCATGCGCGTAGACGATGCCGATGCCTCCCGACATGACGCCGACGCCGTAGAACAGCAGCAGCTTTTCCCAAGTGGCGAGGTGGCTCGAATGGGTCGTGTACCAGATTAGGGACAGGACGGTGACGAATTGCACCGGAAACCAGATCAGCGTGACCAGTCGGTACCAGAACAGCCCGTCATCGGGTGTCTCGGGATCGGGGTTGTCCTGGTTGAGGCCAGAGATCGCATCGAGCAGCGTCGTCAGCCCGATGGCGTAGAGTGGCAGCAGCAGCAGCGCCAACCCCCCGGCCCAGGCCCCGAACACCGCCAGCGGCACCAGCAGGACCGACATCCAGAAGGGCAGGGCGTTTTGCAGTTTGGCAACCTGAGAGGCGGGGATCATCGCGGGGGCCTTTGTGACAGGGCGTCGGGTACTGGTGACACGGATTGCTGAAAACGAGTTAAACGCAGTCTTGCGCAAGCGGCAGCGTATCTCAATCCTCTGGCCACGCACCTTGCGCGAGGTCAAAGGCCTTTCGCATCACCGTGGGCAGGTTCGCGGGGCGGAAGGCATCGCGCGTCAGAAAATTGCCCCGGTCGGGTTCGGCGGTGGTCACCAAGGCCAGTCGCAACGACAGGCGCAGGTGGAAATGCGTGAAGGTATGGCGCACCTCCAACCCCGGATCGTGCCAATCAGCCTTTAGAGGAGGCGCCTCCCGTGGGGCGTCCTCGGTCCAGTCGGTGCCGGGCCAGCCGAGCATCCCGCCAAGCAACCCCTTCTCGGGTCGGGTCTCCAGCAGCCACGCGCCATCCGCTCGTCGAGCCAGATAGGCAATTCCGTACCGGATCGGCTTAGCCTTCCTGGGGGACTTTCGGGGCAGATCAGCGGCTATACCCTCAGCCCGCGCTTGGCACGGATCGCGCAGGGGGCAGATGCCGCAGGCAGGATTGCGGGGCGTGCAGATCGTCGCGCCAAGGTCCATCACCGCCTGCGCATGGTCGCCGGGGCGCAGCGCGGGCGTCAGCCGGGAAGCATGAGATTTCAGGAGCGGTTTCACCTCAGGCAGCGGCGTTGTTTCCGCAAAGAGCCGCGACATCACCCGTTCCACATTGCCATCCATCACCGGCGCGGGCCGGTCGAAGGCGATGGAGGCGATGGCGGCGGCGGTATAGGGGCCGATGCCGGGCAGGGTCAGCAGGCCCTCCTCCGTATCGGGAAACGCACCACCATGCTCGTCCGCCACCACGCGGGCACATTTCAGCAGGTTGCGTGCGCGGGCGTAATAGCCAAGCCCGGCCCATTCGCCCATGACCTCGGCATCCTCTTCTGCTGCCAGCGCCTCCACCGTCGGCCAGCGTGTTGTGAACCGGTGGAAATAGTCTTTAACGGCGGCAACGGTCGTCTGTTGCAGCATGACCTCTGACAGCCAGACCGCATAGGGGTCGGGCACCACACCCGCGGCTCGGTCCGCAGGCCCAACCCGCCACGGCAGCACGCGCGCGTGCCGGTCATACCAGTCCAGCAGGACGGCGCTGTAATCTTCGTCACGCAAGTTTTATCTCTCCGCCCGTTGCTGACCCATTGGTTCCCCCGCCCGGGAAGGATAGATTGACAGGGATGAAAGGAAACCCGATGCCCGCAGCCCGGCCCAAAATGCCGCCCAAGCCGCCCCGCCGCAAGCGCGGGTTCGAGGCCGCGTCCAAACTGGTCGCCGGGCATCTGCGCGGGCCGCTGGAAAAGCGCGGGTTTTCAGAAGCCAAGCTGATCACCCATTGGCCCGAGATCGTGGGCGAGGAGATTGCCGCGAGTGCCATGCCGGTCAAGATCCGCCACGCACATGGCGGGATAGGTACGACGCTGGTATTGCTGACCACCGGCGGCCATGCACCGCTGCTGGAAATGCAGAAGGATGCGATCCGCCAGAAGGTCAATGCCTGCTACGGCTACAACGCCGTCAGCAAGGTGCAGATCACCCAGACCGCGCCAACCGGCTTTGCCGAGGGGCAGGTACAGTTTGCCGCCCGGCCCAAGCAGAAACCTGTGCCAAGCCCGGAGGTTTTGCAGGCCGCCCATGCCGCTGCCGCCCCAATTCACGACGAACGTCTGAAAGAGGCGCTTGAACGCCTTGCCCGGAACGTTCTAACCAAGAACAGCCATTGAGGAGAGCATTCATGTCCCGCACCCTTATTCTGTCTGCCCTGTCCGCCGCTATGGTGGCATTGGGCGGGTATCTTTACCTGACCGCCTCGCAGTCGGTGAACCAGACCCTCAGCCAGCCGCTGATGGCCGCCAGCGCGCAAGAGGCCGGCAGCACCGATACCGCCCCCGCAGATGCAGGCGAGGACGCTGCCGTTGAAGTGATCGAGATGGTGATGGGCGATGAGGATGCGCCGATCACGGTGATCGAATACGCCTCCTTCACCTGCCCGCACTGCGCCCGCTTTCACGAAGAAGTCTACCATGACCTCGTGACGAACTATGTCGACACGGGCCATATCCGCTTCATCATGCGCGAGGTGTATTTCGACCGCTACGGCCTGTGGGCCGGTATGGTGGCCCGCTGTGGTGGCCCGCTGCGCTATTTCGGTATCTCCGAGATGATCATGGAAGAGCAGCGCGATTGGGTGCAGGGCGAACCGGCTGAGGTTGCTGCCAATCTGCGCCGCCTTGGCCTGCGTGCGGGCCTGTCCAACGAGGCGCTGGATGCCTGCCTGACCAATAACGACATGGCGCAAGCCATGGTGACCCTGTCGCAGGAACAGGCGGAAGCCGATGAGGTTCAGGGCACCCCAAGCTTCGTGATCAATGGCGAGATGTATTCCAACATGAGCTACGCGGCCTTTTCCGAAGTGCTTGACGGGCTGCTGGCTGAAATCGAGGGATGAGCACGCCGCTTGAAGGGCTCAAGGTACTAGAGCTTGCACGTATCCTGGCCGGCCCTTGGGCCGGTCAGACTTTGTCGGATCTTGGGGCCGAAGTGACCAAGGTCGAAAGCCCCGCGGGCGATGATACTCGCCAGTGGGGGCCGCCCTTCATCGAGCGCGAGGGAGATCGCACGGCGGCCTATTTCCATTCCTGCAACCGGGGGAAGCGGACGGTCACCGCCGATTTTCGCACGCCCGAGGGTCAGGAACTGGTGCGCAAGCTGGCCGTCGAATCCGACATCCTGATCGAGAATTTCAAGCTTGGCGGGTTGAAGAAATACGGGCTGGACTATGACAGTCTGTCGCAAATCAACCCCCGGCTGATCTATTGCTCCATCACCGGGTTCGGGCAGACCGGCCCCTATGCGCACCGCGCGGGCTATGACTACATCATTCAGGGCATGTCGGGGCTGATGTCGATCACTGGCGACCCCGATGGTCAACCGCAGCGCGTCGGGGTCGCGGTCACTGATCTCTTCACCGGGCTTTATTCCGTGAACGGCATCCTTGCCGCGCTGTATCAGCGGGAACGGACCGGGAAGGGCCAGCATATCGATATGGCGCTGCTGGATTGCGCCGTGTCGATCACGGCCAATCAGGCGATGAACTATCTGGCGACGGGCACGCCACCGGGCCGGACGGGAAACTATCACCCCAACCTGACACCCTATCAGGTCTTCGATTGCGCCGACGGCTTCATCATCATCGCAACTGGTAATGATGCCCAGTATCGGCGGCTTTGCGGTATTCTGGGTCTGGAAGAGATGGCAGAGGCGCCAGAGTTCCTGACCAATGCCGATCGCATCGCCAACCGTGAGACCATGATCGCCCGCCTGATGGAGCGCACCCGCCAGCGCAGCAAGGCCGACCTGCTGGCTGCCTGCGAGGCCGAGGGCGTGCCTGCCGGGCCGATCAATGACATGGCCGAGGTCTTTGCCGACCCACAGGTTCAGGCACGCGGGATGCGGATTGATCCCGAAGGCGTGCCGGGTGTGCGGTCGCCGTTCCGGTTCTCGGATGCCGAACTGAAGCTGGACCGGGCCTCGCCCAAGCTCAGGCCTTAGGCCAACAGCCGATCCAACGCGGCGTCCAGAAGCTCCGGGTTGTCCAGCCGCAACCGGACCGGCACCGTCAGCACCTTGCGGCGGAACCGGTCGGGCAGGCGGACGGCATCTTTTTCGGTGGTCACCAGTTGCGCGCCCAGATTGAACGCATCCTGTTCCAGCCGTGACAGCAAGGCATCGGTCAAGGGCTGGTGATCTGACAGAGGTTCAGCGCGCCGAACATCTGCCCCCACGGAACGAAGCGTGGCGAAGAACTTGCCCGGATGTCCGATCCCGGCGAAGGCCAGCACCGGCAGCCCGTCGAACGGCATGCCCGTGGGCAGCGGCTCCAGCCTGCCGGTGAGGTGGGGCAAGCGGATGTCATTGGCCCAGTCTCCCTTAAACCGTTCCTGTGCCTTTGCTGGCCCGATGGACAGGACCAGATCGGCACGGGCAAGCCCCGCTGCGACCGGCTCTCGCAGGGGTCCTGCGGGGATGGTCTTGCCGTTGCCGAAGCCGCGCGCGGCATCCACAACGATGATCGACAGATCCTTGTGTAGGGCCGGGTTCTGAAACCCGTCATCCATCAGGATCACCTCGGCCCCGGCCTGAACGGCGGCATCCGCCCCGGCAGCGCGATCCTTGGCGACCCAGACCGGCAGGAAGGCGGCCAGCAGCAGCGGTTCGTCGCCCACGGCGTCGGCCTTGTCCGTGGCCTCGTCCACACGGTGCGGTCCTTCGACCGTGCCGCCATAGCCACGACTGACCACATGGGCGGCAATGCCGCGCTGTGTCAGTCGCTCGGCCAGGGCGATTACAGTCGGTGTCTTGCCGGTGCCGCCCGCGTTCAGGTTGCCGACACAGATCACCGGAACCCCGGCGCGATGCGGATGGCCCTTGCGCAACCGTCGGGCCGTGGCACCTGCATAGATCGCCCCGAGCGGTGACAGCAGCAGGCTCAGCAGCCCCGGTTTGTCATGCCAGAACCGCGGCGCCTGCATCAGTCCGCCGTCAGCCGCGGGGTGCGGTCCAGATGGTCGAACAGCATGTCGAGCGCCTTGTCGGTCACCTCTGCCCCGGCGGAGCAGACCTCCCAGGCCGCATGGGCCATCTCGGCGGCACGATCGGGATTCAGCAGGTCGTTGACAGCTGCCGCCAGTGAATCAGGAGAGGACACCAGCCGCGAGGCCTTGGCTTCGGCCAATCGCTGAAAGATATCGACGAAATTGCTGACATAGGGCCCGTGCAGAATGACCGAGCCGAGTGCTGCGGGTTCAAACGGGTTATGTCCGCCAATGGGCTCCAGCGACCCGCCAACAAAGCTGATCGGTGCAAGGCGATACCAAAGGCCAAGCTCACCGAGCGTATCGGCCAGATAGACGGCAATATCGGGGTCGGGTTGTTCCCCCGCGCTGCGGCGGGCGAAACTGAAACCCTGGGCTTCGATCAGCGCGGCGACGTCGTCCCCCCGATGCGGGTGACGCGGGACCAGCACCAGCAGCAACCGGGGATTGACCTTGAGGGCCTGTTTGTGGGCGTCGAGGATCTTCTGTTCCTCACCCTCATGGGTCGAGGCCGCCAGCCATGTGGGGCGCCCGTTCAGGTGCCGGGCCAGTTTGGCGCGCACGGTCTCGTCGCAGGGCAGAGCGGCGGCCCCTTCCTTCAGCGTTCCGGTGACATGCAGCCGGTCGCCCGGCAGGCCCAGGTGCCGAAGGTAAGAGGCGGTCAGATCGTCCTGAACATGCGCTTCATCGAACTGTTCCAGCAGGCGGCGCACCATGCCCCGCAGGAACCGCCAGCGGTCGTGGCTGGTTTTCGACATGCGCGCATTGATGATCACCATGGGAATCGACCTGGCCTTGGTTTCCAGGATCAACGCGGGCCACAGCTCGCTTTCCGTCCAGACGGCCAGATTAGGGCGCCAGTGATCGAGGAACCGGCGGACATAGGGCAGGGCATCGACCGGGATGAACTGATGAAAGGCCGCAGACGGCAGGCGCGCGGCCATCACTTGCGCCGAGGTGACCGTGCCGGTGGTCACCAGAAAATGCTGGTCGGGCCGTTCCTCCGACATGCGGCGGATCAATTCCAGCAGCGACAGGGATTCGCCCACGCTGGCGGCATGAAACCAGATCAGATCGCCCTCTGGCCGCTCCATCCCCGCAATGCCCCGGCGCTCGTCGATGCGGTCGGGGTCTTCCTTGCCGGCATCCAGCCGCGCGGACAGCTTCCTCTCGGCATAGCGCGTGGCGCGGGCCGAAAAGGCCATATAGGCCGAAAGCGCAAGGGAAAACCGCATCAAAGGGGTGCTTTCAGCTATCGAGTTCTTCGGTCGGGGACGCCTCACGCTCTTCGTCGCGCAGGCGGTGAATATGGGCGATGTAGTAACGCATATGGGCATTGTCCACGGTGCGCTGCGCCGCGTCCTTCCATGCGTCATAGGCGCTGGCGTAATCGGGGAACATGCCGACGATGTCGATGGCGTCGACATCCTTGAAGGCGCTCTTGGTCGGGTCGATCAGCTCGCCGCCGAAGACGAGGTGCAGGCGTTGTGTCATGGGGGCCTCGGGGGTTGGTGCCACAGCTTGGCGGCACCCTAGGCATTTGCGGGCAGGGGTCAAGCGGGCCAGCCGTCGCGCGGCAATCACGCGGAAAACCCGCCAGCGGGTAGAACTGAAAACGCGCCCCCGATACCCCGGAGGCGCGCAGATCATGTCAGCGGATGCAGGCCCCGTTAGTGGAACTTGCGGATCTCGCCGGACTTCAGCCGCGACAGGTAGCTGTCCAGCTCGCGTTTGACGATCGGCATCAGCAGATACAGCGCGACGATGTTGACCACGGCCATGGCGAAGATCGCCGCGTCCGAGAAGTCGATGACCGGGCCGAGGCTGGCGGCAGCACCGATAACGACGAAGATGCAGAAGATCACCTTGAACACCAGTTCGGTCGTCTTGCCTTCGCCGAACAGGAAGGTCCAGGCCTTGAGGCCATAGTAGGACCAGCTGATCATGGTCGAGAAGGCAAACAGGATCACCGCGATGGCCAGCACGTATTTGAACCAGCCAAAGGCCGAGGAGAAGGCCGCCGAGGTCAGCGCCACGCCCGAGTTGCCGTCGACGGTCTGGATCGCGCTGCCACCTTCGTTCAGCAGGTAAAGCCCGGTTTCAGGGTCGGATACCAGCTGCCCGGTGATGATGATCACCAGCGCGGTCATGGTGCAGATCACCACGGTGTCGATGAAGGGTTCCAAGAGCGATACGAAGCCTTCGGTGATCGGCTCTTTCGTCCGCACAGCCGAGTGCGCGATTGCAGCGGAGCCAACGCCCGCTTCGTTCGAGAACGCGGCCCGTTTGAAGCCCTGGATCAGAGCACCGACCATGCCGCCCGCAACGCCAAGCCCGGTGAAGGCCCCTTCGAAGATCTGGCCAAAGGCCCAACCGATCATGTTGGCATTCATCAGCAGGATGACCAATGCGGTCACCACATACATCACGCCCATGATCGGCACGACTTTCTCGGTGACTTTCGCGATGGACTTGAGGCCACCGACGATCACAGCAAACACGATACCCGCGAAGATCACGCCGGTGATCCAGCCGGGATAATCGCCAATGACGTTGGTCAACTGCGCATGGGCCTGGTTGGCCTGGAACATGTTGCCGCCGCCAAGCGCGCCGAGGATACAGAAGATCGAGAACAGGATCGCCATGGCCTTGCCGCCGGGGATGCCACGTTCCGCGAAGCCCTTGGTCATGTAGTACATGGGGCCACCCGAAACGGTGCCATCCTCGTATTCATTCCGGTATTTCACGCCGAGCGTACATTCGGTGAATTTCGACGCCATGCCCATGAGGCCCGCGAGGATCATCCAGAAGGTTGCGCCCGGGCCACCGATGCCGATGGCGACGGCCACACCGGCGATGTTGCCAAGGCCCACGGTGCCGGAAAGTGCGGTTGCAAGCGCCTGGAAGTGGCTGACTTCGCCCGCATCGTTAGGGTCGGAGTAGTCGCCTTTCACAAGGGCGATGGAATGCGGGAAGGCGCGGAACTGAATCAGCCCGAAATAGACTGTGAAGATGGTCGCCGCGATCACCAGCCAGGCCACGATCCACGGGAAGGTGGTGCCCGGGAAGGGGCTGAAGATGAAGTTGACGAACCAGCCGGTGGAATTTGCGAAGATCTCGTTCACGCGCTCGTCGATGGATTGGGCCATGGCGGGTGCGGATGCAGCCAGCCAGGCCGTCGCGGCGATTGCCGCGGCCTTGTAATGCGTTTTCATGACGTGTCCTGACTAAGGATTATGGAACAATGGTCACGGCGACCGGCGCGGCCTGCGCCAGGCTGCCCGCAACTGATCCGAACAGGCGGGACGACAGGCTGGAATGCCCGGTCCGGCCAATGACGATCTGATCTGCGCCTTCTTCCTTGGCGATGCTGATCAGCGTTTCGGCGATATGGCCATAGCGAAGGGCGGTGGAAACCGCGACGCCGCTTGCTTTCACGCTTTCCACCACGGGGGCCAGGATCGCCTTTTCAGCGCGTTCCAGCTCTTCCCCGCGCCGCTTGTGACGCTCTTCCAGCTCTGTCGGGGTCAGAAAGGAATAGGGTGACCATTCCAGGACATGGGCGATGAGAAGCTCACCCCCGTTTTTGCGGGCCGCTTCGACAGCGAAGGTCAGGGCCGCTCGGCCGCTTTCGCTGCCGTCGAACCCGACGACGATCTTTTGGGACATTCATGCCTCCCTTGGGTTGTTTTCGCCTCCTCCGAGACAATTCAAAGATACCATTGGTGGGGCAAAAAAGATTCCCATATTTCTTGCACAAGAAGATAATTTGCGAAAAATGGAGCAAAATACGCTCAAAGGAGGGAAAATTTCCGATGGATCACTTGGACGTGAAAATTCTTTCCGTCTTGCAGAGGGACGGGCAGATATCAATGGCTCGGCTGTCCGAGCAGGTCGGTCTGTCCCTGTCCGCCTGCCACCGGCGCGTCAAGCTGCTGGAGGGCAGCGGCAAGATCGCGAATTACACGGCGCGGCTCAGTCGCAAGGCCGTGGGGCTTGAAATCCAGATCTTCATCGAGGTCAAGCTGGCGAGCCAGCGCAAGGAACACATCACGGCTTTCGAAAAGGCGATCCGGCACATGCCGGAGATTCTGGAATGCCACATGATCTCGGGCGAGTTCGACTATCTGATCCGCCTTGCGGCGCGAAATACCGAAGCCTACGAGAAGCTCTATCGTGATCGCCTGTCCGAGATTCCGTCCGTCACTCAGATGAAAACGCTGCTCAGCCTGTCGACGGTGAAAGAGTTTCAGGGCTATCACCTGGAGTGACGATTAGGGCACCGGAAATGGCGCCCCGAATTCCCCGCAAAGGGGCGTTTCGAGGAACGTCGCCAGCGCTGCCCGCCCGGTGATCGTTGCCAGCGCAAGGGACAGCTTGGCATAGGCAGCCTCCAGCGTCATGTCGCGCCCGTCGATCACCCCGTGATCCAGCAACACCGCCCCGGCGGCGTAGTGGCCAAGCGATGTGCCACCTGCCAGCGTTTCACTGACCGCGACAACCGGGATGCCTCGGCCTGCGGCGCACACCAGCCCCTGTTCCAACAACGGATCGTCGGGCACGGTGCCGCTGCCATAGCAACGAAGGACCACGCCGTCGCTGTGATCCATGGCAAAGCCCACCACCCGCATGTCGCAACCGGGTGCGACCGGCACCACGGCAATCCGCGCCTCCCCGAAGCGATGCTGTGTCAGCATCCCACCCTCGCGGCGCGGGGGTCTGTCCGACAGCATGGCGGAAAACGCGTCGGGGGCGGAACTGTGGATCTTGCGCGCCCGCGGACCGCGCAGCAGCTTGCCTGCGAACTGGATCCAGACGCCGGGCTCTGCCGTTTGCGTTGCCGCTAGCGCGTCGCGCAGATTGGCCCATCCGTCGCTATCCTGACCGCCAAGCGGGATCATCGAGCCGGTCAAGATCACCGGCTTGTGCAATCCCTCAAGCGCCATGGTCAGGGCCGAGGAGGTGAAGGCGAGCGTGTCGGTGCCATGTGTGATCAGGATCGCATCGCAGCTGTCCGCCCGCGCCACGATCTCGGCGGCCAGCCGGTTCCAGTCTGAGGGCGTCGCGTTGGCGCTGTCGATCAGCGGTTCCAGCCGGACGATCTCAATATCCAGGTCATTCCCGCGCTCCGCCATCGCCCGGTCAACAGCGTGCTCGACGACCCCAAGCTCCGGCTTCAGGCCGCGCGCGGTCGGGACCATGCCGATGGTGCCGCCGGTGTGAAGCAGCAGGATACGATTTCGCGGGTTCATTTCGGGACAGGCTCTCGCATAGGTTGCGGTGCGCTTGGTGCGCCGATCAAGAGGGCCGGTCAAGGGGCAAGGGCCGCGAAATGAAAGAGATTGCTTTCAAACCGCTGAAAATCCGTGTATGGCCCCGCCATCTGAGACGTGATGCCTTTGACCCCGGGCGCATGAACAGGATTGGGGTCGGCGGCAATGGGGCCGCCATGCAATCGGGAGACCCGGCAGGGGCTGGGAGTGCTCCCATCGAGGATACGATACATGTTCAACGTTACGACGAAATCCATGCAGTGGGGCGAGGAAACGCTTACACTGGAAACGGGCAAGATTGCCCGCCAGGCAGATGGCTGTGTCATCGCCACGCTCGGTGAAACCTCGGTCATGGCCGCGGTGACCTTCGCCAAGCAACCCAAGCCGGGGCAGGACTTTTTCCCGCTGACCGTGCACTACCAGGAAAAATACTACGCCGCCGGTAAGGTTCCGGGTGGCTTCTTCAAGCGCGAGGCGCGTCCGACCGAAAAGGAAACGCTGACCGCGCGCCTGATCGACCGTCCGATCCGCCCGCTTTTCGTGCCCGGCTTCAAGAACGAAGTTCTGGTCATGTGCACGGTGCTGAGCCACGATCTGGTCAACGATCCCGACATCGTCGCGATGATCGCAGCCTCCGCCGCGCTGACCATTTCCGGCGCGCCCTTCCGTGGCCCGATTGCGGGCGCACGCGTTGGCTTCGAAGATGGCGAATACGTTCTGAACCCGACGGTCGACGACATGCACGACCTGCGCAACAACCCCGATCAGCGTCTTGATCTGGTTGTGGCCGGCACCAAGAACGCCGTGATGATGGTGGAATCCGAGGCTTACGAGCTGTCCGAGGCAGAGATGCTGGGTGCCGTGACCTTCGCGCATGAGCAGATCCAGCCGGTGATCGACCTGATCATCAGCCTGGCCGAAGATGCCGCGAAAGAGCCCTTCGATTTCCAGCCTGCCGATTACTCGGAGCTTTACGACGCCGTGAAGGCGGCTGGCGAGGACAAGATCCGCGCAGCCTACGCCATCACCGACAAGCAGGAACGCACCACCGCCGTTTCCGACGCCAAGGCCGCCATTATCGAGGCCCTGACCGAGGAACAGCGCGAGGATGAGAACCTCGGAACCGCGCTGAAAAAGCTGGAAGCCGCCGTTCTGCGCGGTGACGTGGTCAAGACCGGCAAGCGGATCGACGGCCGTGCACTGGATACCGTGCGCCCGATCGTGTCTGAAACCGGCCTTCTGCCCCGGACCCATGGTTCGGCCCTGTTCACCCGTGGTGAAACACAGGGTCTGGTCGTGACCACCCTTGGCACCGGCGACGACGAACAGTTCATCGACGCCCTGCATGGGAACTTCAAATCGAACTTCCTGCTGCACTACAACTTCCCGCCCTACTCGGTCGGTGAAGCCGGTCGCGTGGGCCCTCCGGGCCGTCGTGAAATCGGTCACGGCAAACTGGCATGGCGCGCCCTTCAGGCCGTTCTGCCCGCCGCCACCGATTTCCCCTACACGATCCGCGTTGTGTCCGAGATCACCGAGTCCAACGGCTCCTCCTCCATGGCGTCCGTCTGTGGCGGTTCGCTGTCGATGATGGATGCGGGTGTTCCGTTGAAAGCCCCTGTTGCCGGTGTGGCCATGGGCCTGATCCTGGAAGACGACGGCGATTACGCGGTTCTGACCGACATCCTGGGTGACGAGGATCACCTCGGCGACATGGACTTCAAGGTTGCGGGTACTGAAGCGGGTATCACCAGCCTGCAGATGGACATAAAGGTTGCGGGCATCACGCCCGAGATCATGTCCAAGGCGCTGGAACAGGCCAAGGCTGGCCGCCTGCACATCCTGGGTGAAATGGCCAAGGCCCTGACCGAAGCGGGGTCCTTCTCGATCCACGCCCCGCGTATCGAGACCATGCAGATCCCGACCGACAAGATCCGTGAAGTGATCGGTTCGGGCGGCAAGGTCATCCGCGAGATCGTGGAAGTCTCGGGCGCCAAGGTCGACATCAACGACGACGGTATCATCAAGATCGCCAGCCCGAACGGCGAAGCCATCCAGAAGGCCTATGACATGATCCACGCGATCGTGGCAGAGCCGGAAGAAGGTCATATCTACAAGGGTAAGGTCGTGAAGATCGTCGATTTCGGCGCCTTCGTGAACTTCTTCGGCAAGCGTGACGGTCTGGTGCATGTGTCCCAGATCGAGAACCGCCGCCTGAACCATCCCTCCGACGTTCTGAAGGAAGGTCAGGAAGTGTGGGTCAAGCTGCTCGGCTTCGACGATCGCGGCAAGGTCCGGCTGGCCATGAAGATGGTCAACCAGGAAACCGGCAAGGAAGAAGCGCCGGACGCTGGCGAATAAGCCCAAGCATCAGCTACATGCCCATGACCCCGGAGATTTCTCCGGGGTCATTTTTTTGCCGAAATTTTCGGAAAAACTGTGTAAAGATAAGGATAACGAGCAGACCTGCCCGCAAGAGCGCACACCGCCGGGGGCAGAGACGAGAGGCTAGGGCATGAGCGGGCAGATCACGATTTGCATGACGATGGGGCTGCGCCCCGACTATCTGGAACAGACGATCGAGAGCCTTGGTCCCCAGATGCGGCTGCTGCCGATCGTGGCGATCAATGATTTCGGGGATGATCCCACGAACCGGATGTTCGACAGGCTCTGCCCCCATGGACGGCGCATTGATCTTGGCGGTCGTGTCGGCCATCACGCCGCTGTGGACGCGATGTATGAGGCAGTGGACACTCCCTATATCTTCCATATCGAGGATGACTGGCATTTCGCCCGCACCGACTTCCTGCCCGAAGCCATTGCCTTGCTGGACTCCGACCCGACCATGACCTCTGTCTGCGTCAGGGAACTGGATGACATGCCGATCGAGCCACAGCGCGCGGCCCGTGTGACATACGAAGAGATCGGTGGCGTGTCCTACGCGCTTATGACGCGCGTGCACATGCGCTGGTACGGGTTCACCTTCAACCCGCATGTGATCCGCCGCAGCACCTGGCAGGATCTTGGCGGCTACAGCCGGTTCGGCAAGGAAAAGGACATCTCGCGCCATATGCGCGCGGCAGGGCGGCATGTGGGCTATCTGGAGGATGGCGGCTGCCGCCATATCGGGGCCGAGCATTCCATCGCCCGCAAGTCCAACCCGCTGATGGCGGCACGGGCCTGACGGAAAAACCCCGGCAAGCAATGCCTGCCGGGGCTGAAACAAATAACCAGGTACTGAAATCCTGTCGGGGCTGGCCTTAGCCGACAAGCCCGCCATCGTTGCGCCAGACCGCCACGACGGACGAGCGGGCCAGCTGACCTTCGCCATCCGGGAACGGGGCAGAGGGGTGCTGGATGCCCACGAACATTGTGCGCCGGTCCGACGACCAGGTCAGGCCGGTCACTTCCGAACCGTTGGGGCCGGTCAGGAAGCGCACGATCTCACCCGTTTCAGGATCGCCGCAGAGCATCTGGTTGTTGCCCATGCCCGCGAAATCGCCCTCGTTGCTGTCATCCCCGTCGGTCTGGATCCACAGCAGCCCGGCGCTGTCGAACATCATCCCGTCGGGCGAGTTGAAGAGATTGCCCGCGTTGACATTCTCCGACCCGGCATAAGCGTCTTCATGCACCTCGGGATTGCCCGCCATGACGTAGAGATCCCAGGCGAAGGTTTCGGACGCGTGGTCGTCATTCGCGGGGCGCCAGCGCACGATCTGGCCATAGCGGTTGCCCTCGCGCGGGTTGACCGCGTTCAGTTCCATCACGTCACCGCCTGCATTGGCGCGCATGGTGCCATCGTCGTTCAGCAGCGCGCGGCGGCTGTTATTGGTCAGCGCGCAATAGGCCTCGACCGCGATCGGGTTCACAGCGACCCATTCGGGACGGTCCATGGTTGTGGCACCAACGGTGGAGGCGGCCATACGGGTGTGCACCAGGATTTCGACCTCGGACATACCGGTGGCTTCAGGGGTCAGGGCGACCCACTCACCGCTGCCGTCCTCGTTGAAGCGCGCCACGTAGAGCTGCCCGTCATCGAGCAGGCCATCGGTGTTGCCACCGGGCTGATAGACACCGTTGGAGAGGAACTTGTACAGGAACTCGCCCCGTTCATCGTCGCCCATATAGACGGCGACACGGCCATCGGGGGCAATCGCACAGGCGGCGTTTTCATGTTTGAAGCGGCCAAGCGCTGTGCGTTTCACCGGGGTGCTGTCGGGGGTCGACGGGTCGATCTCGACGATATAGCCGAAACGGTTCGGCTCATTCGGTTCCGCCGAGATATCGAAACGCACATCGTGATGTTCGTAGTTGTAGCGGCTTTCGAGGTTGATGCCGTAGCGACGGAAGGCGGCGGGGCGCTCGAAATCAGGATCGGTCGAGCCGAAATAGCCGTTAAAGTTCTCTTCACAGGTCAGGTAGGTGCCCCAGGGAGTCCGGCCGGACCCGCAATTGTTGAGCGTGCCCAGAACCATCGTGCCAGTCGGATCGGCCGAGGTCTGCAGCATCGCATCGCCCGCGGCAGGGCCGGACAGGCGCATTTCGGTGTTGTGGTGGATACGGCGGTTGAACGGGCTGTCGACAACGATCTGCCAGCCGGCTTCTCCCCTTGCCACTTCCATGACCGTGACGCCTTGCATATTCTGAAGCGTCAGCACCGCGTCGGCGGTTTCGATCTCGCCGCCCGTGGCGGGCAGATTCACGCCCGGGTTCACGTATTCATGGTTCACGGCAATCAGCTCGTGACCGTCTACGTTGAACAGCTCCATTCCGTCGGTGTTTTCCCCGAACACCCGGTCGGATGCCTCGACCGTCACGCCGGTCGCGGGGTCGAGCGTGGCGGGCGCGTCGGAAAACAGGGGGTCACCCCAACGGGCCAGCGGCGCCCAGGAATAGCCCTCGGGCACGTGCACGGTGAAATCGGTCTGCGCGGCAATCGGGGTGAAGGCAAAGCGCGTCGCGCCATGCCCCATGGCCAGAGCCGCGGTGGAATTCAGCAGGCCCGCGCCCATGGCAGTAGCGCCCGATCCGAAGGCCACAAGGCCAGACAGGAAGCCGCGGCGCGACAAGGCCGCTTCGACGACACGGTCGAAATCGGTTTCCTCGGGGCGGGGGTCGTGGTGTTCATCCCATTCGTCCCAGGACAGGTGGCTGAGATCGGACTCTTTCATGGCGGCCTCTTGCGCGATGGTTGCAACTGGCGTTGTGGCTATCGTGGGCCTGTCAAAGCTGTGTGACAGGTTTGAATCACCGATGTGAAACCTGCGCGGGGTGTGGAATTACAGAAACGTTATCAAACAAAGACTTGCCCGGTTCACAAAGGATCGGCCAAACTCTGCCGAGTTCAGATTTTTCACCAAAGGGGAGGGATGCTGCCGATGCTGACCCGCCGCCATTTCATTTCGACCGGGGCCGCGCTGGCCCTCACACCGACCATCGCAGGCGCCACCGAAGGCTGGCAGTTGTCCAGCCGATACGAGCCGCAAATGGTTGACATCAACCCCGGCTTCCGCCCCGGCACGATCCATGTCGATATGGGGGCCCATTTCCTATATCTGGTGCATGAGAACGACACGGCGCTAAGATTTGGCGTTGCCGTGGGGCGCGAAGGTCGTCAGGCATCCGGTTCTTTCCGGGTTGGCCGCAAGGCGGAATGGCCAAGCTGGACACCCACACCAAGCATGATCGCACGCGAGCCGGAGGTCTATTCACAGTTCGCCGGTGGCATGGAGGGCGGCCCTGACAACCCGCTCGGGGCGCGGGCTCTGTATCTCTATACCGGCTATGGCGATTCGCTTTTGCGTATCCACGGAACGCCGCAACCCTGGTCTATCGGCATGTCGGCATCCTCTGGCTGTATCCGGATGGTGAATGACCATGTGATCCAACTGTACGACATGGTGGATGTGGGAACACCCGTCAGGCTGCACCCCTTCTAACGTCGGACCGGAACGCAAAAGGCCCCTGGAACCGTCCCAGGGGCCTCTTCCTTACTGCGATCCGAGGCAGATCAGGCAGAGAGCTTCGCCATGCGCAGATAGGGCAGTTTCTTGTCGATCTCGCCGTACTTGGCGATGGCGTCCTCGTCACTGACCGACAGCGGCACCACGACATCACCACCGGGGGTCCAGTTGGCCGGGGTTGCCACGGTTTCGCGCGCGGCGGTCTGGAGCGCATCCAGCGCGCGCAGCACCTCGGCGAAGTTGCGGCCCACATTCATCGGGTAGGTCATCGACAGCTTCAGTTGCTTGTCGGGGCCGATGATGAAGACGGTGCGCACGGTCTGGCTGTCGGCGGGTGTCGGGTTGTCGGACAGGTAATAGTCGGCCTGAAGCATGTCGAAGGCCTTGGACACTTGCAGATCGGTGTCGGCGACAATCGGGAAGCCCGCCTTGGCGCCACCGACGGATTCGATGTCACCCTTCCACTTCACATGTTCTTCCACGCTGTCCACGGAAATCCCCAGTACTTTTGTGCCGCGCTTTTCCCATTCGTCGGCCAGTTGGGCGACAGCGCCGAACTCGGTCGTGCAGACCGGGGTGAAATCCTTGGGGTGGCTGAAGAGGATCGCCCAGTTGTCTCCGATCCAGTCATGCAGGGTAAAGCTGCCCTGATCGGTTTCCACGGTAAGGTTGGGGATGGTGTCGTTGATGCGCAGGGCCATACTCGGGCTCCTCGTTATTTGGTTGCTGTCGTCAACTATAATATGGGTATTCCGAGGGGGAGTTACACCGCCAAAGATTAGAATCCTTATAAAAAGGGACAGACATTCCGCCGCACTGCGGCAGGATGTGACAGGCGTTCCCGCAACTCCGTCGCGTCACGAACGGGGGGCCTTGTCCTTGGCATCAGTCGATGACAGGCTCCGCGCCGAACAAGGGAGACAGATCATGCCCAAGAGCACAGATTTCTACATCAACGGCCAATGGGTGGCCCCGAGCCAGCCCAATGATTTCGACGTCATCAACCCCTCGACCGAGGAAGTCTGCGCGACCATTTCCCTCGGCGGGCAGGCCGATGTGGACGCCGCCGTTGCAGCAGCCCGAACAGCATTTGAAAGCTATGCCTATACGTCCAAGCAGGACCGGCTGGACCTGATCCGCAAGGTGTTGGAGGTCTACAAGGCCCGTGGCGAGGATATGGCGCAGGCGATTTCGACCGAGATGGGCGCACCGATTGACATGGCGCGGTCCTCTCAGGTCGGCGCGGGCACGTGGCACATCTCGAATTTCATCAAGGCGCTGGAGGATTTCGAGTTCGAACGCCCCCTGGGCGACCACGCGCCGAATGACCGGATCATCTACGAAGGCGTTGGCGTCGTCGGCATGATCACCCCGTGGAACTGGCCGATGAATCAGGTCACGCTGAAGGTCATCCCTGCTCTGGCCACGGGCTGCACGATGATCCTGAAACCGTCCGAGATTGCGCCGCTGTCGTCGCTGGTCTGGGCCGAGATTCTGGATGAGGCGGGCGTGCCCGCAGGCGTCTTCAACATGATCAACGGGGACGGGGCGGGCGTGGGCTCGATGATGACCGCGCATCCCGGCATCGACGCAATCAGCTTCACCGGATCGACCCGCGCGGGTATCGCGATTTCGAAGAACGCGGCGGACACGCTGAAGCCCTTGCATCTGGAGCTTGGCGGCAAGGGCGCGAACATCATCTTTGCCGATGCGGATGAGAAGGCTTTGAAGCGTGGGGCGATCCACTGTTTCAACAACTCCGGCCAGTCCTGTAACGCCCCCACCCGGATGCTGGTGCAGCGCGACATCTACGATCAGGCGGTAGAGATTGCCGCCGCCACGGCAGAGGCCACCACCGTTGGCTTGGCCAGCGAGTCCGGCCGCCATATCGGCCCGGTGGTCAGCCAGATGCAGTTCGACAAGATCCAGGGCTTGATTGCCAAGGGCATCGAAGAAGGCGCGCGTCTTGTGGCCGGTGGCCTTGGGCGTCCCGAGGGGTTCAACAAGGGCTATTTCGTGCGGCCGACGGTCTTTGCTGACGTGAATAACGACATGACCATCGCGCGCGAGGAGATATTCGGGCCGGTCCTGTCGATCATCCCGTTCGAGGACGAGGCGGAAGCGCTAGCGATTGCCAATGACACGGAATATGGCCTGACCAACTACGTCCAGACCCAAGATGGGGCCAAGCGCAATCGGCTGGCCCGGCGCCTGCGGTCCGGCATGGTCGAAATGAACGGCCAGGGTCGCGGCGCGGGCAGCCCCTTCGGTGGCATGAAGAAATCCGGCAATGGGCGCGAAGGCGGTGTCTTCGGGCTGGAGGATTTCTGCGAGGTCAAAGCCGTGTCCGGCTGGTCGACTGACGACGCCTGACCGGTGAACATGGACAAAGCTTTGCATCCGGGGGTATCACCGCCCCCGGATCTTTCTTTTCGGGGGTTTCGCCCTTCATGCCTGACCAGCCCCTGACCTTCGTGCCGGATACGGTGCTCAAACGCGATGTGTTTTCGGAAACCATCGCCGGTCATCTTGCCGAAGATCCGTCCCGCAAAGTGGCCCTGCGCAAGCTCGATGGCGTGCCGATCTGGGCGCGGCCGATTGCATGGTATCTTGCCCGCAAGGAAATACGGGGGCTTAGGGCGGTGCAGGGTATCGAGGGCACGCCAGAGCTGTTGCGCGTGGACAAGGTCGGGCTGCTGCGCAGTTGGTCGGAGGGAACACCCCTGCAACTGGCCCGCCCGGTTGACCGCGAATTCTACCGCGACGCCAAGCGCCTGCTTCGCCAGATGCGGCGGCACGGGGTCACCCATAACGATATCGCCAAGCCCCAGAACTGGCTGCGCACGCCCGAAGGCCGCGCGGCGGTGATTGATTTTCAACTGGCCAGCGTCCACCGGCGGCGTGGGGTGATGTTTCGCACCATGGCAAGAGAGGATCTGCGGCATCTTCTGAAACAGAAGCGCGCCTTCGCGCCGGACCTGCTGACCGCGTCCGAAAAGCGCTTGCTGGCCCGCAAGTCACTGCCGTCGCGCATCTGGATGGCGACCGCCAAGCCTGTCTACAACTTCATTACCCGGCGGCTGATGAACTGGTCCGACGGAGAAGGCACCGAAGACCGGATCGCACGCGACGGTCCCGCGATCCGCGAACTGGCGGCCCGGCATGATGCCCTGCGCGATGTGGCCTTGTGCACCTACGCCCTGCCCGCGCGCGGGGTTGGGGTTTACGTCTTTGCGGAAACGGACATGGATGCCGCTGAACTACGCGCCCTTATCCCCGAGGCGCGGGCCGAACTGGTTCAGCCCGTGGCCGACTTGCCCCGGCGGCAGGATGGAAGCGTGCGAAGCGATGTTCTGCAACTGATCGCCACCAACCGGCTGGACGATCTGGAAGAGGTCTTGCGAAGAGAGCCGGAATTGGAGCCGCTTCTCTGCCCGATCGTGGCCGCGCGCCTGAACTTCACCGACAGGGTGCTGCGCGGGTAGAGGGCGCTGGAACGATCTTGAAAGATCGTTGAAAGGATTTTCAAAATCCTTTTCCGCGCCCCGGTCAGAACGGGGCTTTGACGGAGAAGTTCATTCCTTTTCCCCCGTCGGGATGGCGCAGGCGCAGCGATTCTGCGTGTAGCATCAAACGGGGAAAGTCGCGCGCTGGCCCCTTTGCATAGAATGGATCGCCCAGAATCGGATGGCCGAGCGCCAGCATGTGCACACGCAACTGGTGCGATCGGCCGGTACGCGGATAGAGCCGAACCCGTGTTTCCCCGTTACCGGTTCGCATGACCCGCCACCCGGTTTGTGCAGGCTTGCCGTTTTCGTGGTCGACCATCTGCAACGGCCGGTTCGGCCAGTCCACGATCAGCGGCAGATCCACTTCACCGGTCTTCTCGGCCATTTCGCCCCAGACCCGTGCCACATAGGTTTTCTTGGTCTGGCGCTTTTCGAATTGCAGCCCCAGGTGCCGCTGCGCATGGGGTGTCAGTCCGAAGACCATGACGCCAGAGGTGTCCATGTCCAGCCGGTGCACCAGCAGGGCCTCCGGGAAAGCCTCTTTAACTCGGGCGATCAGGCAATCGGACAGGTGATCGCCCTTTCCGGGCACGGATAACAGCCCGCTTGGCTTGTTGACCAGCAGGAGCTCATGGTCATGGTGCAGGATTTCAAGCGGTTCCTGCGGGGGGTGGTAGTCGAGCGGTTGCATGGGGCTGGTCTATTGGCTCCGGCGCGGTTCCGAAAGGCCTATTCCACGCCGCCAGCTTCGAAGGCAATGACGAGGGATGGTGCCATTATCCCAAGCAGCGACAGGGCCCAAGGACCCCGCGTCAGCCTGTGAGAGAGAGCTTTCAGCCAGACGCCCATGGCCGACAGAAACGACACGGGATCGGGAAACATCTGTCCGCTGCGACTCTCTAGCAATGGCGCGGATCTGGAACACGGCCCGAAAGGACAGCCCCGTCCAAAGCGCAAAGCATTCTCCCTGCGCGATCAGAAGGATGAAAATGCCGCGGTCCATGGTGTTGCCTTTCGTGAACCCGTTACAATTGACCGCTTTATCCCGTCCGATGTTAAGTCCTGGGTAACTTCTGTGGGTGCAGTCTGATCGGACTGTGGGGGCGTGAACCAGCAGGTGAACGTCATGATCAACAAAACCTCGGAAATCCGCGTCCTGAAACTTAAGGAAACCCACCCAGAGGAACTGGGCCGCGCCAGCGATGCGCAAACCATGCTCCGTATCTGGTCGCTGCTTGGCGGGCAGGCTCAGATGCGTGACCGGACCATCTGCAACCGCGTTCTGGGCTGACTGATCCTCACCTGCCCCGACATGCAGCGGGGCAGGGCATTGCTGCGACATTTATACGTCCCTTCTGTACTGGACCTGCCCGCGCCGAAGTGAAACCTTCCCTTCGACGCGAAACCGGAGGTCGACATGCGCGATTGGGCAGGGATGCGATACTGGCTTGTAGGGGCAGACACGCCTCTTGGCGCCGCGCTTGCCGAAAAGCTCAGCCGCGCCGGGGTGTCCCTTGTCCTGTCAGGGTGCGATCAGGACAAGCTGGAAGACCTGATAGTGTCGCTGCCGGGGCGCGCAAGCTACATCCCGATTGATGTCAGGGACGAAGGCAGGCTTGCCGAGATTGCCATTGAACTGGGCGCTGTGAACGGTCTGGTCTACGCCATTGACGACCATCAGGCGGTCAGCGCCGAGGCGTGGAACGCGACGGGTGCTGCCCGGATGATCTCATCCAATCTGACCGGGATCGCCAATGCGCTTGGCGTGGCGTTGCCGATCTTCGAGGGGCGGGGGCATATCGTTTTGCTGGACAGCCTAGCCGGGATCGGCGGATCGCCCCGTCAGGCAGGCTATGCCGCATCCAAGGCCGGGGTGCGCCTGATGGCCGAATCGCTGCGCGCCGAGGCCAGGGGGTCGGCGCTGGCGGTGCAGCTTGTCACGCTCGGGGTGCCCGGAAGCCGTCTGGCCGTTGCCCCTGCCGCCGCTGCCGCCGAGATCTTCGAACATATGGGTACGCCGCGATTCCGCCGGACGGTTCCTGCCATGGCGGGGGCCGTGGTGCGGCTGCTGCACGTCCTGCCCGGTTGGCTGACACGTCCTGCCATTGCATGGCTGACAAAACCGGCGCAGGATTGAACCGGGCGCGCAACAATCCAAGACTCGGACAGAACCGGAGGACCCGACATGCTGGCCATTTCCACCCACAAGGTCGCACAGATCATCCTGATGGGGCACGAGCTCGACCGGGCCGAGGGTGAATTGCGCGGGTTTCTCGAAACCCTGAACGAGGATGAGCAGGCCGAGGTTGTCGCCATCATGTGGATCGGGCGCGGCAGTTTCGAGCCCGAGGATTTCGCCGAGGCGCTTTCCACCGCCCGCAACGAGGCGACAACGCCGACGGCCGACTACCTGATCGGCACCCCGCACCTGTCGGACCATCTGGAAGCCGGGTTGGAGGCGCTCGGCGTCGACCCGTCCGAGGCGGAAGACGACCTGATGTAGGGCCTCGCCCGACGGGTCAGCCGATGTGCTTGTCAAATTCCGCCTTCGCCCGCGCCCAGACCCCACTATCCAGATCGGTCAGTGTCAGGAGAGAGGGCAGAAGCTGCGCCGCGTAGTCCTGCGAAGACTCCACCGGCAGCATCGAGGGCAGGTTGTCGATGGCCATCACGTCCATCGGCGGGGTGTCATGGACGCGCAGCACGGGCGCATCCCATGTGGTTGCGCGGTCGTAGACCGGCACCGGGTTGTAGTCGCTGTCGGGGTCGCAGGCCACGTCACCGATCACGGTCAGGCTGCGGGGCTGCGTCAGTGCCTCGCGCGGGACGAAGACGGGCGTTCCGGGGCGGGCGAAGATGCAGTTGAGGAAGATGTCATGGTCGAGGATCTCCGGGAACGGCCCGCCGCTGGCGGTTTCTGCCATGTCCCACTTGGTCACGCTCATTCCCATGGCTTCGCACAGATCCGCCGCGCCGGTGCCCACGCGGCCAAGCGCGCCGATAACGATGGCGCGGGGGGCGGTCAGGCCCGCCATGCCCTTGGCCAGATCGGACAGCAACGCGTCCTTGCCGGGATAGGCCCCGACGGGTGGGCAGATGCCGCCGGATTGCTGCGCGATCCAGGCCTTCAGTGACACGGCCGCGCCTGCAAAGCCGGCCCAGTAGCCAAAAGCGGCGACGCGGCGGCCGGTCTCGTCCACCAGGTATTCCAGATCGTAGAGCGTGCCGCCCCCGGCCTTGAACCGATCCAGCAGCGCACGGCCCGAAAACTGCCCCTTGAAGGCATGGCCGAACATGATGTGACGGTGCGGCAGCGGGGTGCCGTCCTCTGGCAGCTCCTTCAGCCCGAAGATGATCGCGTCGGCGGGCGCCTCGGGCCAGCTGTTTTCCGGCGCGATCTCGGCCCCGGCCTCGGCATAGCCCGTCAGACCTGCGGCGCGAACCGAGCTTTCCTCGACCGTCACGCGGATGCCCGCCGCGATCAGGGCGCGAACGCCCTCTGCCGTGATCCCGGTGCGTTCCTCGTTCGGGCGCTGTTCGGCGCGGACCCAGAGATGTGTCATATCGGTTTCCTCACAGATGCGTGCGCGCGAATTGCCGTTCCGGGTGCTCCAGATGCGGCAGCGCGTTGAATTGCGTCAGCGCCAAAGACCCGCGCAGGGGCAGCCAGCGGCTGAGCGAGGTGTTTTCCACGGCCAGGCAAGCGCGGGCATAGCCCATCAGGTCGAGCCCGAGCGTGATCCGCATGGCCATGCCGATGACCCCGCCAGAGGTCACGACCAGCGCCCGACCGTCGCCGGCGCCGATCTCTTCCATGCCGTCCCGAACGCGGGTTTCGAATGCCTGAAAGCTTTCCGGTGGATTGTCGATCTCGCCTGCCTGCCAAGCAGTGAACAGGCGGGGCAGATGATCGGTGAAATCCTCCCGGTCCTCGGGGATCGGCACGCCATGCTGGTCGCGGTAGAGCGTGGCCAGCGTGAAGAACTCCATCTCGTTGAACCGCGCATCCATCTGCGGCTCGGCATGACCGTCCAGCCCGATGGCTGCGGCGGTTTCCCGGTGACGCTGAAGCGTGCCGGAGTAAAGTCGTGGAAACACCTCACCGGTGCGCGCCAGATGCTGCCCCAGCCACTGGGCCTGTTGGGTGCCAAGATCGCTCAGCCGGTCATAGCTGTCTTCGTCGCGCGCTTCGGTATTGGCCTGACCGTGGCGCACGAGGGTGATGTAGGACATGGGGATTTCCTCGCGCCGTATGCCCCCCGCTTAGGACGTCGGGGCGCGCAAGAAAAGGGGCGAAGCGTCTCAGAGCCCGAGGCTGGCACGGATCGTGGGTAGGGCACCGGCAGCTATCAGGCCCACAACGGCCCCGATGCCAAGACGGATTGCCGGGCGGCCAAGGTTTGGGCTGACAAGGCCCAAAAGGCCACACACCACGGCGTAAAAGGTAAGCGTTACAGGGTCCATGACTAGACGATAGCATAAAACGGGCTAGGAATGGGACATGGGACAGACATTCGATATCGATTCCGCGCGCTTTCTGGCCGATCTGCATCATCTCCGCAGCTTCGGGGCAGAGGGGTCCGGCGTGGTCCGGCCCGCCTTCTCGCCCGCTGATGTGGCCTCACGTGAATGGCTGTCCACGCGCATGCAGGAGGCGGGGCTTGCGCCGCATATGGACCCGGCGGGCAACCTGTTCGGGTTGGTCGACGGGCCATCCCTGCTGGTCGGCTCGCATTCCGATTCGCAGCCGGAAGGCGGCTGGCTCGATGGGGCGCTCGGCGTGATCATGGGGCTGGAGGTGGCTCGTGCATCGCGCGAGGCCGGTGGACCCGCCATTTCCTGCGTTAGCTTTCAGGACGAGGAAGGGCGCTATGGCGCCTTGACCGGCAGCGATATCTGGTCGGGCAGCACCACGCTGGCCGAG
Source organism: Nioella sediminis (assembly GCF_001879695.1). Lineage (GTDB taxonomy): Bacteria > Pseudomonadota > Alphaproteobacteria > Rhodobacterales > Rhodobacteraceae > Nioella > Nioella sediminis. The sequence goes on from NZ_MNBL01000147.1 coordinate 36,556, forward strand.
GCGGATGAGTTCCGCGCCACCGACGGTCAGAGCTTTGCGGAAGGCCGAGCGGCGGTCGCCCATCTTGCCAAGCCCGATTTCGTCGATCCGGCCCGGTTCACCGGATTTCTGGAGTGCCATATCGAACAGGGGCCGGTTCTGGATCAGGTTGGCGAAGCGGTTGGCGTTGTGACCTCTATCGTGGGGCTGAGGCAATTGCAGGTCACGGTGAGCGGCGAACAGAACCACGCGGGCACCACGCCAATGGCCATGCGCAAGGATGCGTTTCAGGGGGCGGTGCGGATTGCGACGCTGCTCAATGACCGGTTCCGCAACCTGGTGACGCCGCAGACCGTCTGGACCATCGGCCATATGCGGCTTCTGCCCAATGCATCTTCCATCGTGCCGGGCAAGGCCGTGTTCACCATCCAGTGGCGCGATGGCGATGCGGATCGGCTGGACCGGATGGAACGGGTGATCGACTCCGTTCTGCTGGAGGTCGAGAACGGCACCGGCCTGAACATCAGCGCCGACCGTCTGCGTCACGATCTGGTGCCCGTGCCGATGGATGCGCGGATGCAAGAGGCGCTGTCGAGGGCCGCCGGACAGATTGCGCCCGGCAAGTGGCGGTCGATGCCGTCCGGTGCGCTGCATGATGCGTCGAACCTGTCGCGGATGATGCCGGTGGGGATGCTCTTCGTGCCCTCCATCGGCGGGATCAGCCACGACTTTGCCGAAGACACCGCCGAGGCCGACCTGGTGACCGGCCTTAAGGTTCTGGCCCGCGCGGCGGCGGATTTGGCCCCCTCCTGAGCTTTTTGACTCTCGTCAAGGCGTCAGTCTGGCTTCGGGCGCAGACTGCGGCCAGATGTCGGGTGCATCGCTGCTTGCCCGGCGGATCGCAGGCGAGGAGGCGTTCTCATGAAAATCCTGATCGGCTATGCCACGACAGAGGGCCAGACCCGCAAGATTTGCCGCCATGTGGCAGATCACTTGATTGACGGCGGTCATTCTGTCGAACTGCTCCCTCTTTCGGAGGCCGATGACCCGGGCGTTGCGCGGTTCGACAGGGTCATCCTCGCCGCGTCGGTTCACCTTGGCCACTACCAGCAGGCGCTATCGGACTTCGTGACCGATGCTGCGCCATCGTTGGCAACGCTGCCCACCCTGTTCTTGTCGGTTTCCCTATCCGCAGCGGGGCACGATGCCGAAGACTGGCGCGGCCTTGAAACAATCGCCGAGGAGATGACCGAGGCCACAGGTTGGACCCCCGACAGGGTGGAGCAGGTGGCGGGGGCCTACACGCCCTCGCGCTACGACATCATTCGACGCTTTGCCATGCGCCGGATCATCGGTGGGAAGGACCCCGGTCAGGACCTATCCGCAGATCGAGAATATACAGATTGGACAGGGCTGGACCGGGCAGTTGACGACTGGATCGCCGCCTAATCCCACTTCACATCACCCAGAAAGATATAGCCCGCGCCGTAGATCGTCTTGATCAGGCGTGGGTTTTTCGGGTCTTCCTTCAGCTTGGTGCGCAGGCGCGAGATGCGGACATCCATGGCGCGGTCAAAGCTTTCGCCCGCTGCGCCGCCAAGGGCTTCCTGCATCTGCTGGCGGCTGATCAGGCGCTTGGGGCTGTCGAGGAAGAGCCGCAGAACCTCGCCTTCCGCATGGGAAAAACTGACCTCCTCGCCCGCTTCATCGACCATCACATAGCGGTCGAAATAGGCGGTCCAGCCTTCGAAACGGGCGGTGTCGGATTGCGCCGGGCGACTGCGCACATCCCTGAGCCTTGCACGCACACGGGCCACGACCTCGGCCGGATCGAAGGGTTTGATGATGTAGTCGTCGGCCCCCAGTTCCAGCCCGGTTACCCGGTCCTGCACCTGTGCGCGGCCCGAGATGATGATGATCGACGCGCCCGATTCCAATGCCAGCCGGTGCACCACGGCCAGTCCGTCCCGGTCCGGCAGACCCAGATCGACAAGGCAGACATCGGGCGTGGTCTTGCGCAGGGCGGCTTCGAACTCGGTCGCGCGGGAATAGGCGGCGGTGCGAAACCCGGCCTCGGTCAGGGCCTCGGACAGCATTAACCGGATCTGCGGTTCGTCGTCCAGAATGGTGACCAGCGGTTCGCTCATGCGCTTTCCTCCTGCGCCAGTATGGCGTGAAGCTGGCCGCTGTCGAAGGGTTTCGACAAAACGGGCCAGCAGGCCGCCCCCCGCTGTCGCAGCGGGTGTGTTTCGGGCAGGGACGTCATCAGCGCCAGTCGCAGTTCCGGCCGCCGCCGGGCCAGCCTCGCCAGCAGATCGACACCGGTCGTATGGCCAGAGAGCTTGATATCGGACAGGACCATATTGATGGCGGGCAGGTCGGCCAGCGTATCGGCCTCGGCAAAGCTAGCGGCCTCGATCACCTGATGGCCCATATCGGTCAGCATTTCGCGCACCGACACACGCAGGTCGGGCATATCCTCGACCAGCAGGATCAGCATCGGTGTGGCCTCGGACAGGGGCACCGCGCGGAAGGGCAGCCGATAGGTGACGCGCGCGCCCCCGCGATGGTTTTCCAGACGAACATTGCCGCCTGACAGCTTGGCGAAATCGAAGACCATCGACAGGCCAAGCCCCGACCCCGCCTGTCCCTTGGTGGTAAAGAACGGGTCGAGCGCGAATTCCAGCGCCTCTTTCGAAAAGCCCGGCCCGGTATCCTCCACCACGATATCGAGCCACGTATCCCGCACCTTCTGGGCGCGGATGCGAATCTCTCCTCCTTCCGGGCCAATCGCGTCACGGGCGTTCAGCACGAGGTTGAGAAGGCTGTCCTGCAAGGATCCTTCATCCAGCATCAACAGCGGGTCGGGCACGTTCTGGGTGATCGACAGGCGGATATTGTCGGCCAGGGGCGCGCGGGCCAGCGCCTCGAAGGTCTCGAAAAAGCGGCGCATATCGACCGGGGCGGGGTGCAGTTCCCGCGGGCCGGAGATGCGCGCGATCCGGTCCAGCAGTGTCCCGCCCCGGCGGGCGGCGGCTGTGGTGGCGCTGGTCAGTTCCTTCGCGGCCTCCGGCAGGTCCATCCGGGACAGGCGGCTTTGCAGGCCGAGGATGATGGTCAGCAGGTTGGAGAAATCATGCGCCATGCCGCTGGTAAGTTGCGCCGCCAGTTCGCGCTTGTTGGTCTGGATCAGCACCGCGCGCGCCTGCGCCTCTTCCGTCACATCTGTGGACAGCAGGTAAACGCCGTTGATCGGACCGGTTTCGCCCACCCGATCGGGGGTAAAGGCCGTGCGAATGCGGCGGCCAGAGTCCTCGTCGGTGAATTCCAGCACGCTCGACTCGCCCTGCATGGCCCGATCCAGATGTGGGCGCAGGCGGCGCGAGGTTTTGACCCCGAGCGCTTCGCAGAAATGCAGCCCCACGATCTCGTTCGACCGCCCTGGCAGCACCGAGGACAGGCGCCGGTTGGTGAAGGTGTAGACGCCATCGGTATCCACATGGCCGATATGGGCGGGCGTCATCTCGGTGGTCAGGCGGGTGCGCGCCTCCATCTCGGCCAGCCCGCGCTTGGTTTCTTCCAGCTGTGCGATGGTGGCGGCGAGCTGGCGGTTGGTGCGAGAGAGTTCCTCCGCGTGTGTCAGCAGCTGATCGGACAGTTCCTCGGACCGGGCGCGCAGCAGCGACTCCTGGCTCTTGATCGAGGTGATGTCGGTGTAGACCGTGACCCAGCCCCCCTCTGGCAGCGGGCTGCCCTCGACACTTATCATCCGGCCATTGGACCGGCGGCGTTCCATGTAATGCGGTTCAAAGGCACGGGCCTGTTCCACACGGTCAGTGACGAATCCCTCGGGGTCGTCCACCTCGCCATATTCGCCGCGTTCGACCAAAAACCGGATCGTGTCGCGAAATGTCGCACCGGGGGTGACCAGAGATTCCGGCAGATCGAACATGGTCTGGAAGGGCCGGTTGCAGACCGCAAGCTTCAGGTCGCGATCGTAGATCGTCAGCGCCTGCTGGATCAGGTTCAACCCGGCACGGGTCATATGCGCAGTGGCGTCCGATCTGGCCATCTGTCAACTCCTCCTGCCTTTCCGCTACACGCTTGGTTCCCTCGCGCCAAGACCTGCCAGCCGCGTGTTACAATTCGTTAGGATTGGGAAAAAGTCAGGTAAAAATTGACGCCCAACCATGGCGACAACACGGTGAGGTGCGGATTCGTTTTCGTCATGGAACCGCGTGGCCGTCGGGATGACCGGCGAAGGGAGGACAGAACTTGGCTGAGATGAAAGCGGTTTCGGGCGTGCCTGAATCCGTTCCTGCGTTGCTCGCACGGAACGTTGCACAATTCGGAAGCAAGCCCGCCTATCGGGAAAAGGAATTCGGTATCTGGCAAAGCTGGACCTGGGCAGAAGCGGCCGAGGAGATCCAGGCAATTGCCTTTGGGTTCCTGGCACTTGGCGTCGAGAAGGGCGACCATGTTGCCATCGTGGGCCGCAACCGTCCGGCCATGTACTGGTCGATGGTTGCCGCGATGAAGGTGGGGGCCGTGCCGGTTCCCATGTATCAGGACGCCGTGGCCGAAGAGATGACCTATGCGTTGGACCATTCCGGTGCCCGCTTCGTCGTTTGCGGCGATCAGGAACAGGTCGACAAGGTGATCGAGGTGCAGGAAACCGTGCACCAGATCGAACACATCATCTATCAGGATGCGCGCGGCCTGCGGAAATACGATCACACCAAGCTGCATTCTCTGGCCTCCGTGCAAGCAGAAGGCCGCGCGGCCAGTGAGAGGTTCGAAAAGGAACTCGCCGACCGCGAGGCCTCGATCGGCTACGATGACACCTGCGTGATGCTCTATACCTCAGGCACCACAGGCAAATCCAAGGGTGTGGTGCTGTCCAACCGCAACGTGATCGAGACGGCCAGGGCGTCCTCCGAATTCGATCATCTGCGCCCCTCGGAAGAAATTCTCGCCTACTTGCCGATGGCTTGGGTTGGCGACTTCATCTTCTCCATCGGGCAGGCCTACTGGACGGGTTTCTGCACCAACTGCCCGGAATCGCCCGACACGATGATGACCGACCTGCGCGAAATCGGTCCGACCTATTTCTTCGCCCCGCCCCGCATGTTCGAGACGACGCTGACCACTGTCATGATCCGAATGGAGGACGCGGGCGAATTCAAGCGCAAGATGTTCCATAAGTATATGGAACACGCAAAGAAAGTCGGCCCCAGGCTTCTGGACGGCAAGCCGGTTTCCTTCGGTGACAAGCTGAAATACTGGATCGGCGACAAGCTGGTATACGGGCCGCTGAAGAACACGCTCGGCTTCAGCCGCGTCCGGGTCGGGTATACGGCGGGTGAGGCCATCGGGCCGGAAATCTTCGAATTCTACCGCTCGCTTGGCATCAACCTCAAACAGCTCTATGGCCAGACGGAAGCGACAGTGTTCATCACGCAGCAGCCCGATGGCGAAGTGCGCGCCGATACCGTGGGCGTTCCCAGCCCCGGCGTGGAAATCAGGATCGGCGACAGCGGCGAAATCTACTACCGCAGCCCCGGCACCTTCGTGGAATACTATAAGAATCCCGAAAGCACCGCCGATACCAAAGATCCCGAAGGCTGGGTTGCGACGGGCGATGCGGGTTTCATCGAGGAAGACAGCGGACACCTGCGGATCATCGACCGCGCCAAGGATGTGGGCAAGATGGCCGATGGCCGCCTGTTCGCGCCGAAATACGTGGAAAACAAGCTCAAGTTCTATCCGAACATCCTGGAAGCCGTGGTTTTCGGGAACGGGCGCGACATGTGCACCGCCTTCATCAATATCGACCTCGCCGCCGTCGGCAACTGGGCCGAGCGCAACAACATCGCCTATGCCTCCTACCAGGAACTGGCCGGGCACAAACAGGTGCTGGACACGATCCAGCAACATGTTGAAGAGGTGAACAAATCCGTCGCGCAGGACCCGATGCTGTCGGGCTGTCAGGTGCATCGCTTCCTTGTCCTTCACAAGGAGCTCGATGCCGATGACGGCGAGATGACCCGGACCCGCAAGGTGCGCCGCCGCATCGTGGAAGAGAAATTCGCCGACCTGATCGACGCGCTCTATACCGGCAAGTCGGAACAATACACCGAAACCGAAGTGACCTACGAAGACGGTCGCAAGGGCAAGATCAACGCCACGCTGGAGATCCGCGACGCCAAGGTCGTGGAGGCGGCGGGCCAAGCGCAGGTGGCCGCAGAATGACCATGATGCACTACAAACCCCATGTGACCGCCGATGGTCGGACTATCGGTAACACCATGATGGAAATGAAGAATATCACCCTGCGCTTTGGCGGCGTGGTGGCGATCAAGGATATTTCCTTCGATATCCGCGAAGGCGAGATCCGCGCCATTATCGGCCCGAACGGGGCCGGGAAGTCCTCGATGCTGAACGTCATCTCGGGCTTCTACAAGCCGCAGGAGGGCGAGGTCTGGTATCTGGGCGAAAAGCGCGGACCGATGCGCCCGTTCGAGGTGGCACGGCAGGGCATCGCCCGGACCTTCCAGAACATCGCCCTGTTCGAAGGGATGACGGTTTTGGACAACATCATGACCGGCCGCCTGAACCACATGTCGGCCAGCTTCCTCGATCAGGCGATCTGGTGGGGAAAGGCCGAGCGGGAAGAGGTCGCGAACCGCGAGAAAGCCGAAGAAATCATTGATTTCCTTGAAATTCAGGCCATTCGGAAAACACCGGTGGGGCGTCTGCCATACGGCCTGAAAAAGCGTGTGGAACTGGCCCGCGCGCTGGTCGCGGAACCCTCTCTTCTGCTGCTCGATGAACCGATGGCCGGTATGAACGTGGAAGAAAAAGAGGACATGAGCCGCTTCATCCTCGACGTGAATGACGAATACGGCACCACCATCGCGCTGATCGAGCACGATATGGGCGTGGTCATGGACCTGTCCGACCGCGTTGTCGTGATGGACTACGGCAAGAAGATCGGCGACGGCACGCCCGACGAGGTGCGCAACAACCAGGAAGTGATCGACGCCTATCTGGGGGTCGCCCATGATTGAGTTTGCCCCGAAAACAGGGGGGTGCCATGCGTACACCCCCTGTACACCCCCCGTACACCCCCTGTGCAGACAAAACGCCCCTTTGACCAGCGGAGGCCACCATGCCTGAACAACTCGTCTTTGCCATGGAGGTCTCGCTCAACGGCCTGATGACCGGGGTGATGTATGCCCTCGTCGCGCTGGGCTTCGTGCTGATCTACAAGGCCTCTGGCATCTTCAACTACGCGCAGGGTGTGATGGCTCTGTTCGCCGCGATGACGCTGGTGGGCATTCAGGAGGGCCGGGTGCCCTTCAGCCACCTGATCAACGCCATCTTCGGCACCGAGGTGCACCATCTGCCCTGGCATTCGGTTCCAGCGCTCTTTGCCATTCTGCTGACCGTGGGGGTGATGATTGCCTTTGCGTGGCTGGTGCAGAAGGTGGTCTTCAAGCACCTTGTCGGGCAGGAGCCGATCATCCTGTTCATGGCCACCATTGGATTGGCCTATTTCCTTGAAGGCGTGGCCGACCTGATGTGGGGGTCCGAGATCCGCACGCTGGATGTGGGTCTGCCGCAGGGGATCAACCTTGCCATCGACGAAACCACCTTCAACTGGTTCGGCTACGGCTTCTTCATTGATAATCTCGACATCGTGGCCGCCATCGTGGCTGCCGTGCTGGTGGCGGGTCTTGTGGCCTTCGCGCAATACACCAAGCAGGGCCGCGCCATGCGTGCGGTGGCCGATGACCACCAGGCGGCGCTGTCGGTCGGCATCTCGCTCAACTTCGTGTGGATTCTGGTGTGGTCGCTGGCGGGCTTCGTGGCGCTGGTCGCAGGGATCATGTGGGGCAGCAAATCGGGCGTGCAGTTCTCTCTGTCGCTGATCGCGCTGAAGGCGCTTCCGGTGCTGATGCTGGGCGGGTTCACCTCGATTCCCGGTGCCATCGTCGGCGGGCTGATCATCGGCGTGGGCGAGGCCCTGTTCGAATTCACCATCGGCCCGATGATCGGCGGCGCGACCGAAAACTGGTTCGCCTATGTTCTGGCCCTCGTCTTCCTCGTCTTCCGGCCGCAGGGCCTGTTCGGCGAGAAGATCATCGAGAGGGTGTAGCCAGATGCGCAAGCTGATCGCCATCATCAACGTGATCTCGTGGTCGGGGTTCTGGGCCTTCGGATACCTTGCCCTGACCTCGGAACAGCCCGACAGCCAGCAGACGCTGATTGCCCTACTTCTTGCCGCTGCGGGAATGCTGGCCGGTGTCTGGGCCTACCTGAAACTTTCGAAGGGACAACCCTTGCCCCATCACCCCAAGCATACCCGGTCGGAGGTCTGATCCATGTTCTACCGTGAAGCCGGCGATTTCAAAACCAGCTACTCCCAAGACAACCAGACCTTTCCGATCGCGTTCGACCGCTGGCGCTATTATTTGGTGCTGTTCGTCGCGATCGTGGTCATTCCGCTGACGATCTCGGATTACTGGGCGAACTCTCTGCTGCTGCCCTTCCTGATCTACGTGATCGCGGCGCTTGGTCTTAACATCCTGACCGGATATTGCGGGCAGGTCAGCCTTGGGACCGGCGGGTTCATGGCCGTGGGGGCCTATGCCACCTACAAGCTGATGACGGCCTTCCCGTGGATGGACATGGTCAGCGTGACCATCCTGTCGGGGCTTGTGACGGCCATCGTGGGCGTTTTGTTCGGCCTGCCATCCTTGCGCATCAAGGGGTTCTACCTGGCCGTGGCGACATTGGCCGCGCAGTTCTTCCTTGTGTGGCTGTTCAACCGGGTGCCGTGGTTCTACAACTATTCGGCTTCCGGCCAGATCAACGCGCCGGAGCGGACCATGTTCGGCATGGCGGTGACAGGTCCCAATGCCGAGGTTTGGGTCAAGTACCTGTTCTGCCTGTTCTTCGTGATCGTGCTGGCCTGGATCGCGCGCAACCTGACCCGCGGGTCGGTGGGGCGTCAGTGGATGGCAATCCGCGACATGGATATCGCTGCCGAGATCATCGGGGTGAACCCGCTGAAATCCAAGCTGACCGCCTTTGCCATCTCGTCCTTTTTCGTGGGCATATCGGGCGCGCTGCTGTTCTCGGTCTATCTTGGCGCAGTCGAAGTGGGCGAGGCCTTCGGCATCCAGAAATCGTTCCTGGTGCTGTTCATGATCATCATTGGCGGCCTGGGCTCGATCTTCGGCAGCTTCGCGGGCGCGGCCTTCATGGTTCTGCTGCCGGTTCTGCTGAAAATCATCGGCGTGGACCTGCTGGGATGGCCCACGGATATCGTGGCGCATATCCAGTTGATTATCGTGGGCGGCCTGATCGTGTTCTTCCTGATCGTGGAACCGCACGGGCTGGCGCAACTGTGGCGCCTGGCGAAAGAAAAACTGAGACTCTGGCCGTTCCCGCACTGAGGCGGGGCCAG
>NZ_MNBL01000148.1 GCF_001879695.1 Nioella sediminis
AAGGCAACGGCAACAATGGCTTATCGGACAAATCCAAGGGAGGACCTTACCGATGAAGAAACTGGCAACACTGGCACTGGCTGGCCTGATGGCCGCAGGGCCCGCGATGGCGGATCTCGTATTCCCCTCGCTGTCCTACCGGACCGGCCCCTATGCAGCGGGCGGCATTCCCTTCGCGGACGGCTATGCCGACTATTTCACGCTGCTCAACCAGCGTGACGGTGGCATCGGCGGCGTGATGACGAGCGTTCCGGAATGCGAAACCGCCTATAACACCGAGCGCGGCGTGGAATGCTATGAGGCGACCCGCGGCGAAGGCGCGCTGGTCTATCAGCCGCTGTCCACCGGCATCACCTACCAGCTGATCCCCCGCGTGACCGCGGATGGCATTCCGCTTCACACCATGGGCTATGGCCGGACCTCGGCTGCCAATGGTGACGTGTTCGAATGGGTTTTCAACTACCCGGCGAACTACTGGGACGGCGCCAGCGTGATCATCAACTACCTGCTGGACCAGAACGAAGGGTCGCTGGACGGTCAGAAGATCGTGCTGCTGTACCACAACTCGGCCTATGGTCGTGAACCGATCCGCACGCTGGAAATCCTGTCTGAACAGCTTGGCTTCGAACTGGTGCAGCTGGCCGTTGACCACCCCGGTCAGGAACAGGGCAACCAGTGGCTGACCATCCGCCGCGAGCGCCCCGATTACGTGATCATGTGGGGCTGGGGCGTCATGAACCAGGTCGCCGTGCAGGAAGCTGCGAACATCCGTTTCCCGATGGACCACTTCATCGGCAACTGGTGGGCCGGCGCGGAACATGACGTGATGCCCGCCGGTGACGGTGCCGATGGTTACCTGGCGCTGAACATGAACGTTCTGGGCGATCTGCCGGTCTTCGCGGAAATCCAGGAGCACGTGATCGACGCGGGGCTGGCCGCCGGTGACGGGTCGAACCTCGGTTCGGTGCTGTACACCCGTGGCATGTATGCCGCGATGCTGGCCGCCGAAGCCGCCCGCACCGCGCAGGAGATTCATGGCGTGGCAGACATCACCCCGGCGATGATGCGTGATGGCATGGAAGCGCTGTCGATCACCGAAGAGCGTATGGCGGAACTGGGCATGCCCGGTGTCGGCCCGGCCTTCGACGTGACCTGTGGCAACCATGGTGGCCCCGGCATGGGCCGGATCCAGCAGTGGGATGCGTCCGCGCAGGAGTGGGTTACCCTGACCGACTTCATTGCACCTGACGACTCTGTCACTCAGCCGCTGATCGAAGAAGACTCGGCCGCCTTCGCCGCCGAGAACGGCATCGAGTCGCGCGGCTGCGCCGAGTGATCCTGCGCTGATCTCATGACATCTCCGGCGGCGGCCTGACGCTGCCGCCGGACCCCGAGGACAAAGGTTGAAGAACATGCTGGACCAGGTTCACGAAGTGCACGGAGACGGGTTTGCCCCGGAAGACGCTGGCGCGGAAACGCTGCTGGAGGTCAACAATATCGAGGTGATCTACAACCATGTGATCCTCGTGCTGAAAGGCGTGAGCCTCAAGGTGCCGAAGGGCGGCATCACGGCGCTGCTTGGCGGCAACGGCGCGGGGAAGACCACGACGCTGAAAGCCATTTCCAACCTGCTGCATTCCGAACGCGGCGAGGTGACCAAGGGCAGCATCAACTATCGCGGTGAGCGGGTACAGGACCTGTCGCCCTCCGATCTGGTGGATCGGGGCGTGATCCAGGTGATGGAAGGCCGCCACTGTTTCGAACACCTGACCATCGAGGAAAACCTGATGACCGGCGCCTATACGCGCAAGGACGGGAAGGGCGCGGTGAGCGCCGATCTCGAGATGGTCTATGACTATTTCCCCCGGCTGAAAGAGCGCCGCAAATCGCAGGCTGGCTACACCTCGGGCGGGGAACAGCAGATGTGCGCCATCGGTCGCGCGCTGATGAGCCGGCCCGAGACGATCCTGCTTGATGAACCCTCGATGGGTCTGGCCCCGCAGCTGGTGGAACAGATTTTCGGCATCGTGAAGTCGCTCAACGAAGGGGAGGGCTATACCTTCCTGTTGGCCGAGCAGAACACCAACGTGGCGCTGCGCTTTGCCCACTATGGCTACATCCTGGAATCGGGCCGCGTGGTGATGGACGGCCCCGCCAAGGAGTTGCGCGAGAACCCGGATGTGAAGGAGTTCTACCTCGGCATGTCCGATGAAGGGCGCAAGAGCTTCCGCGACGTGCGGTCCTATCGCCGCCGCAAGCGGTGGCTGGCGTAATGAGGGACAATGCCGTGAGTACCTATTTCGACGATCTGGAAACCCGCAGCGCCGACCAGCGTGCCAGCGATCAGCTGGCCGCCGTGAACGCGCAGATCGCCCGCGTGGCGGCGTCAGGCTCCTGCGCGATGGATGTCGGGTCGCTGTCCGATCTGTCCGACCTGAGCAAACTGCCGGTCCTGCGCAAGTCCACCCTGTCGGGCTGGCAGCAGCAGAACCCGCCCTTTGGCAATATAGCCGTGCAGAACGTGGCGCATATCTTCCAGTCGCCGGGGCCGATTTATGAACCGGGCGGAATCAGCCATGACTGGTGGCGTATCGGGCGGTTCCTGAATGCGGTTGGCATCGGGTCGGATGACATTGTGCAGAACTGCTTTGGCTATCACCTGACGCCTGCGGGCATGATCTTTGAAAGCGGGGCGAGGGCCGTGGGGGCCGCCGTGGTGCCTGCGGGCACCGGTCAGACGGAGTTGCAGGTGCGCGCCGCCCATGACATCGGCACGACCGCCTATGCGGGCACGCCCGATTTCCTGAAGGTCATCCTCGACAAGGCCGACCAGATGGGGCTGTCGCTGAAGATCTCCAAGGCCGCTGTGGGCGGGGGCGCTCTGTTCCCGTCTTTGCGCCAGGAATACGCCGATCGCGGCATTCTGTGCCTTCAGAACTACGCCACCGCCGATCTGGGCAATATCGCCCATGAGAGCCCGGCGCAGGAAGGCATGATCGTCGATGAAGGCGTCATCGTGGAGATCGTCCGCCCCGGCACCGGCGACCCTGTTGCACCGGGTGAGGTAGGCGAGGTCGTGGTGACGACGCTGAACCCCGATTACCCGCTCATTCGCTTTGCCACCGGCGACCTTTCTGCCGTGATGGAAGGCGAAAGCCCCTGTGGCCGCACCAATATGCGGATCAAGGGCTGGATGGGCCGCGCCGACCAGACCACCAAGATCAAGGGCATGTTCGTGCGCCCCGAACAGGTGGCCGATCTGGTTGCCCGTCACAGCGATGTGGGCCGCGCCCGTATCATCGCCGAGCGCGAGGGCGAGATGGACGTGATGCTGGTGCAGCTGGAAACAGCAGGCACTGACGGAAGCGTTTATGAACAAACGGTTCTGGATACGCTAAAGTTGAGGGGGCGAATCGAGCTCGTTCCCGCAGGCAGCCTGCCCAATGACGGTAAGGTCATCGAGGACCGGCGCAGCTACGAATGATCTCGGCCCGCCTTATTTGAAGGAGGTTTGAGCCATGAAATCATTTGTAAAAGCCCTGTTGTTGATGGGTGTCGCCATGCCGGCGGGGGCCGATACGGCCCTTGTCGTTGGCACCGTCGATGCTGCGTCGACCACCAGCTACGGCGCGCCGCGTTATCTTGGGACAGCCCTCACTCCGCTGGACCAGGCGGGGTTTGAGCTGATTTCCGCCCTCGATGCGGATGCGGCCACCCTGCGACAGTTGGTGACCCGGCTGGTCACGGCGGACGAGCAAGAGGCGCTGGTCATCGCCCTGTCGGGCCGATTCGTCAGCCATGGTGGGCTAAGCTGGTTCCTGGGCCGCGATGCCGGTCAGCAGGATCTGGGCAGCGTGTCGGGCGCGGGCATCCCCGTGCAGCTTCTGATGGATATCGCAGGGGCGTCGCCCGCGCGCGCGGTCATCCTGCTGGCGCCAGAGGATCAGGGGATTGCCCTTGGCGCCGGGCTGGAGAACGGGCTTGGTCCGCTGGAGGTGCCCGAAGGCGTGACACTGGCCACCGGTCACCCGGCCTCGGTTGCGCGCTTCCTGCGCAGCGGTCTGCTGGAGCCGGGACGCCCCTTGCGCGATGTGCTGGCGGCGTCCCCCGATCTGACCGTGGTGGCGCTGGCAGATCCCTTTGTGCCCTTCGTTCCGGCCCCGGTGGTCACGCCGGTCGTGCCCGCCGATGAACAGGCCTATTGGGACGCGATGTCGACGCTGGACAATGTCTTTGCCTATCGGGCCTATCTGAACCGTTATCCCGGCGGCTACTACGCCGCGCAGGCGCAGGCGCGGATTGCAGCGCTTGAACCGCCCGCGCCGCAACTGACCCCGGAAGAGGCCGAGAACGCCCTTGGCCTGTCGCGCGAAGACAAGCGCGACATCCAGCGCGATCTGGCGGTTCTGGGTTACTACAACAGCGGTATCGACGGGCTGTTTGGCCCCGGTACGCGCGGCGGCATCCGCCAATGGCAGCAGGCCAACGGCTTGCAGGTCACCGGCTATCTGGATGCGGCGCAGGTCACCCGGCTGAGCGATCAGGGCGATGTCCGGCGAGAGGAGATCCGCGCGCAGGATCTGGCTTATTGGAACCAGACCGGGCAGGGCAATGACGAGGCGGGGCTGCGCGCCTATCTGAACCGCTATCCGAATGGTCAGTTCGCGCAGCTCGCGCGGCAGCGGCTGGATGCCATCGAAGCGGAACAGGAACGGCAGGCCGATATCGCCTATTGGAACCAGACCGGGCGCGGTCAGGACGAGGCGGGTCTGCGGGCCTATCTGGGCCGCTATCCCAATGGCGAGTTTTCACAGCTTGCGCGCCAACGCCTGAACACCATCCTCGCACAGCAGGAATCGCAAGCCTGGCAACTGGCGCAGGCGCGGGACACGATCCAGGGCTATCGGGCCTATCTGAACGATTACCCCAATGGCCCCCACGCGGCTCAGGCCCGCCAGCGTCTGGCGCAATTGCAACAGGCCGCAGGCGAGCCCGCGGCATGGCAGCAGGCGCAGGCGCGCGACACGCTGAACAGCTATCAGGCCTATCTGGATGCCTACCCGAACGGTGCCCATGCCGCTGAAGCGCGCGCGCTGATGCGCGCGATCCGCGATGATGACCGGGCGTGGAATCTTGCGGAATCGACGGACACGATCCAGGGCTATCGCAACTACCTCAATGCCTTCCCCACCCCGCGCCATCGTCAGGAGGCGCTGGACCGGATTTCCCAGATCCAGGCGGACGAGCAGGCGTGGCAGCAGGCGCAGGCGGCAGACACGGTGCAGGCCTATCGCAGCTATCTCAACCGCTTCCCCAATGGCCGCCACGCGGCCGAGGCACAGCAACGGATCGACGCACTGGCGCCGCCGCAACCGCCCCAGGGAGGTATTCCGCTGAACCTCGGTCAGCGGGTTGCGACGGAACGCGCCCTGTCCAATCTGGGCTTCGATCCCGGTCCGGCCGATGGAACCTTTACCGCGCAGACCTACGCCGCCCTGCGTGCCTATCAGCAGGCTCGCGGCTTGCCGGTGACCGGCGTGGTGGATGCGGTGACGGCCGCTGCGCTGCTGGTCGAAGGTATGGCCAATAACTGATCCGCACCTACCCGGGGCGCGCGATGCCTCGCCCCGGAAAATCGGCCCGTATAAAGCAAAAGCGCCGCAGGCAGGGCCTGCGGCGCTTTTACATGCGAAATCTGCTGTGGCTCAGCCCTGGCGGGCTTTGAACCGGCGCTGCGTCTTGTTGATGACGTAGACGCGGCCCTTGCGGCGCACGACGCGGCAATCGCGGTGACGCTGCTTGAGCGAGCGGAGCGAGTTCTTGACCTTCATCTGGCCTCTCCTTCGTCGCGGCGCGGCGATGCGCCTTTGGGTTAACCCCTTGTTACCAAGGGAAGATGGTGGGCGATACTGGGATCGAACCAGTGACCCCTTCGATGTCAACGAAGTGCTCTACCGCTGAGCTAATCGCCCCCTGATTTGCAAAGACCAAGCCGACACATACATGCCAGCCGCAGCCCCTGCCACGTTGGGTAGGCGGTCTATAAAAGGAGTCGGGATGGTGTTCAAGGGCTTTTGAGGCCACAAAATTCGGGTAATGATAATTCCCATGACCGAGTCCAGCGAATACCGCGCCGCTTACCGGCTGGAAAGGCCCGAAAGCCGGGTCGGATCCGTGATCGTCGCCTCGCCGCACTCGGGGCGCCATTACCCGTGGAGCTTCATCCGGCGGACTGTGCTGGACGAGCGCGCGATCCGGTCGTCCGAGGACGCCTTTGTCGATATGCTGGTGGCCGAGGCCCCCGCTCTTGGCGCGCCGCTGCTGGCCGCCGAATATCCCCGCGCCTTCGTTGATCTGAACCGGTCGAATGACGAGCTCGATCCGGCGGTGATCGAGGGCGTGCGGCGCAGCGCGGTCAATCCGCGGATCAGCTCTGGCCTTGGGGTGATTCCCCGGGTGGTGGCTGGGGGACGGGTGATCTATCGCGGCAAGCTGAGCCGGGAGGAGGCAGAGGAGCGGATCGAGAAGGTCTGGCAGCCCTATCACAGCTGCCTTGAGGGACTGGTTCGCGAGTCGCTGGAGGATTGCGGCGAGTCGGTGCTGCTGGATTTTCATTCGATGCCACATGAAGCGCTGGACGCAATGTCGCGCGGCCCCGGACAGGCGCGGCCTGACGTGGTTCTGGGCGACCGGTTCGGCGCATCGGCGGCGGTGGCATTCGTGGATCGGCTGGAGGCGGGCTTTTCTGCCGCCGGACTGGTGGTTAGCCGCAACAGCCCCTTTGCCGGGGCCTATATCGCGCAGAATTACGGGCGGCCATCGCGCGGGCGCCACGCGGTACAGATCGAGATCGACCGGTCGCTGTACATGAACGAACAACTGATCCGCCCCAATGGCAATTTCCAGAGCGTCAAGAAACTGGTGACCGGGGTGTTGCGGCAGATGATCCGGGGCGAGGATGCCCTGCCGATGGCGGCGGAGTAGGGCGGACGCGGTTTCGAAACCGCGTGGTTGCGCCGGGCTTGGCTGGACCGCCGACGCCTACAACCTGGTGCTGGCTGGATGGCAGGGATGCGATCCTTGCCACGGGCGCGGGAAACGCGGTTTCGAAACCGCGTTCCGGCCCCCGGAGGCACCGTCAGCGCAGGGACCGCCCTTTCAGGATGGCGTCACCGCCGAACCTTTTCCGAATCTCGTCTGCCGCGCGCTCGGCCTTGATTCTGGCGGCCTCCTGCGGGTCCAGAAGGTTGCCGGACCGGTCGGCCATATCCTCGGGCAGCAGATCCGCCAGACCCACCCCGATCAGCCGGTAGGGCTTGGTGTGCGGCGCGTGGTCGAACAGCTCGCGCGCGGCACGGTAGATGCGGTCTGCGATCTGGGTGGGGTCGGTCAGGCTGCGCCGCCGTGTGATCAGCTGAAAGTCCGATCGCTTGAGCTTCAGCACCACCACGCGCCCCGCCAGCCGCTTGGCCTTCAACCGGTCCGACACCTTCTCGGCCAGCCGCCACAGATGCCCGTCCAGCAGGTCGGGCTCCGATATGTCTTCGAAGAAGGTCGTCTCGGACGAGATGCTTTTCATCGGCGCATCGCGGCTGACCCGTCGCCTGTCCTGCCCGCGAGCAAGGTGCCACAACCGGTCCCCCATCGACCCGAACCGGGCGACCAGATCCTCGCGGTCCCACCGGCGCAGATCGGCGAAGGTGCGAATGCCCACCTTGTCGAGAGAGGCCTGACCGGCCTCACCGATACCCCAGATCATACGCACCGGTTTCTGTTCCAGAAAATCCATCGTCTCGGCCTGCCCGATCACCGAGAACCCGCGCGGCTTGTCGAGGTCGGAGGCGATCTTGGCGAGGAACTTGTTGTGGGACAGGCCGATCGACCCGGTAATCCCGATCTCGTCCTTCATCCGCTTCACCAGTCGCGCCAGCATCACGGCGGGCGGGCGGCCATGCAGCCGCGCGGTGCCGGTCAGGTCGATGAACGCCTCGTCCAGCGACAGCGGCTCGATGGAGGGGGTCATCTCCTCCATCATCGCGCGGATCTGTTTGGAAACGGCGGCATAGACCTCCATCCGCCCACGGACCACGACCGCCTCGGGGCAAAGCTCCAGCGCCTTGAACATGGGCATTGCCGAGCGCACCCCCTTGATTCGCGCAATATAGCAGGCGGTCGAGACCACGCCCCGCTTGCCGCCGCCAATGATCACGGGCTTGTCGCGCAGCTCGGGATTGTCGCGCTTTTCGACCGAGGCATAGAAGGCGTCGCAATCCATATGGGCGATGGACAGGTCAAAAAGCTCCGGATGCGATACGATCCTAGGCCGTCCGCAGGCGGGGCAGCGGGCGCCGGTGTCAAATGGGGTCAGGCAGTCGCGGCAGAGGGATGGCATGTGTCCGGGCTGTGTTGGGTGGGGCGGCTCGATGTCCCATGGTTCCAATCTCTGTCAGAGCGCGCCACAAAGCAACCGGAGCCAATCGTGGCTGTCCCGGGCCGCGCCGTCCATGGTGGACATGTTCAGGCCTCTGGCGCTTTCCACCCCATGGCGCGGCTGATCATTCTGGCCGTTTTCAGGATGTCCCGCTCGACCGAGGCGGGCACGGCATCTGTCTGCTTCGTCGCGCTTATTGCCGCCACGATGTCACCTGACATGTCGTAGATCGGGGCGGCGACGCTGCACAGCCCTGTTTCGAAGCTGCCATTGTGGATGACCGACGGGCTCTTGCAATCTTCCTGCCAGGCGGAAATCGCCTTTTCCACGGCTGCTTTCGGCTGACCGTCGAGCAACCTGCGGATCTGTGGTTCGGTCTTCTGGGTCAACAGCACCCGTCCCATGGCGGTCAGCGTCGCCGGCAGCCGGCTTCCTACATGGACGAGGGACGACAGCCCGTCGGAGGCCGCCAGCCGAATCAGGTAGAGCACATGCCGCCCGTCCAGAACGCCGAGGTGCCCGGACCAATCCTGCTTGTCCCGGAACGCTTCGAGCGGTTTTTGTGCGACTTCAAGCAATTCCCGGCTGGCCAGATACCCATAGCTGACCCGCAGAACCGCCGGACCAAGGCGATAGGTTCTGCCGTCCCGAACCGGTAGCAGGAATCCCTCTTGCACCAGCGTGTGTACGGTGCGGAACACCGCCGACCGGGTAATGCCGAGCGTCTTTGCCAGTTGCGCCATCGTCTGTTCGGGGCGTTGCGGCGAAAAGGCCTGCAACAGGGTCAGGCCACGCACGAGCGCTGGCACGGAATAGGGGTCTTCGTCGCTCATCACCTCTCCGAGACGTTTCACCGGTAAAACGCAATCTTTCCAACGAAACCCCCGAGCCTAGTCTGTGGTCAAGCAAATTCCAAAGGGAGCATCGTCATGAACATCGCCGCAACCCCTCAGGCCAGCCTCGCAGATCGGATGAAGGCCCATACCGGACGCTTTGTCGACAAGGCCTTCGACTGGAACGCCTTTCCCTCCAATGCCGGGTTCGATGAACTGGCGCGGGCGCAGATGCGCTATATCGGTGCCGGTGGCTCGCCCAAGGTGGGCGATCCCTCGACCCTGAAAGCGGACAATTTCACGCTCAGCCTGATCTACAAGGAACCCGGCCGCTACGCTGCCTGCCATAGCCACGAGATCGAGGAAAGCTTCCTCATTCTCTCGGGCGCGCTGATTGTCGGCTGGGAAAAGCATGGCGAGGTGGTGGAGGTCAATCTTGGCCCCAAGGACATGATCCTGAACGCCCGCGAAATCGGCCACGGTTTTCGGGTCGACGGGGTCGAGCCGGTGGTTATGTCGATCTCGGTCGATGTGGGCAAACCCTTGCCGCCCGTCTACCACTATCACCCCAAGGAGCACCCTGCAGAACTGGCCCGCACGTTCGGCGCGGAACCGGGCAAGACCATGGCCTACGATCCAAACGGAAGCCACGAGATCCAGAAACTGATGTCGGAATACGTGGTGCGCTACACCGAGTTGCCGACGATCTGGGAAGAGGCGGGCTTTACCCGCAAGGTCTATGTCGGCGATGCACCCGGCGCGGTGCAACATGACAGCACCCGCAAGGAGATGTGGGGCCTGCCCATGGGGGCGAAACTGGCCCCCTTCACCCGCACGGTCGAGGATGCCTATCTGTGTATCGAGGGCAGCGTCGAGGTTGTCTGGGTCGAGGAGGACGGCACGGAAGCCAGCGTCGAGCTTGGCCCCCGTGACCTGATCAAGACACCCGCAGGGCAGGCCCATTATCTGCGCAATCCGGGGGTCGGCCCGGCGACGGTCTGGACCGTCATCGGAACCTCCGGCGACGATGGCGCCGTTTACCGCAAGGGGTGAGGATCATGAGCACGCAAGGAAACGCTGAACGCCCCGACGCCTTCAAGGCGATGATGGCCGCCGCGCGCGCTGCGGGCCGCCCGGAACTGGCCAACCAGGGCCGGGGGCGTCCGCTCAGCCAGGCCGAGGACGATCTGGCCGAGGCGCTGATGGCGATCTATGGCGAAGGCATCACCGGGCAAGCCGCGCTGGCCGAGGCGCTGGCCGCCCGCGCCGTCATCCGGCCTTCCAGCGGCAAACCCGACTGGACGGCTGACACGCTTGCGGCCGAGTTGCAGGCAATCAACGCCGATCTGGACGCGGCCTATCTCGAAAACGGCTTCGGAGCCTGAACGGAGGACATCATGGCAGTATCAGCAGAGATGAGGGCCCGGATCGAGGCCCGCGTGAACGAAGGCGTCCGCGATCAATGGTATCCTGTCGCCAAATCGGTGGAGATCCGTGCCGACCGCCCCTTCGGCGTCGTGGCACTTGGGCAAAAACTGGTGATGTGGCGCCGGTCGGACGGGCAGGTTCAGTGCATCGAGGATTTCTGCCCCCACAGGGGTGCGCCACTCAGCTATGGCGAGATCCACGGGGAACATATCGGCTGCCGCTATCACGGCGTCGTGGTCGATGGCACCGGCACCGTGCAGCAGGTGCCCGCCATGCCCGATTGCCCGATGGAGGGGCGCAAGGCCCTGCGCTCCTACCATGTGGCCGAACACAGCGATGCGGTCTTCGTGTTCATGTCTTCTGACGAGGCGACGGAACCGCCCGAATTGCCGCTGTCCCCTGAGCTGACGGACCCGGACTGGGCCGGGTTCCTGTGTACGGCGATCTGGGACGTGAACTATCGCTACGCGCTCGACAACCTCGCTGATCCGATGCACGGCTGCTATCTGCATGCCGAAAGCTTCACCCTGGCCTTCGGGTCCAAGCAGGATCTGCTGGAACTGGACAACCGCGAGGGCGGCTTCCGCGTGGCGCGTGTGGGTCAGACCGGCGAGAATTTCGATTGGGTCGAATTCGAAACCCCTGAAGGCGGCATGTATTGCCACCTCGACATTCCCTATCCCGCCTCGGCGGGACCGGGCGGCAACATGCGGATCGTTGGTTACGTCCTGCCCATGGGGCCGCAGCGCTGCAAGGTGTTCTTCTGGCGGATGCGCAAGGTGCAGGGGTTCGAGCGTGACAGCTGGCGGTTCCTGTTCCGCGCGCGGTTGGAGGAACGGCATTGGAACGTTCTGGAACAGGACCGGGTGATGCTGGAAGGCATGCCCGACGACGCCCGGCGCCGCGAGATGCTGTATCAGCATGACATCGGCCTTGCGCATCTGCGCCGCGCGCTCAACCGCTTGGCCCGCGCCCAGATCGAGGCCGAGGATGCCGCCGCCGACGGCGTGGCCGCACAATGAGTCTGGCGGGACGGCGCATTCTGGTCACCGGCGCGGCACGCGGGCTTGGCGCGGTGATCGCGCGCCATCTGGCAGAGGCGGGCGCGACGTTGATCCTTGCCGATATTCTGGAGGATGAAGGCCGCGCCGTGGCGGCTGAGCTTTCAGCCACCTTCCACCCCCTCGACCTGCGCGATCCGGCCAGCGTCGCAGCTCTCGGCGCCGCGCTGGACGGGCCGCTGCACGGGTTGTTCAACAACGGGGCGATTGCCACCGGCATCGGGGGCATCGGCTTCGAGGATGTCGATATCGACACCTGGGACCGGGTGATGGAGGTCAATGTTCGCGGCACATGGCTGATGACCCGCGCCGCAGCCCCCGCCCTGCGCGCCTCGGGGTCCGGGCGGATCGTCAACGTGGCCTCTGATACCGCGCTGTGGGGCGCGCCCAACCTGATGAGCTACGTGGCCTCGAAGGGTGCGGTGATCTCGATGACCCGGTCGCTCGCCCGCGAACTGGGACCAGACGGGATCGGCGTGACCGCCATTGCGCCGGGCATCCTGACCACCGAAAGCACCGAATACGTGCCCAAGGCACGCCATGACCAATATGGCACGGGCCGCGCCGTGCCCGGACCGCAGCCGCCCGAGGATGTCGCGGGAATCGTGACCTTTCTGCTTGGCGAAGCGGCCTTGACGCTGACCGGGCAGGTGCTGCCGGTCAACCGGGGCTTCGTGTTCACATGACCGGGGCGGACCTTCTGACCGAGCTTAGGAAACCATGGCGGCATGGAGAACATGTCGATGCCTGCGGGCTCGTTCTGGACACGCCTTTGGTGCTTGACGGCCTCGACCTGCGGGGCTTCGACCTGTCGGGTGCCGTGCTGAACGGCGGTCTCAGCGCGCGGGGTGCGCGGTTTCACGGCCTGTCATGGCTGCGGCAGGCGACGGTGCGGGGACGATGCGATTTCAGCGGCGCGAGTTTTCGCACCGACCTGCGTGCCGACGGGCTGACCGCGAGCGATGTGATCCTTGATGCAACCGTGGTGCAGGGTGTGCTGTCCCTTGCCGGTGCCCGACTTGGTACCCTGTCGATGCGGGACTCGCTGATGATGGCCAATGTGACGCTTGAGGGCGCAATGATCGGCGGGCGGGTCGATATGCAGGGAACCGAGATACTCGGGGGATTCTGGACCGCCGGGGCAGGGATTGGCGCCCTGAACCACCATGAGGCAGAGATTTCGGGGCGGCTGCGCTTGCCGGGCTAGGCGGTCTCAGCGTCGAAAACGGCCCGCCCCGGTCAAATCCCCAAGCTTGCGATAGAACCCGTCCACTTTCCCTTGCGCCGTCGCACGCATCTCCGCATGGCGTTCGGCGGCACCGCCTGCGGTTTCTTGCGCGCCCGCCTCTCCCACGGCGCGCGAGACATCCTGCACGAAAGCGCAGACCGGAAACCGCGCCTGTCCGAACGCCGTCAGCGCTGTTTCAAGCGTGTCATGGGCAGAGAGTGCATCGGCCAGAACCAAAGCATCCTGCATGGCCATCGCGCCCCCTTGCCCCATGAACGGGGTCGAGGCGTGGGCCGCATCGCCGATCAGCTGAACCCGTCCCTTGTGCCATGGCAAGGGCAGGACGATTTCCTCGACCTTGGTGAAGAGCAGCTCGGACTGCGCATCCAATTCCGCGAGGAAGGGCGCTGCGGGGTCGCAGAACTCGGCGAAGCGTTCGGCCATCAGTTGGGGCCAATCGGCCGGCGCGTAGTGGCTGTCTTCCGGTTCGGCTACGGTTCCAAACGTATAAAGCAGGTCATCGCTGATCGGCATGATGCCGAAGCGCTTGGCGGGGCCCATCATCATGATCTTGTCGGTTAGCCCCGCCGGTCTGCGATGCACGGACCGCCAGACCCCGACCCCGGTATATCGCGGGGCAATCTCGATACCCACCATCGCCCGTACCGACGAACGCAGCCCGTCGGCACCAATCACCAGATCGAAGCGTTCCGCGCTGCCATCCGACAGTGTGGCCGTGATGCCCTCGGCCCCCTCTTCCAGCGCTGTTACCGTGGTGCCCAGGTGTATCGGCACGCCCAGGCCGTTTACCCGTGCCGCCATGACACGGTGCATTTCGGCCCGCTTTATCCCAAGGATTGCGGGGATCTCGCCCCCATCCGCAGCCGGGTAGAACGTGTCCACGATCGGCTGGCCGAGATGGTCGAAATAGGCGTTGCGCCCCTCGGGCACTGCGAAACCCGCCGCCAGGATATCCTCAAGCAGGCCAAGCCTGCGCAGGCTGACAAGGCCGTTGGCATAGACGAAGATGCCCGAGCTCTGAAACCGCCAGGCATCCTGTTTTTCGACGATTCGAACCCGGTGACCTGATTGCGTCAACGCAATGGCCGCACAGCAACCCGCGATGCCTCCGCCGACGATCAGGATATTGAGGGGAGTGTTCTGCATGGGTCTAGGCCTGATGTGTGGGTAGAAGGGACGTGTCGCGGAGCGCGATCATGCGCAGGGCAAGCTGCTGCATCATGGCCGCCCGCCGGTCGGCAGAGCCCGGATCGAACCAGAGGTTCGACAGCTCGTGCGGATCCGCTTCCAGATCAAACAGTTCGCCCAGATCCGAGCCTTCGAAAACGGTCATCCGCCAGCCGTCATGAACCAGCGTCCGGCTTGCGGTGCGCCCGTCGTCACTGGCGAAGGCAAGGCCGGAATCCTCGATCAGCACAGGCAGGTTTTCCGCATCTTCTGCCAGCAGGTCACGCCCCTGCATGCCAACGGGACATTTCAGTCCGGCGCTTTGCAGCAAGGTCGGCGCGAAGTCGATGGCACTGCCCTGCACCGTCGATACACCCGCCTCGCGTCGTGGATCGGCCCAGATCAGCGGCACGCGGATCAGCCCGTGACTGTGCAGCCCATGTTTGAGCACCGTGCCATGGTCCCCCATGTAATCGCCGTGATCGGACATGAAGATGACAATGGTGTTCGCCGCCTTGCCGCTTCGTGCCAGCGTGTCCAGCATCCGGCCGACCCAGTCGTCGATCATGGTAATCGCACCATAGTTCAGCGCGATCATTTGGCGTGTGGTCTCAGCGTCGCTGTGGAACGGCCAATAGGCATCGGGCTTTTCGGCCCCGATCTCGTAGACCCTTTGGATATGGTCTGGCAGGTCGGTGCGGGCGGCGGTCCGATGGCCGAAGCTTTCGGGCAGGGGGATATCGGCCGGGTCATACATGTCGAAATAGCGGCCCGGTGGCGTGAACGGGTGATGTGGGTCGGGGAAGGACGCCACCAGAAGGAAGGGATCATCGCTCTGATCTTGCAGGAAGGTGCAGGCCTCCTCGCCCACGAAAGCCGTGGGGTACAGCGCCTCGGGTACTGCCGTGCGCCACAGCTGCGGCGTGTCATTGGCGTCCGTGCCAAGCGCCGCCTTGCGCCCGCGCGGATCGGGCGCGCCGTTCAGCCGGTCGCGCAGCCAGCCGGTGTAATGCCCCTCCACCTGGTCTCCATGGCCGATGCACAGTCGCAGATGGTCGAAGCCGTAATAGGGGGTTGGCACCTCTCGGTCCGGGTTGTCGATCCAGCCTGTGCGAATCTCGTGCTCGTAGTCGGGCCCGCAACGTTGGCTTCTGCGTGCCAGATCGAAGGGGGTGGGTGGTGCTGCGCCGTTTCCCGCAGCCGTCGGTAAGCGAGCGGGCACCGGGGATACGCTCTGGAAATGCGCCTTGCCAACCAGCCCGGTTCGGTAGCCTGCTGCGCGCAGCACGTCCGCGTAGGTCGTGCAGTCCAGTCCGAGGGGAATGCCGTTCTGACGGCAGCCGTTGACAGAGGTCAGTTGCCCCGTGGCGAGGGCGGCGCGGTTTGGCTGGCAGATCGGGTTGGCGACATAGAACCGGTCGAACCGGGTCCCCCGCGCGGCCAGTGCGTCGATATTGGGTGTCCGCACGATGCTGTTGCCGTAGCAGCCGAGGTGGTCGGCACGCTGTTGATCGGTCATGATCACAAGGACATTCGGGCGGCTCATCGGAACATCAGGTCGACCGGGTAGGTTACCAACTCCGGAATGAAGAAGATCAGCAGGATCGCCAGCAGGTCCAGCAGGATGAAGGGCACCGCCGCGCGGTAGATGTCGCCCATGGTCGTGCCCTTGGGGGCCACCGCCTTCATTACGAACAGCGCCGCCCCGAATGGTGGCGAGGTCGCCCCGGTTTCGATCGCGACAAGGAACAGGGCGGCGAACCAGATCAGGTCCATCTGGAACTGCTGTACGACGGGCACGAAGATCGGCAGCGTGATCAGCATGATCGGCAGCGGTCCCATGAACATCCCCATGAACACCACCAGCATGATCATCATGAAGACAATCGCGTGATCCGAAATATCGAGGCTCAGAACCGCATCGACCATTCCGTAGGTGGCCCCGGTGAAGGCCATCAACTGAGAGAAGGTGACCGCGCCCGATACGATCAGCAGCACCATGACCGAGATGTTGGCACTGGAAAAAATCGTCTCTCCGAACACTTTCGGTGTAAGCCGGCGGCGCAGCGCGGCAAGCAGCAGCGTTGCGAAAGCGCCCGTTGCGGCGGCTTCACTGGGCGTCGCGATGCCAAGGAAGATCACGCCGACGACCGAAAAGACGATCAGCGACAGCGGCACGATGTTGATGCCCGTTGCCAGCAGTTTCTCGCCCAGGCTGACT
Source organism: Nioella sediminis (assembly GCF_001879695.1). Classification (GTDB taxonomy): domain Bacteria; phylum Pseudomonadota; class Alphaproteobacteria; order Rhodobacterales; family Rhodobacteraceae; genus Nioella; species Nioella sediminis. The sequence goes on from NZ_MNBL01000148.1 coordinate 16,391, forward strand.
TTCGGGACATCGAAAGTGGGGGCCAGATGCGGCTGCAGGTGACAGCGGCCGAGAATGTAGAGGACATAGAGCAGCGCCATCACGAATCCCGGCACGATGATGCCGATCAGGATGCGACCGATGGAGATATCGCCGATCACGCCCAAAACAACCGCCAGCGAAGAGGGCGGGATCATGATCGCGAGGCCGGAAGACCCGAGGATGGGACCAAGCGACATCGACTTGGCATAGCCGCGCTTTTCCATCTCGGGCGTCAGGGAAGAGCCCAACAATGCGATGGAGCCCATGGAATTGCCCGTCAGGGTCGAAAACAGAACGCCGCCGCCAACGGCCATCAGCGCGAGGCGACCGCGCACCTTGCCGAACCATTTGTCCAGCGTGTCCATTAATTCAATCGCGATCCCGGACCGGAACATCGCCTCGCCCATGATCATGAACAGGGCAATCGGGATCAGGGTGAAACTGGTCACGGAACCGACGGTGTTGAGAATCAGCTGCTCGATCCCCGAAAAGCCGCCCATCAGGATGTAGGACCCGACCAGATTGACGGCGAGAAAGGAAAAGGCGACCGGCAACCCCATCAACATCAGGATGAAAAGCGGGATCAGGATAATGCTGAGCGTGACATACCATTCCATCGCTCAGACAAGCTCCCCTCGGAGGGTGCGGACGATCTGATCGAGAAACTGCACGGCCATCAGGCCCATTCCAATGGGTAGGGCAGCGGTGATCCACCAGCTTTGCGGCCGCATCACGGTCACTTGCCGGACGCCCAGTTCGAACTGTTCGATCACGACGCTGACGCCGACCACGGCCAGAACCGCGCAAAGCACGAAGCCGATGGTCGCGTTGACCAGTTGCAGCGCCATGCGCGGCCGCCCGGCCAGGCTGGCATAGACCAGATCCATGACCACATGCAGGTTCCTTTGCAGAAGATAGGGAGCGCCGAGAAAGGTAATGAACAGCAGCGAGTATTCGCTGGCCTCGATCACCCAGAGCTGCGACCCGGCACCAAGCCAGCGCATGGTGACCTCGAAGCAGATGATTGATGCGATCATGAACAGCAGACATGCCCCGATCACGGCACAAATCAGGTTCAGGGCGCTGAAGACTCGCCGTAGCTGGGAGAGGGTCCGATCCACCTGAGGCCTTCCGTTTTGCCGCGGGCG